>DASWRC010000257.1:0-74728 GCA_036403375.1 Pyrinomonadaceae bacterium
ATCGTGAAAATTGACGCCGTAAGCGCCGACTTCGGCGAGCAGCTCGACTAATTGAAGCGGCGATTTCTTTTCTCTGACCTGAGTGCCGAAAGGGTCGGCGCCGCGATTTCCGACCGTCCACAGTCCGAAGGTGAATTTGTCTGCCGGTTGCGGGCTATACTTTCCATTGTTCATCTTTTTATTTCTCCAATATTTCGCCGGTTTTAATTTCCGACGACTTCTAAAGTTTGATTTATCAAATCGACGGAATTTCCGCCGACCATAATTTGAAATGTGCCGGGTTCGACCACTCGTTTCATTTCGCGGTTGTAAAACTGCAGCTTGGCGGGCGTCACCGTGAATCTGACGGTTTTTGTTTGTCCGGGTTCGATTGAAACGCGCGCAAAATCTTTCAGCTCTTTGATGGGACGCGTTACCGAGCTGACTTCGTCGTGAATATACATCTGCGCGACTTCATCGCCGCGACGGCTGCCGGTGTTGGTAACGTCTACGGTGACGGTCGTTTCTTCGCCCGCGCCGATTTTCGGTTTCGCGATTTTCAGATTCGAGTATTTGAAAGTCGTGTAGCTCAAACCGAAACCGAACGGGAAAAGCGGCTGCGTCGTCGAAAACGCGTAGCCGCGCCGCGCCGTCGGTTTGGCGTTGTAGTAAACCGGCAATTGTCCGACCGAACGCGGAAACGAAACCGGTAATTTCCCGCCCGGATTGTAATCGCCGAAAATCACGTCCGCGGCGGCGGTGCCGGTTTCTTCGCCGAGATAAAAGCCCTCAAGAATCGCCGGCACATTTTCCGCGACGTAGTTAATTGCCAGCGGTCCCGAATTCGTCAGGAAAACGACCGTCGGTTTGCCGGTCGCCAAAATCGCTCTGACCAAATCGTTTTGCCGTCCGACAAGCTCCAAAGAATCGCGGTCGCCCAGGTGATTCGGCGCCCATGCTTCTTTGTTCGTGTCTTCGTTGCCGCCGATTGAAAGAATCACCGCGTCCGAATTGTTTGCCGCGTTGACGGCTTCGGCAATCAGGCGGCGGTCGTCTGCTTCGTCGTTCAGCGTGGCGGTATCGCCGAACCAGTTGCCGCCTTCTTTCGTGATTTTCACGCCTTCCGCGTAATTTACCCGAACCGCGCTGCCGAGCTTGTTTTTAATTCCGTCCAGCAGACTGACCGTGCGCGGCGGATTCGGGTCGGTGTAGCCGCCTAAGTGAGCGCGCGCCGCGTTGGGTCCGATGACGGCGATTGATTTCAGCTTCGTGCGGTCGAGCGGCAGCACGTTTTTCTCGTTTTTCAGCAAAACAATCGAGCGCTCTGCCGCTTCCGCCGCCAGTTTGCGGTCTTCCGCCGTGTCTATATTATTCGCAACCGTTTCGGCATCGACGTACGGATTTTCGAAAAGTCCGAGCTGAAATTTTTGATAAAGAATTCTCGAAACCGCCCGGTCAATCAAGCTTTCGGGGATTTTTCCTGCCCTTACCTGTTCGACCAGCGTCTTATTGACATCCATATCCGGCAGCTCAACGTCGAGACCGGCTTCGAGCGCCTGCCGCGCGGCGTCCGACTTATCGGCGGCAACGTGGTGCAGCTCCATCAACTGCGTCATCGCGTAATAATCCGACACGACCGTGCCGCGAAATCCCCATTCTTTGCGCAGGATGGAATCGAGCATCCATTTGTTTGTATGAACCGGCACGCCGTCGATTTCGTGATACGCGGGCATGATGCTGAACAGGCTGGCTTCTTTGACCGCCGCCTCGAACGGTACGAAATGCGTTTCGCGCAGAAGTCTTTCCGACAAATTAATCGGACCGATGTTAGTGCCGCCTTCGGGCTGCCCGTGACCGGCAAAATGCTTGCCGGTCGCAATCACGTGCGTGCCGTCGATTTTCGGATTATCGTAAGTCGCGCCGCCTTGAATGGCTTTCACGAGCGCGACAATCATTCGCGAAGTCAGATAAGGGTCTTCGCCGTAGGTTTCTTCCGTTCTTCCCCAGCGGGCTTCGCGCGCCAAATCCATATTCGGTCCGAGCACGTGATGCGTCCCGCGCAGCCGCGTCTGCCGCGCGGCGACCGTAAACACGCGCGAAATCAAATCCGTGTCCCAGCTTGCCGCCATCCCGAGCGGCGTCGGGAAAACCGTCGAGCCGCTCGACATATTGCCGTGCAGAATCTCGTCGTGAAAAACCGCCGGAATGCCGAGACGCGTATTTTCCTTGAGCCATTTTTGCGCGGCGTTGGCGTATTCGGCGGATTCGCGGGGACCTAAAAGCTCGCGCTGGCGGGCAAATTGCCCGATGCCGTCCGGCATTAACTGTTTGGCGGCGGCGGGTGAAAATTTGCCGCCGAACGGCATCTGCTCTTTCGGCACGCGGCTGTTGTCGTTCGGTTTCTGCATCCAGACGCACATCATCTGCGCCGTTTTTTCTTCCAAAGTCATCCGCGAGAGCAAATCACGAACGCGCTCGTCGAGAGAAAGATTCGCGTTTTTATAAGGCAAATCCGTTTGCGCCCGTGATTTATTTTGAAAGTTAAGACTGGCGAAAAAAACAAGCAGCATGGTGAAACTGACGACTAAAAATCGCTTGCCCGAACGAGATGTTTTATTTTTTTTCATAATAATTCGCTGATAAATTTTCCTTCCTGAAACTAAAGCTGAGCCCCGGTTTTTGACGAGCGGCTTGAATCGCTTGTCGCTCTCGACCGTAAAAATTTGGAATCCTGCACGTTTTACTCTTTCTTCTACTGACCTGTCTGTGAGATAGTTTTAAGAAAACTTCGAGCGCAAAACTTTGTTGTAGGGACTAGCAAAAGTAACCGAATAAAATCTATAATTAACAGACCGTTGTTTCTTTTCTTATTTAGTAGCTTAGCGAGAGATTCCCTAAAACTGATGAAAGTATTCTAAGTGATAAGTTTGAAATCTTCAAGAAAAATTTGCCGGTCTTGAGTTTTTGATGCTTTGAGAGTCTTTAGTTTCAAGCTTTTAGCGAGCAAAAACCGTATCAATCATCATTCAGACGGAAATAAGGAAAAACTGATGTTAAAGCATAAAATTTTTTTTCTGACGGCTATTAATTTAATGTTTCTGTGCTGTTCACCTTTTGTTATGGCTCAGAACAAAGCTCCCGGCGCGGATAATTGGGCGGATTGGGCGTTTGCCGATTACGACATCACGCCGAACATTACTTATTCGACGGCGAACAACACGGATTTGAAGCTCGATTTGTATCTGCCCAAAAAGCGCGAAAGAGCGGTTCCGGTATTGATGCTTTTTCACGGCGGCGGCTGGGTCGGCGGCGAAAAAGAGCGCAATGTAATGCAGCTGCTGCCGTATCTTTCGATGGGCTGGGCGGTTGTCAATGTCGAATACCGGCTGGCAAAAAATTCGCCTGCTCCGGCAGCGGTCGAAGATTGTCGGTGCGCGCTCAGATGGGCGTTTTATCAGGCGAAACAGTATAATTTCGACACTTCAAAAATCGTTCTGACGGGCGGTTCGGCGGGCGGGCATCTGGCGTTAATGACGGGAATCCTGCCCGACAAAAACGAGTTCGACCGCGCCTGCCCGACCGTCGATGAAACGCGCTGGACTCAGGCAAGCGAGCCGCAGTTGAAAGTTGCCGCGATTGTTAATTTTTACGGCATCACGGATGTCGCCGATTTGCTGGACGGCGAAAACGCCAAACATTACGCGATTGAATGGTTCGGGAGCGCGAAAAACCGCACGGAGCTTGCCCGTGCGGTTTCGCCGATAAATTACGTTCGCGCCGGTCTGCCGCCGATTATCACGTTTCACGGCGACCGCGACGATATCGTGCCTTATTCGCAGGCGGTCAGATTTCACGCGGCGCTCGAAAAGGCGGGCGTCACAAATCAATTCGTGACCTTGAAAGGCGCCGGTCACGGCGGTTTCAACCGCCAGCAATTGGTTGACAGTTTTGCCTCGATTCGGGAATTCCTGCGTAAAAACGGCGTTCTGCCGGCAAAATAAAAATTGCTATGAAAGGTAAAATTTTTTCTCTGATTCTTTTTAACCTGATCTTTCTGAATTGTTTGCAGCGAGGCGCGGCGCAAGATAAAGCAATTGCGTTTACCATCGACGATTTACCGCTCAACGGACCGTCAATCGAAATCAAACGATTGCAGGAAATGACGGGAAAGCTTCTGACCGTGATTAAGAAAAATCAAATTCCGATGGTCGGTTTTGTCAATGAATCGCTGCTCTACGCGCCGGGCGAAACGGACGCGCGGATTGCCGTTTTGAAAATGTGGAACGATTCGGGCGTCGAGCTGGGCAATCACACTTTTTCGCATCTCGGCTTTAAGGGCGCTTCGCTGGCGGCTTACGAGGACGATTTTATTCGCGGCGAAGCAGTCACGAGACTATTGGTAAAACCAAAAAACATACGTTATTTTCGCCACCCTTTTTTACAGATGGGCGACACGCGCGAGCAGGAAGACGCGTTTGAAAAATTTATCGCGGAGCGCGGCTATCGCCCCGTTCCGGTGACGATGGACACAATGGATTGGATGTTTCTCGCAGCCTACGCGAAATCTCTGAAGGAAAATGATAAAGCTCTGCAAAAACGCGTCGCGGAAGATTACCTGAAATTTGTCGCGCGCAAAATCGAGGCGAGCGAAAGGGCTGCCGACGGGCTTTTCAGCCGACCGATTAAACATATTCTTTTGCTTCACGCCAACGAGCTGAACGCGGATAATTTCGAGGCTTTAATAAAAATTTTCAAAGACAAAGGCTACGGGTTCGTCACGGTCGATGAAGCCTTACGGGACGCGGTTTATCGTTTTCCCGAACGCTACGCGCCGACGTCCGACTGGCTCGGGCACTGGGCTTTCAGCGAAGGCAAAAAGTTTGAAGCGCCCGCGCCGCCCGAATATATTCAGCAGATTTTTCAAGGCAAATAATGAAAAATCAAAATCTTCGCCGCCTGCAATCTTCGATCACTTTTTGCGTGATGGTTTGCGGGCTGCTCGGCTTTCAGGCGCAAGCCGAAGACGGTTATCGATTGTGGCTGCGTTACGAGAAGCTTTCCGGCGCGGCGGCAAAAAATTACCGCTCGCAAATCAAATCGATTGTCATCGCGGGTAAATCGGCGACTTTTACGGCGATTCAAAGCGAGCTTGAAACGGGCTTCGAAGGTTTATTGGGCGAAAAATTACCGCCGGGCGAAACTATAAATAACGGAACGTTGATTGTCGGAACGCCCGAAACTTCCGGGTTTATTGCAGTTTTGCGGTCGTCTTTAGCCAATCTCGGCACGGAAGGTTTTATAATTCGTTCGCTCAAAATCGAAAATAAAAACGTCACGATTATCGCTGCCAACAGCGCGACGGGCGCGCTTTACGGCACATTTTGTTTTTTGCGTCGGCTGCAAACCGGGCAGCCGCTCGCCAACTTAAACATTACGGAAAAACCGAAAATTCAACTACGACTGTTGAATCATTGGGACAACCCGGACGGTTCAATCGAGCGCGGGTATGCCGGAAAATCTTTGTGGAATTGGGCGGAGTTGCCGGCGCAAGTCGATTCGCGTCTGAAAGATTACGCGCGCGCCAATGCTTCGATTGGAATTAACGGCGCGGTTTTGAACAACGTCAATGCAAGCGCGCAAATTTTAACGACCGAATATTTAAATAAAGTTCGGGCAATCGCCGATGTTTTTCGCCCGTTCGGAATAAAAGTTTATCTCTCCGCGCGATTTTCCGCGCCGGTCGAGATTGGCGGGCTGAAAACCGCCGACCCGTTCGATGAAGGCGTCAAAAATTGGTGGAAACGAGAAGCGGACGAGATTTACAAAATCATTCCCGATTTCGGCGGTTTTTTGGTGAAAGCCAACAGCGAAGGGCAGCCGGGACCGCGAACCTACAATCGCACGCACGCCGACGGCGCGAATATGCTGGCGGCAGCGCTCGCCCCGCATAATGGCGTCGTGATTTGGCGGGCGTTTGTTTACGACGCGAAACCGGGCTACGACCGCGCCGGCGCGGCTTTTGAAAACCTGCAGCCGTTTGACGGAAAATTCGCGCCGAACGTGCTTTTACAGGTCAAAAACGGACCCGTCGATTTTCAGCCGCGCGAGCCGTTTCACCCGCTTTTCGGCGCGATGCCGGAAACACAAGTCGCGCCCGAGCTGCAAATCACGCAGGAATATCTCGGGTTTTCAAATCATCTGGTTTTTCTCTCCGAAATGTGGCGCGAATTTTTAACCGCCGATACTTTTGCGCGCGGGAAAGGTTCGACGGTCGCGCGCATCGCGGACGGAAGTCTTTTCCGGGCGAAACTGACCGGTATCGCCGGGGTTGCCAACACGGGAACGGATAAAAATTGGACGGGACACGATTTTTTGCAGGCAAACTGGTACGCGTTTGGACGCCTCGCGTGGAATCACGAAATTTCTTCCGCCGAGATTGCCGACGAATGGATAAAAATGACTTTCACGCGCGAGCCGCGAGCCGTCTCCGTCATCAGGAAAATTCTGCTCGAATCCCGCGACGCGGCGGTTGATTATATGACGCCGCTCGGGCTTCATCACCAGATGTGGGGCGGGCATCATTACGGTCCCGCGCCGTGGTGGAATTCCTATGACCGCGAGGATTGGAATCCGGTTTACTACAACAAAGCCGACCGGACCGGTATCGGATTCGACCGCACTGCAACCGGCAGCAACACCGTCAGTCAATATTTTCCGCCGGTGCGCAGCACGTATTCAAATTTGAAAACCGTGCCCGAAAAATATCTCCTGTGGTTTCATCACGCCCGTTGGAATTATCGTCTGCGGTCGGGCGCAGCGCTCTGGGACGAATTGGCGCGGCATTACCAGCGCGGCGTCGATTGGGTGCGGCGGGCGAGAAAAGATTGGGATGCTTTGAAAGGCTTTATCGACCCTGAACGGCATGCGGCGGTCGCGCGGAAACTGGCGATTCAGGAACGCGACGGCGTTTGGTGGAAAGATGCGAGTTTGAGTTATTTTCAGACATTTTCAAAGATGCCTTTGCCGGCGGGCGTCGAAAAACCGCAAAGGACGCTCGAAGAATATAAAAAAATAGATTTACTCGACGATTTTGCGCGCGGCGCGGGAAGCTTCGACGAAAATCACAAATAGTTCGGGTTTTAAATTTGGAAAGGAGAGCAGACCTATTTTATCAATATGAAAACTTTAGGAAGAAGAGAATTTTTGGAAAGCTCGCTCGTCACGGCAGCGGGCGCTTTGGCGCTCGGGTTTCCGCGTTCTTCGCGGGCAGCCGACGCGCGCGTCGAAATTTTGGTCAACGAACCGGTTGCCGACATTTCGCCCAATATTTACGGGCATTTTGTCGAACATTTGGGCGGTGTCGTCTATGACGGAATCTGGGTCGGCGAAAATTCGCGGATTCCAAACATTAACGGCATCCGGCAATCTTTGATAGAAGCCCTGAGACGCATCAAAGCGCCGCTGTTTCGTTATCCGGGCGGCTGTTTTGCCGACAGCTACAATTGGCGCGACGGCATCGGCGAGCGCGCGAAACGTCCGCGCCGCACGAATTTCTGGTACGGCGTCGCGGGCAAAGACGTGCCGCTCAATTCGACGTCGCGCATCGAGCCGAACGAGTTCGGCACGAACGAATTTATGCGCTTTTGCCAGCTCGCCGGCGGCAAGGCATATTTAGCTGCGAACTTACGCGGTTTAACCGGACAGGATTTTTACGAATGGGTCGAATACTGCAATTCTCCCGCCGGGACGACGACGCTCGCTGACGTGCGCGAAAAAGGTTCGATGGGCAGCCGCGAGCCGTTCGGCGTCGAATTCTGGGGCATCGGCAACGAATCGTGGGGCTGCGGCGGAAACCTACTTCCCGACGAATACGCGCAGGAATTTCGCCGGTTTACGGCGTCGGTTCCGGGCTACAATGTGCCGCTCAAGTATATCGGCGCCGGAGCGAGCAGCGACGATCTCGACTGGACGCGCGGGTTTTTCTCACGGATGCGTGAAAAAGGCGCGGATACTTTCAATAATATTTACGGCTGGGGCATTCACCATTATTCGTGGAACGTCGCGGGCGGCAGAACGAACGACTGGAACGACGCCAAAGGCGACGCCGTGAAATTCAACACCGAGCAATATTATGAATTGCTGCACGAAGCCGACAAAATCGAGCGCTTTATTCAGGAACACTGGACGATTATGGGCGAATACGACCGCCAGCACCGCGTCAAAATCGCGGTCGACGAATGGGGTTCGTGGCATCGACCGGGAACGGAATTGAAACCGGCGCATCTTTTGGGACAGCAGAATACGATGCGTGACGCGCTCGTGGCGGCGCTTTCGCTCGATATTTTTAACCGTCACGCCGACAAAATCGTGATGGCGAATATTGCGCAATTGGTTAATTGCCTGCATTCGCTTTTCCTGACGGACGGCGACAAGTTTTTGCTGACGCCGACCTATCACGTTTTTGAAATGTACGTGCCGCACATGAGCGCAAAAAACGTCCGCGCCGTTTTCAGCGTGCCGCAGATTTCTTACGACCGCAACGGTAAACCCGCCGGTTTATGGGGCTTGTCAGGCTCGGCGTCCGTGAAAGGCAAACAATTGACGTTGACCGTGACGAACCCGCATTTGAGCGAAAAGCGCGAGACGGAAATCGTCATTCGCGGCGCGCGAATCTTGTCCGGCGCGGCGCAGATTATTTCGGCAGGCGATGCTCATGCTTACAATACTTTCGAAAATCCGCGCGCCGTCGAGCCGCGCGGTGAAACGGTCACGTTTAAGAACGACACGCTCGTTTTCAGCTTCGCACCGTCTTCGGTGACGCGTTTGCAGTTAAATTTAGCGTAAGCATTCATTCGAGGAAAATATGAAAATTCGTCACCGTCTCTTATCTTTGGGCTTGATTTTAGTTGTTCTCCCGTCTTTTTTCCCGACGCCGGAAAAGGTCGCGGCGCAGGCAGACGCTTTACCGGCTTACAAAAATCCGAAACTGCCCGTCGACCGGCGCGTTGACGATTTGGTTGCGCGGATGTCTCTGGAAGAAAAAATCTCGCAGATGCAGAACGCCGCGCCGTCGATTCCGCGATTAGGCGTTCCCGAATACGAATGGTGGAACGAGGGCTTGCACGGCGTCGCGCGCGCCGGAATCGCGACCGTCTTTCCGCAGGCAATCGGGCTGGCGGCAACTTTTAACGACCGGATAATCCGGCAGGTTTCGGACGTAATTTCGACCGAAGCCCGTGCCAAGCATCACGAATTCGAGCGCCGCAGCGAGCGCGGACGCTACAAGGGTTTAACTTTCTGGAGTCCGAACATCAACATTTTTCGCGACCCGCGCTGGGGACGCGGGCAGGAAACGTGGGGCGAAGACCCGTTTTTGACCGGAAAGCTCGCGACCGCGTTCGTCAGAGGCTTGCAGGGCGACGACCCGAATTATCTGAAAGTCGTTTCGACCGTCAAACATTTTGCCGTCCACAGCGGACCCGAACCCGAGCGCCACGGTTTTAACGCCGCCGTTTCGGAAAGAGATTTGCGCGAAACGTATCTGCCGGCTTTTCGCCGGACGATTCTCGAAGGCGAGGCGGCGGGCGTGATGTGCGCCTACAATAGTACGAATGGTGAACCGGCTTGTGCGAACACGCGCCTGATGCAGGAAATCCTGCGCGGCGAGTGGCGATTTAAAGGGCACGTCGTTTCGGATTGCGGCGCGATTGACGACATCTGGAAAGGGCACAAATTCGTCGGAACAGAAGCCGAGGCGTCCGCCGTCGCCGTCAAAAAAGGCACGGATTTAACCTGCGGCGGCGAGTACAAATCCCTGGCGGAAGCCGTGCAGAAAGGTTTTATTACGGAAAAGGAAATCGACGCGGCGGTTAAAAATCTGATGCGGATTCGTTTCCGTCTGGGCATGTTCGACCCGCCCGAAATGGTGAAATACGCGCAGATTCCTTTTTCGGAAAACGATTCGGCGGCGCACCGTGCACTGTCGCTCGAAGCGGCGCGCGAATCGCTCGTGCTTTTGAAAAACGATAAAAACACGCTGCCGCTCCGAAAGGATTTGAAGACGATTGCCGTCATCGGTCCGAATGCGAACGACCCGGACGTTCTGCTTGGAAATTACAACGGGCAGCCGTCGCGCAGCTTCACGCCGCTCGAAGGCATTAAAAACAAAGTTTCGCCCGCGACGCGGGTTCTCTATTCGCCGGGAATGTACCCGACGGGCGTCGCCTCCGAGCCGGTCGCGACCGAGTCGTTGTTAAATGGAAACATCAAAGGTTTGCGCGGCGAGTATTTTAACAACCGCGAATTTAAGGGCGCGCCCGCGCTCGATAGAAACGACGAGCAAATCAATTTCAACTGGGGGGCGACGAGTCCGGCAAAAGAGCTAAACGACGACAATTTCGCGGTTCGGTGGACGGGCAAAATCGTCGCGCCCGAATCGGGGAATTACAACCTGGGCTGGCGCAGCAACGGCGGCGTGCGGATTTATCTGGACGGAAATCTTTTTATCGAAGAAGTCAAAAATCCACGCACCCGCAATGTGTTTAAGGAAATTAATTTGGAAGCCGGTCGGGCGTACGATATTCGGATTGAATACACCGAAAACGCGAATCATTACGCTTCGGCGAAATTGGTCTGGACGCCGCCGACCGCCGAGGCGCGACTGCGTAAAGACGCTCTGGAAAAAGCGTCCGACTCGGACGCGGTCGTCATGGTGATGGGAATTTCGCCGGTCGTCGAAGGCGAGGAAATGGACGTCCGGCTCGAAGGTTTTCGCGGCGGCGACCGCACCGATATTGCGCTGCCGCGCGCGCAGGGAGAATTAATCAAAGCCGTTCAGTCGCTCGGCAAACCCGTCGTGCTGGTTTTGATGGGCGGCAGCGCGCTGGCGGTCAACTGGGAATCGGAAAATGTCGGGGCAATTCTCGACGCGTGGTATCCGGGCGAGGAAGGCGGCAACGCGATTGCCGATGTTTTGTTCGGCGATTACAATCCGGCGGGACGGCTGCCCGTTACTTTCTATAAATCCGTCGCCGAGCTTCCGCCGTTTGACGACTACAAAATGGAAGGGCGAACCTACCGGTATTTCAGAGGCGAGCCGCTCTATCCTTTCGGCTACGGTCTGAGCTACACGAAATTTTCGTACACCGGCTTAAAGCTGAAAAATAAAATCAAAGCGGGCGAAAATTTAACGGTCAGCGTCGAGGTCGAAAACACCGGCGCGCTGGCGGGCGATGAAGTCGTGCAGCTTTATTTAACCGATTCCGCCGCCTCGGTTCCGGTTGCGATTCGCAATCTGGCGGGCGTTGAAAGAATTTCTCTCAAACCCGGCGAAAAACGAAAAGTTTCGTTCACGCTCGCGCCGCGCCAGATGTCGGTCATTTTAGATAACGGGAAGCGCGTCATCGAACCCGGTGATTTCGTGTTGAGCGTCGGCGGCAAACAACCCGGCTTTACGGGACGCGCCGATGCCGCGACGACCGGCGTCGTGTCGGGAAAATTTCAGATTCCGGCGGGCGGGAATTTCGAGATTGCCGAAAAGTAGTGTTGAAAACTTTAATTTATCGGAGAAAATGAATATGAAAATAATCTGCCGCAGAGCGGTTCTATTATTCTGCATTCTGCTGGTTCTGGTGTGTAAAAGCCCGGCGCAGGCGGAAAAATTTCCGGGCGTGGTCATCGCCGGGAGCCACATCCGCACGCTGAAATCGAAACAGACCGGGCGCACTTATGATTTGTATTTGCAGCTGCCCGAACTTAAAGCCGGAAAGAAATATCCGGTTTTATTCGTCCTCGACGGGCAATGGGATTTTAAGCTGCTCGATTCGGTTTACGGCGGTCTGCACTACGATAAATTCGTGCCCGAGATGATTATCGTGGGAATTACTTATTCCGGCGCAAATCCGGATTACGACCGGCTGCGCGCGATGGACTATACACCGACCGCCGTCGCGGGCGTGCCGGGTTCGGGCGATGCGCCGAAATTTCTCGATTTTCTCAAAACGCAAGTCTTTCCGTTCATCGAGAAAAACTACCAGGCGGATTCGTCAAAACGTATCCTGATGGGCAGCTCCTACGGCGGTTTATTCACGCTTTATGCGCTTTTTAGCGAGCCCGCATTGTTTTACGGCTGCGTCGCCGCCGCTCCGGCGGTTTCCTACGACGATAATTTTTCTTTTAAACAGGAACAGAAATTCGCGCAGGAGGGAAATAAGAATTTACCCGTCAGGCTTTCTATCTCGGTCGGCAGCGTCGAAGAGCTGACCGCGCCGGTTAAAAACTTTATGGACGTTCTGAAAAGCCGCGCTTACAACGGGCTCAAGCTCGAAACCAAAGTTATCGAAGGCGAAAGACACGCCGGCAATAAACCCGAAGCCTATAATCGGGGACTGCGATTTATGTTTAATAATGATTAGGTTTTCATAAAAAACAGAAGCCGAATCCGACCTTTGTTTGAGAGACGTTCTAAAGTTATCCAAAAAATCGAATTCCGCCGCTGAGAGATTTTCTGCCATGTTTTCGCGCAGCGTTGTACAAAATCGATGGCGATAGACGATGGTTTCGAGGTCTGAAACAGGTTCGAAAAAACCGTCAAAATTGGTCTTACCAATTTTGACGGTTTTTTTTATATCTCAAGCAGTGCTTTAGATAAAGCGTTTTTACATTATAAAAAACGCTCCGCCGGTTGGTTGATTTGCCTTTTCAGAGGCGACATTGCCGCCGGATTTTGAAGTAAAACCGATAAATCGTTAAAAATCTGCAAATTCGACCAAAAAAATTGCTAAAAATCTTGACAAATAATTTAATTCATAATAACTTTTATTGGGTCATACAACAAAGTATTTAACAACAACATTTTTATTAGCTGGAAACTGCAGAAAACATAAGGGATTTTTGGCATTTTTAACGATTTTCTATTTCAGAGAATCGTGGCTGTTCGACTTTTGGCATATTCAAAACCAAGGCTAAATAAGTTTTAAAAATTAACGGGTAATTTAAGTTTGGAGGAAATTCTATGAATAAGGTAATCATGCCCTTGCAGGATTATAGGCGTCGGGTAATTCCGACGAATTATAATTTTGTATTTTCAGGGCTAGTTTTACTGTTTCTGTTCGGGCTATTTTTGTTTCCGCTCGGAATCAATGCTCAAACCGGAACTTCAGGTCAGTTGACGGGTAACGTCACGGACCAAAACGGTGCTGTTGTACCAGATGCAACCATCACCGCGACCCAGGTTGAAACAGGGGCGAAAAGAACGATAACGACCAGCTCCGACGGCAACTATGCTTTTCCTAATTTGAGCATCGGGACGTATCAGGTCGTTGTCACAAAGCAGGGGTTCAAAGAAACTTCGGTGACGAATGTTGTTGTCAACGTGGCGAATATTACTCGCCAGGACGTTGTGCTGCAAACCGGTTTAGGAACCGAAGTTGTCAACATTACGGCGGAAAATGTTCAGGTTGAAACCCAAACCGGAACGATCGGCGAGGTCGTTTCCGGCGAACAGGTGCGCGAATTGCCGCTGAACGGACGCAGTTTCGTCCAGCTCACGCAGTTGCAGCCCGGTGTTTCCGGGCAGGATAGTCTGGACAGTAAACAAAAGGGATTGTTCGGCGGCGTCGATTTTTCGGTCAACGGAAATTCGTCGCAAAGCAATTTGTTTTTGACTGACGGCGCCAACAACAACGATACAGGTTCAAACCGTACGATTTTGTTGTTTCCTTCAATCGAAGCAATTGCCGAATTCAAATCGCTGCGCAACAGTTACGGTCCCGAATACGGGCAGGCTGCCGGTGCCGTCGTCTCGATTTCGACACGCGGCGGAACCAATGATTTTCACGGCAGCGTTTATTATTTCGGACGCAACGACGCGCTTAATGCCGCTGAGTTTTTCTCGAAAACTCGCGGCGGCATTAAAGATAAATTGAGACGCCACGACTATGGTTTTTCCGTCGGCGGACCGATTATCAAAAACCGTCTGTTTTTCTTCTATTCGCAGGAATGGAACAAAGAAACGCGCGGACAGGCTCGTTTCGGCAGCGTGCCGACATTGCTCGAAAGACAGGGCAATTTCTCGCAGCCGCGGATTGCCGCCAATGGACAGCGCTGTTCGCCGAATGCGATTACGAGCGGTCCGGGCGCGGCGACTCAAATCCTTCCGGCAGCAAACTTGAGTCCGGCGGGGTTGGCGCTCTTGAAGCTTTACCCGTTGCCGAATGTTTCCACCGGAACTTGTGACAACTGGTCAACGTCGTTAAATTCACCGATTAACTTCCGTGAAGAAAATATTCGTATCGACTACAATCTCACCAGTAAACACAAGATTTTCGGGCGCTACACCAAAGACGACTGGTCAAACGGCTTTCCCGTTCTGGTCGGAAATCTCTGGGGCGACGATGCATTTCCGACCGTCGAAAGCGACTGGAAGCAGCCTTCGCAGCAAGCCGCCTTTAAGTTGACTTCGAATTTGGGAACGACATCGGTCAACGAAGTCCAATTCTCTTACTCGGCTAACCGAATCATTATTACCCCGGGCAGCGGCGGCGATATTAACAGAGAAATTAACACCGCGATTCCCGGCTTTTATCCGGATTCCGCCAAGGTCAACGGTCTCGACCGTCCGCACCCGGTTTTCTGGGGCGGCATCGCGCCCTATGCTTCTTCGAGCGGTTCGGACTTGTGGGCGCAGATTCCGTTTAGAAATGCGCTGGATATTTATTCGATTAGAGACGATTTCTCGACCGTGAAAGGCAATCACACCCTGAAAATGGGTTTTTTGTATGACACTGCCGCGAAGAACGAAGATTCGGGACCGGCTAACGAAGCGGTTCAATTCTGGGGTCCGGGCGGCTGCTGTCAGGGCAGTTCGGGCAACGTCCTGGCGGACTTTTTGACGAAAGGCACGTATTTCGGATTCAACGAAACCAATACGATGCCGGTCGGTCAAAATCGTTACCAGAATCTCGAATTCTACTTTGGCGATTCATGGAAAGTTAAACCGAATCTGACTTTAGAACTCGGTGCGCGCTATTCCATCTTTTACGAGCCGTACGACAAACGTAATTTAATCAGCTCGTTTTCGCCGGAAGCTTACAACGCGTCAAGACCGGCGAGCGACCCGTGCAACGGCTTGGTCGTCCCGAAAGGCACCAACCCGTGCGCCGGAATTCCGGGCGCGAGCACGCCGCTTGAATTTTCAAACCGCGCGCTCAGAGAAAACAATTTCAAAAATCTGGCGCCGCGCTTAGGCGTTGCCTGGGACGTTTTCAATAACGGAAAAACCGCCGTTCGAGGCGGCTTCGGTCAATTCTTCCTGCGCGAAAGAACGTCGCCGATTTTTGCGGCACTGACTCTTAATGCGCCGTTTGCGAAAACGATTGCCGGTGAACGCACCCTGGACACCTTTGCGGTCTGTCCGAATGGCGCTGCTCCTGCAAGAACCGGCGGTCCTTGTGTGGTCGGACTCCCTGCGGCATCGAACGGTTCTCCGCAGTACGGTTTAAGCCCGGGAGCGGCAACGCCGTACTCTTTGCAGTTCAACGTTTCAGTCGGACAGCAGTTGTTTAAGGATACGGTTCTGGAAGTCGGCTACGTCGGCAACCGCTCCCGTAAGCAATTGACGCACTACGACGTTAATCAGGTTTTATCGCAAAACCGCGTGGCGGCTGCTTTTGCTGCCGACGCAAACGCTGCAAATCAGTTCCGTCCGTTCAAAAACTACGGCGGGATTTACATCTTCGAACGTGGCGGCAGAGCCGATTACGATTCTTTGCAGGTTTTGTTTAGAACCAGATTGGCAAAAACGCTGAACTTCCAGGCGGCTTATACGTGGTCGAAATCGAGAGCCGATTTCGGTCTGAGCGATTCGAGCGGCGGCAAAAGTGATTTTGCCATCCTGAATAACAATGACCGCGATTTGGACTTTGCCGAATCCGACATTAACCGCCCGCATATTTTTGTCGCAAACTTTATTTATAACCTGCCGAAGTTTACAGGTTCGAATGGGTTTATGAAAGCTGTCTTAGGCGGGTGGGAATTGACCGGAATCGTTCAGATTCAAAGCGGAATTTCGATTACGCCGAGATTAGGTAATACAGCCCTGCGCGACTGGCGTGCCGCCCAGGCATTCCCGGCAGGCGTCACCGGACTCGGAACGGCTGTTGCGAACCAGCGACCGCTGCGCGTCTCAGGTCAGCCGTGTACGATTGAAGACCCGCTCGGTACGAGGTTTATCAATCCGGCGGCGTTCACCGTGGTCGGTTACAAAATCGGTCAGGACTCGCCGAAGAAATCCACCTGTCTCGGTCCGCCGCTGCAAAACGTTGACTTTTCGATTTATAAGAACTTTTCGCCGTCATGGCTGAAGAAGAGTTTCTTGGGCGAACAGTCACGCATTCAGCTGCGTCTCGAAATGTTCAATGCGTTCAACACGCCGCAGTTCAGAGGCGATAACATCGACCGCTCGTTCTACAGCGGATTTGTTGCCTGCGGAAACGCAGCTTGCAGCGCGACGAACAACACGATTACGGCAGTTACTAATTCTGCCGGCGTTCCTTTGCCTGCGAACCAGGCATACAACGGCAATTTCGGACTTGCGACCAGAACACGCGGCGCACGTGAAATTCAGTACGCGTTGAAGTTTTATTTCTAAAACTTTAACGCTTTAGACCTGGCAGAAAGATTGAGTTTGCTTTTTAAGCTTCATCTTTCTGCCATTTTTGTTTTGTGGTATAATTTGGCTCACCCTTAAATTTCACAAAAATCTCGGTTTCGCTCGCTATGAACGCAAAAGTATTGGTTTTAATTTTACTTTTCTTCGCGCTCACCTTTCGCGCTCAAAATCCATCTGTCAAACCGACTCCGCCGACTCCGGAAGACGAATTAAAAAAGCACGTCAGCGCGGCGGAAACCTTTCAAATTTCCGGCGATTTGGAAAATGCGCTGATTGAAAACCGCGCCATTGTCGCCATCGGCTTGCAAAGATTCGGCAACCTCGCGATTGACGAGGGCAAATACCGCGAAGCCGTCAAACTGCTTTCCGATTCGAAATTTTATTCCGACAATCCGCGCGTGAGAATTGATTTAGCCGTCGCTTATCTGAGGCTCGGCGAGATGGACAAGGCTTTGGACGAAGCCAAATCGTCGGTCGAAGCCGATCCGAAATTCGCCTATGCGCGGTACATTTTGGGCAATATTTATTTTAACCGCGAAGATTACAAAGCCGCTTTGCCGGAGCTTGAAAAGGTTTTCGCCGCCGCGCCGAATTTCGACATCGCTTATGCGCTCGGACTCACCTACCTTTATCTAAAAGAAACCGAGCGCGCGAAATTGCTTTTTGAGGAAATACAATCGACTTTTAAGCAGGAAAGTCCCGAGCTGCATATTCTTTTGGGACAGGCGTACGAGAAAACGAATTACCCGGCGGAAGCCGAACGCGAATTCAAACGCGCGCTCGCCGTCAATCCGAAACAGGCGAAAGCAAATTTTTTTCTCGGTTATGTAATCCTGCAGCACGGCGGAAGCGAGCGATTGCCGGAAGCCGGTAAGTCTTTTGACGATGAATTAAAACTCTCGCCCGAGGATTTCTACGCCAATTTCTTCGCCGGCGTGGCGGCTTCGTCCGTCAACGACCATCAAAAAGCCGTCCGGTATTTTGAAAAATCCTCCAAACTCAACCCGTCGAAAGCGGAAACGTTTCTCTTTCTGGGGCAGTCGCAATTGGAATTGAACGATTTGGCGGCGGCGGAAAAAAATCTGCGCCAAGCGATTGCTTTGACCAAAGAAGACGCCGCCAACGGTTTTCAGTCGCGGCGTACGCATTTTCTGCTCGGGCGGCTTTTAATCAAGAGCGGGCGCCGGGAAGAAGGCGAAAAGGAACTGAAAATCGCGCGTGATTTACAGGAAAAATCAATCAGCGCCGCGCGCGACGAAATCAGCCAGATTTTAGGTCAGGTCGTCGCAACGAGTAATAAAATCGAGAGCATCGAAAATCCTAAAATACAGCTGACGCCCGAAAAAAGCGCCGAAATCTCGAAAATTAAACTTTATCTCGGCGATATTCTGGCGCAAGCCTATCACAATATCGCGGTCATTGCCGTGCAGAACGGAAACGTCGCGGACGCGCTCGACAATTTTGCGGCGGCGGCGCGTTTCAAACCCGATTTTGCCGGATTAGACCGTAACTGGGGAATCGTCAGCTTTCGCGCCGCCCAATTTGAAAAGGCGGTCGCGCCCCTGGCAAGACATTTAAAGGCAAACCCGCAGGATACGCTTATCCGGCAGATGCTCGGCACAAGCTATTATTTTATAAAGGATTTTGCGAAATCGGTCGAAACTCTCAAGCCGGTTGAAAAAGATTTATCGAATAAGCCGGAATTAGCTTACTTTTACGGCATTTCGCTCGTCCATCTCAAACGCAACCCGGAAGCCGTGACGGTTTTCAATAAACTGGCGGAAATCTCGCAGAAAAGTGCGGAATCCCTTTTTTACGCCGCGCAGGGTTTTATGATTCTCGGCGATTATGAAAGAGCCGTTAAAGAATTTCGGACGGTTTTGACGCTTGCTCCGAATACTGCAAAAGCGAATTATTTTACGGGACAAAGCCTGATTCGCCTGAACCGCTTTGACGAAGCCGAAAAATCCTTCGCGCGCGAATTGGCGCTCAATCCGACCGACGCCTCGTCAAAATATCACCTCGCGCTCACCCTGATTGAAAGGAAAATCGAGCCGGACAAAACGATTGCCATTCTCGAAGAATCAATCAGCCTGAAGGACGATTACGCCGACGCGCGCTACCAGCTCGGAAAAATCTACCTCGAAAAAGGCGAAACCGAGAAAGCCGTCGCGCAGCTCGAAGCCGCCGCCGCCGCCGACCCGGACAAAGATTTTATTCATTACCAGTTGAGTATCGCTTACCGCAAAAGCGGACGAAAGGAAGATGCCGACCGCGAGCTTAAACGCTATCAGGAATTAAAGACGGCAAACAGAAAAAACAACGATTCGCCGATGGGAATAAATGAAAACAATCCTCAATAAATTATCTCGATGCACAAAGATATTTTTGTTTATTTTCTCGGTCGCGCTTGCCGCGTCGGGGCAGAGCGCATTGGCGCGTTTTGAGAAAAGCATCGATGAAGGGAATTTTGCGGCGGTCGAAAAAGATTTGTTCGGCTACGTCGTCGCCAATCCGAAGGACGCGAACGGATTTCTTTTGCTCGCCCGGTTAAGGCTCAAACAAAATCGCCTGACGGAAGCAAAATCGCTGTCGCAAAAAGCTTTGACGCTCAACCCGAACTTGCTTCCCGCGAAATTGAACCTGGCTTTAGCGCACTTTCAAGCGGGCGAAAACGAGCCGGCACGGCAGATTCTAAGTAACATTTCCGACAGCGAAATCACGGACAATACCGTGCGGCTCAATCTGGCGCAGACCGAGGCGCTGGTCGGCGATTGCGCGCGGGCGCTGGCGGCGGCGGAAAAACTGCCGCCGAAAATCAAGAACGGCGATGCCCTCGCGTTTCGCGCGCGCTGTTATCTGGCGGCGGGCGATAAGAAAAATTTCGAATCGTTATTTCCGGCGGCGACCGCTTTGGCAAAGCAAAATCCGAAAGCCGCCGTCCGTTTCGCGGAAGTTTTAAGCGCCGCCGGGATGCACAAAGAAGCGGTTGAATTACTTCGCCCGCTCGCGGCTTCACCGGTAAAAAACGCGGAAGCGCTGGTGCTTCTCGCCAAATCGGAAGTTTACCTGAAAGATTTTCCGAACGCCAAAATTCACCTCGCGGAAGCCGAAAAATCAGCGCCGCCGGCGGGCGAATTTCTGTTCGTTAAAGCATTGCTCGAAAACGAGCTCGGCAATCCGAAAGAGGCGCTCGAACTGCTCGAAAAAGCCGCTGCCGACAACCCGAACGATATTCAAATTTTAGGTCAGACGGCGGTCGCCGCGCTGCGTGCGAGTTACCCGTCAAAAGCTGTTCGCGCCGCCGAAAGATTACTGGAAATCGAGCCGGACAATCTCGATTTTTTATATCTTTACGGCGCGGCTTCGCTTCAAAACAATAACTTGCCGCAGGCGGAATCGGCGCTGACGAAATTTCTCGCCGCCCGCCCCGACGACGCAAAGGCGTGCGTCGCGCTCGGTTTAACCTGGGCGGCGCAAACCGATAAACTGGAGCAGGCGCGCGCGCAGATGCAGCGCTGTTTGACGGCAAATCCGAATAATGCGGAAGCCGCTTACCAGCTCGGGCTTTCGTATAAAGCGCTCGGCGATACGGCGAAAGCCGTCGAATATCTGGAAGAAACGGTTAAAATCTCGCCCGAATATCCGCAGGCGCTGCGCGATTTGGGAACGGTTTACATGCAGTCGGGCAGCGAGGCAAAGGCGCGCATTGTGCTGGAAAAAGCCGTCGCGCTCGACGCCGCCGACGCCGAGACGCATTTTCAATTGAGCCGGGTTTACAACATCCTCGGCGAGCGCGAATTGGCAAAAAAACATCTCGATATTTTTCAGAAACTAAAAAATCCCGCAAAAAACGGAATGTAATGAAATTTAAGAAAATTCTGACTCCGCTAATTTTTATCCCGATTTTTTTCAGTCAAATAATTTTGGCGCAATCGGACGTTTGCAAAGACCGCCCGGTTCCTCAATTAAAGGACGTTTACAGCCAGACGGGCATCAAATTCGTGCATACTTCCGCGCCGGAAAAAAAATACATTGTCGAATCGATGTCGGGCGGCGTGCTGTTGATTGATTACGACCGCGACGGCTGGCTGGACATTTATTTTACCAACGCGCCGACGGTCGAAATGGCTTTGAAAAACGAAAAGTCAAAAAGTTTGCTTTACCGCAATAACGGCAACGGGACGTTCACGGACGTGACCGACAAGACGGGCGTCGGCTACCCCGGCTACGCGATGGGCGGCGCGGTCGCCGATTACAACAACGACGGTTTTCCCGATATGTACGTGACGTGTCTCGGCGGAAACGTCCTTTATAAAAACAACGGCAACGGCACTTTTACGGACGTCACAAAACAAGCCGGCGTCGCGGACGGTCGATGGTCGGCGGGCGCGGCGTTCGGCGACGCGGACGGCGACGGATTTCTGGATTTATACGTTGCCAACTACGTCGATTTCAAATTCAACGATTTGCCCGGTTTCGGAAACTTACCGACCTGTAAGTTTCGCGGAATCGACGTGCAGTGCGGTCCGCGCGGGCTAAAGGGCGCCGGCGACAGCTTCTTTCGCAACAACGGCGACGGCACTTTTACGGACGTTTCAAAGCAGCTCGGACTCGACGATTCGCAAGGATTTTACGGAATGCAGCCGGTTTTCGGGGATTTCGGAAACACGGGCAAACCGGACCTCTACGTTGCCAACGATTCGACGCCGAACTTTTTCTATCGCAACGACGGCAAAGGAAAATTCTCGGACGAAGGTTTAATTTCGGGAACCGCCGTCAGCGGCGACGGTTCGGAACAAGGCTCGATGGGCGTCGCGGTCGGCGATTACCTGCACACGGGAAATTTTGCGATTTACGTGACGAATTTCGTTGACGAGTACAACACGCTCTATCGCAACAACGGAAAATACGACTTTACGGACGTCTCGTTCGCCGCCAAAGTTGCGCAGTTTTCGCGCCCCTTTGTCGGTTGGGGAACCGGCTTTTTCGATTTGGACAACGACACCTGGCTCGATTTATTTGCCGTCAACGGGCACGTTTACCCGCAGATGGACCAGATTTCGTCGGGCGCGCGCTACCGGCAGGGCAAAATTTTGTATATTAATCAGGCGGACGGAACTTTTTGCAACGCAACCACGCAGGGCGGCGCGGCGCTGTCCGAGCTTCGCGTGTCGCGCGGCGCGGCGTTCGGCGACCTTGATAACGACGGAAACGTCGATATCGTCGTCGAAGATTTGGACGCGTCGCCGATGATTCTGAAAAACGAAGGCGATAAAACGAATCATTGGCTGACGCTTGAGCTTGGCGCGCGCACGGGAAATCCGCTCGCCATCGGCGCGCGCGTGCGTGTGACGACCGGAAACGTCGTGCAAACCGAAGAAATCCGCAGCGGCACGAGCTACCTGTCGCAAAACGATTTGCGCGTGCATTTCGGTCTCGGCAAAGCGGCGAAAGCCGACGTCATCGAAATCCGCTGGAATTCGGGTAAAGTCGAAACCCTCAAGGACGTTCCGGCGGATAAATTCTACGCCGTTCTGGAAACTGAGGGAATCGTGCCGGTCGAGAAGATTCGTCCGAAAATAAAGAAATAATATGAAATTATTTGGTAAAACCGGATTTATCGGCGCGACGGTTTTGATTGCCGTTTTGATGAGCGGCGCTTCAGCTTCCGACCTCGTTAAAATCGCGAACGGCGTCGTCAGCGGCGCGGGAAAACAAAAATCCGGCGTGCGGATTTTTCGAGGCATTCCGTACGCCGCGCCGCCGGTCGGCGCTTTACGCTGGAAACCGCCCGCCGCGGCGCAAAACTGGGCGGGCGTTCGCGACGCCGTCAATTTTGCGCCGCGCTGTATGCAGCAGCCGGTTTTCAGCGATATGGTTTTTCGCTCTTCGGGCATGAGCGAAGACTGTCTTTACCTGAACGTCTGGACGCCCGCTGCCGGGAAAAACGAAAAACTGCCCGTGCTGGTTTATTTTTACGGCGGCGGATTCATCGCGGGCGACGGGTCTGAACCGCGTTACGACGGCGAGAGCATGGCGGCAAAAGGCATCGTCGTCGTGACAATGAGTTACCGGCTGGGCGTTTACGGGTTTTTCGCGCATCCCGAATTAGTAAAAGAATCGCCGCAGAAAGCTTCCGGAAATTACGGGCTTCTGGACCAGTCGGCGGCGCTTCGCTGGACGAGCGAAAACATCGCGGCGTTTGGCGGCGACCCGCAGAAAATCACGATTGCCGGAGAATCCGCCGGTTCGTTTTCGGTCAGCGCGCAGATGGCTTCAACGCTTTCGAAAGGTTTGATTCGCGGCGCAATCGGCGAAAGCGGCTCGGTGTTTTCGCCGCCGTCCGCGCCGCGCGTCGTTCCGCTCGAAGAGGCGGAAGAAAAAGGAACAAAATTTGCCGAAAGCCTGCGAGCCGATTCGCTTGAAAAACTTCGCGCGCTCTCGACCGAACAAATTCAGGAAGCGACGAAAGACGCGCGGAAATTTCAGTTTCCCTTAACGGTTGACGGTTATTTCCTGACGGAATCGCCCGCCAAAACTTACGCCGAAGGCAGACAGGCGCGCGTCCCTTTGCTGGTCGGCTGGAATTCCGCAGAATCGAATTGGCGCGCGATTTTAGGCGATGCCGAGCCGACGCCCGAAAACTACGAAAAAGCTATAAAAACGCGTTTTAATGAACGCGCCGGAGAGTTTTTGAAACTGTATCCGGCGACGACGCGCGACGAGGTTATCGAATCGGCGACCGCTTTAGCCGGCGATCAATTCATCGGTTTCGGCACATGGAAATGGGCTGACCTGCACAGCCGGACGGGCGGAAAACCCGTCTTTCGTTATTTCTACGCACATCCGCGCCCCGCATTGAAAGACGCCAAAGAAAACGCGCCCGTTTCGACCGGCGCGGCGCATTCGGCGGAAATCGAATACGCACTCGGAAATCTCGCGACCAACGAAGTTTACGCCTGGACGCCCGCCGATTATAAGGTTTCGGGCACGGTGCAGGAATATTTTGCGAATTTCATCAAAACGGGCAACCCGAACGGGAAAAGCTTGCCGGTCTGGAAAAGTCTGACGGCGGAAGAACCAATTTATTTTATGTTTTTGGACACGAATCCGCGTATCGCGGCGGAGAAAACCAGAGCGCGTTACCTGTTTTGGGATAAATTTTAATCCGCCGCGCGAACGGCTCGAAAAATGACCAAGCTGCTTATTTTTACAATCCTCTTTATCCTCGCAAACAGCGCCGCGTTTGCGCAAAAGAGCGCCATTACGCTGGCGGACGTTTCGGCTGATGCCGGACTCAGCGTTTCGCATATTTCGACGGCTGAAAACCGTTACATTATCGAATCGATGTCGGGCGGCGCGGCGGTTTTTGACTGCGACGGCGACGGTTTTCCGGATGTCGCGACCGTCAACGGCTCGTCGGTCGAAAATTTCAAAAAAGGCGGCGACTTATTCGTCACGCTTTATCGCCAAATCGACGGCGCTAAAACGAAAACGCCGCGCTTTGAAAACATCACTGAAAGCGCAAATCTGACGCGCAAAGGCTGGGGAATGGGCGTCACGGCGGTTGATTTCGACGGCGACGAGATTCTCGATTTGTTCGCGACCGGTTTTAACGGCAACGCCGTCTATCGCGGGCGCGGGGCTTGCAAATTTGAAGACGTGACCGAAAAATCCGGCTTGAAAGGCACCGGATTTATGTCGGGCGCGGCTTGGGCGGATTTTGACCGCGACGGCGATCTGGACGTTTTCGTGCCCGGCTACGTTTATCTCGATTTAAATAATCTGCCGGTTTTCGGAAGCTCGAAAACCTGTTCATACAAAGGCATCCGCGTCCAGTGCGGTCCGCGCGGGCTACAGGGCGAGAGAGATTATTTTTATCTCAACAACGGCGACGGAACTTTTGCCGAAGCCGCGGAAAAGGTCGGCGTTTCGGACAAAAATAAATATTTCGGTCTCGGCGTCGTGTTTGCCGATTACGACAACGACGGCTGGCTCGATTTGTATGTCGCCAACGACAGCTCGCCGAATTATTTGTATAAAAACAATCGCAACGGAACTTTCGCCGACGTGAGCTTTGAAACCGGCACCAATTACAGCGGCGCGGGCGAAGAACAGGGTTCGATGGGCGTCGCCCTCGGCGACGCGGACGGCGACGGTTTGCAGGACATTTTCGTCACGAATTTTGAAAGCGAACAAAATACGCTTTACCGAAATCTGGGAAGCAAAGGTTTTCTCGACGTTTCGGCGACGGCGGGCGTGGCGCAGGCGGCGAAACCGTTTGTCGGCTGGGGAACGGCGCTGGTCGATTTCGATAACGACGGCTGGCTCGATTTACTCGTCGCCAACGGTCACGTTTACCCGCAGATGGAGCTGGTCAAAAGCGCGACGGTCGAAGGCTTTCGCCAGCCGCTGCTGCTTCATCGAAATTTAGGGAACGGGAAATTTGAAGATATTTCAAAAGCGTCGGGCATGCGCGATTTGCCGGCGTTTTCGAGTCGCGGCGCGGCGTTCGGCGATTTGAACAACGACGGTTTAATCGACGTGGTGATTACGAATCTGGGCGAAAAGCCGCTGGTTTTACTGAATACGAGCAAAAACGCCAATCAAAAAGTTACTTTCAAATTGATTGAAAACGGCAAAAATAAAGACGCCGTCGGTGCGCGCCTGACTTTAACGACCGATAAGCGCAGCTTGTTTCAGGAAGTTCAGGCGGGTTCGAGCTACTTGTCGCAAAACGATTTGCGGCTTCATTTCGGACTCGGGACGGGCGAAAAAATAGAGTCGGTCGAAGTTCGCTGGAGCGACGGTAAGGTTGAGAAAGTAACCGGCGTTCAGGCAAATCGGATAACTAACGTCAAGCAGGGCAAAGGCATCATCTCGGCGGCGAATTTCCGCGAGTAAAGACTTTTGTTGCATTGTGCAACAAAGTCTCTTAAAATGAATAAAAATTCTTATTCCATAGGAGCAGGCAATGAAAAAAATAATTCTTTTGGGTGTTGTAATAATCGCGTCAGCCGCGTTTTCAAACGTCTTCGGACAGGTCGGCAAGCCGGATGTCGCGGACAATGCAAATCCCCAGGATAATAATATTAAGATGCGTTCGGTCGAGTTGGAACGCGTTAAACGCGAGGAAATTCGAGCCGAAGCCGCCAGTTATGCGCCGATAAATACGAAAATCGAAGCAAAGTTTCCCGAGATTAAGGAAGATTTTGAAGGAATTCAGGTTTCTCAATCGGCTGTTATCGCGGCTTACACGGTCGGCAAAACAATCGATTACGCTGTTATCGAAGCGAAAGCGGACGAGATAAATAAAAAGGCAAAACGTCTCGATGCAAACCTTTTCCCGTCAGCGGCGACCGAAAAGCGAAAAGAAGAAAAGAAGGAAAAAGAACAAAAAACCGAAACAATCAAATCTTTGATTGTCGAGCTGGATAACGCCGTCGGCAGCTTCGTTTCGAGTAAAATCTTTGCCAACATAAAGGTTATCGAACCGGAAGTCGCGATTCAGGCGCGCGCCGATTTGTTAAAAATCAGAAGCCTCAGCGAAAAACTTTCCGCGGAAGCGAAAAAAATGCAGTAGAGACCGCCGGTTTTTGATAAAATAGAGCAAATTCGGAGGTCGTTGGAAATGAAAAGTACAGCCTGTCTGGCGCTTTTTTTGTTCGCTCTCGCGTCTTCAATATCGGCGCAGCTCATTAGTCCGGTTCCGGTTGTCGAAACCGAGGTGCGCGACAACAGTTCGATAAAAATGCGTTCCATCGAGTTAGACCGCGTCAAACGCGAAGCCCGCAAAACCAGTACTGAAAAGCTCGGTCCGGCGGCGGTCAATAATTTTTTGGAAATCAAGGATGATTTTGAAAAAATTCAAAAGCTGGAAGGCAGCATAGTGACGGTTTACACGACCGGAAAACAAATCCAATACGCGAAAATCGCTTCTTTTTCAGCCGAAATAAACACGAGCGCGGCACGCTTGAGCGCCAATCTTTTTTCGCTTCCCGCGAACGACCGAAAAGCAGATGCGTCGAACGCGAAAGAAAACCTCGAACCGCTTTCGTCAGAAGTAAAAACTTTAATCGTCGAGCTGGATAACGCAATCGCCGCGTTCGTCAATAATCCGATATTTCAAAATTCAAAAAAAGTCCGGCTCAAAGAAAGGGAACAAGCCGAAGAACATCTCAAACAAGTAATCAGGCTCAGCGCGGCTCTGAAATCGGCAGCCGAACAGCAGACACAGGCGAAAAAATAGGCGACGCGCGAAGAAAATCGACCGGTCAGACAATATAGACAATAAATTCGCGCGAAAATGCCGGATTATGAGGAGCGATGATGAGAAAAATTATTTCGGCGCTTGGTTTGTTAATCTTTTCTTCCGCTTTCGGGGCGGCGCAGACGCCGACGCCGAAACCTTCCGAAAATGACCCGGACGTGGTTAAAATTTCCACTACTTTGATTCAGGTTGACGTTACCGTGACCGATAAAAACGGCAAAGTCGTCGGCGGTTTAAAGCCGGAAGATTTCGAGATTTTTGAAAACAACGAAAAACAGACGATTACGAATTTTTCGTTCGTCAGCAGCGCGCCGCAGCTTCAATCGGTTCAGGCACCGGGCAAAAACCAGTTCGGCGCGCCGCTGCCGCCGGTTCAGATTCGCCCCGAGCAGGTTCGCCGGACGATTGCGCTGATGGTTGACGATTTAGGTTTGTCGGCGGAAAGTATGTATTTTGTCCGCAGCGCTTTGAAAAAGTTTGTTGACGAGCAGATGCAGCCGGGCGATTTAGTGGCGATTATTCGCACCGGCTTGGGAAGCGGTTCATTACAGCAATTTACTTCGGATAAAAATCTGCTCCACGCGGCGATTGAAAAAGTGCGGTTTAATCCGATCGGGCGCGCCGGAGTTGCCGCCTTCACGCCGCGTGAGCCCACCTTGCAGGAACAAGTGCAGGCGAGCACGGTGATTCCGATGGGCGGCGATTTGTCGCTGACCGACGCCGCCGTGCAGGCGGAAAAAGACCGGATAACGGCTTTTAACGAGCTGCGCGAAGACATTTTCAGCGTCGGCACGCTCGGCGCGATAAATTATGTCGTGCGCGGAATGAGCGAGCTTCCGGGCAGAAAAGCGATTATGCTCTTTTCCGACGGGTTTTCTATCTGTACCGATACGGATATGAAAAACGACGGCGGGCGCTGCACGCGAATGCGCGAGGCGCTCAAACAATTAACCGACCTCAGCAATCGCGCGGCGGTCACCATCTACACGCAGGACGCGCGCGGGCTGCCGCCGACCGCTTTAACGGTGCAGGACATTCCGGCAACGAATCCGAAATCGCTACGCGAGGGGCTGAATGAAAGAACGGATGAATTGCGCGACAAACAGGAGGGACTGGAGTATCTCGCGGAGGAAACCGGCGGGCGCGCCATCCTGAACACCAATGATTTAACCAAAGGTCTGGAAAGACTGCTCGAAGACACGAGCGGATTTTATCTGATCGGTTATCAACCGAATTCTGAAACTTTCGACAATAAGACGCGCCGTTTTAACAAACTGACGATTAAAGTCAAACAACCCGAACTGAAGGTTCGCTACCGCAGCGGCTTTTTCGGTGTTGCCGACGCCGACGTGCGCCGCGCCGCGCCGCAAAACGAGACGCCTTTGCAGCAAATCTTAAAACCGCTGACATCGCCTTTTGCCGCCAACGAAGTCAATCTGAAATTAAATACGATATTCGGAAAAGACGAGCGCAGCGGTTCGTTTATCCATTCTTTTCTTCACATCGACGCCCGCGACTTAAAGTTTACCGATACGCCCGACGGCTCGAAACAAGCCGCTTTTGACGTGTTAGCCATCAGTTACGGCGAAAACGGCGTAATCGTTGACCAGGTCGGTAAAAATTACACCATCACGGTTAAAAATGAAAATTATCAAAAGCTGCTCGATGACGGCTTTGTTTATAATTTCGTTTTTCCCATCAAGAAACCCGGCGCGTATCAGCTGCGCGTCGCTCTGAGAGACGCGGCGAGCGCCAGGGTCGGCTCGGCAAGCCAGTTTATCGAGGTTCCCGATTTAAAGAAGGAGAATTTGGCGCTTTCCGGGATTATTTTGGAAAATCTCACCGAAGCCGAGTGGCAAGCGCGCAGCCCGTCGCCAAGTGCCAGCCGAAATCAGGATACTCTGATGCAGGACACATCCAACCGGCGATTCAAACGCGGCACGATTTTGAGCTATTCCGCCGAGATTTACAACGCCCGACTCGACCGCGCGCAGAAACCGCAGATACAAACGCAGATTAGGATTTTCAAAGACGGAAAACTGTTTTTGAACGGTAAACCGAATCCCTTTAACGCCGAAGGACAAACCGCCGCCGGACAATTCAGTTTTGCCGGCGCGCTCGGGCTCGGAAACGAGATGAAGCCCGGCGATTACGTTCTGCAAATTGTGGTAATTGATAATCTGGCAAAAGAAAAACGCAAATTAGCCGCCCAGTGGGTTCAATTCGAAGTGATAAACTAAAATAAATTCAAATTTTCGCCAATCTTACTATTAATTTTAATCGAATTAAAACTTTCTCGATTCCACACGAAAGATTTTTGTAGCGCACCGCCGCGGGCAAGGAGTAAAATTAATAAATCAATTGAAATTCACTGATTTATTAATTGAAATTCATTGAGTTGTCAATTGAAATTCAAGGAGGCAAGGCAATGGGGAAATTTTTAGATTATGCGCTTCAACAACTATTGATGAAGGCAGCTTTGGGAAAGTTAGAAAAACGCGCACTAAAATCTAGGCGCGTTTTTCTATTGGCGCTGCTGTTGACGGCAGCGGTAACAATTACGGCGGCGGCGGACGGCTCGCTCGACCCGTCGTTCGGCAGCGGCGGTAAGACGATTGTTCAGATGGCTGCCGAACAGGTAGATTTGGCAAAAGCGGCGGCGGTGCAGGCAGACGGCAAAATAGTGCTCGGCGGCGAAGTCGGAAGTTATTCGCTTGACACTAACCGCGCGGGTTTAGTGCGGTTAAATGCGGACGGCTCGCTCGACCCGTCGTTCGGCAGCGGCGGCAGGGTCGTCAATCCCGGGCAGATTCATCTGTCGGGGCTTGTTATTCAACCCGACGGCAAAATTGTCACCGCCGGCGCGACGCATCCGGTGAGCATCACGGATGATTTTGCGGTCGTCCGCTACAACGCGGACGGCTCGCTCGATACGAGTTTCGGCAGCGGCGGTTATGCGGTAAACGGCGACGGCGAAGCGCAAACCGTACTTTTGCAGCCGGACGGGAAAATCCTGCTCGTCGGATTCGTGACGCTTTTTCGCAACGGCAGCGATTTCATACTCGCACGATTTAACCCGGACGGCAGCGTTGACCCGACCTTCGGCGTCGGCGGACGCGTCCAGACCTCGTTCACTTCGGGAAGAAACAGCGACGACCACGCGCTTTCGGCGGCTTTGCAGACGGATGGTAAAATCGTCGTCTCCGGCTCGATAACGGGTGTTCCGACCGTTTTGATACGTTACAATTCAAACGGCAGCGTTGACACGGGCTTCGGACTCGACGGCTCGGTCCTGACGCCGAACACGGGAATTACGGCGCGGCGCGTGATTGTTCAACCCGACGGCAAAATCGTTATCGGCGGCAGTAGTTTCGGTCTTCGACGCTATAACGCAAACGGCACGACCGACCAGACGTTCACGGGCGGCGGCGGCAGTTTCGGCGGCACCATTTATTTACATGACATCGGGCTTCAGTCGGACGGAAAACTGCTTGCCGCCGGCGGCGTTTGTTACACCAACACGGGAGAATGCAACTTTTTGCTGGCGCGTTACAATCCGAACGGCGGCTTGGACCCGACATTCGGTACGAGCGGCGGTTTTGTCATAACCAACATAACCGAGGGAACTCTGGACGAAGCTTTTGCGCTCGTTTTGCAGCCGGACGGCAAAATCGTTTTAGCCGGATATGCGTCTGAACCCGGCGGCAGTTACGTCGATTTTGCGGCGGCGCGTTATTTGAATCTGGCAGCGCCCTCTTCCGCCCGGCGTCCGGCACAGTTCGATTTCGACGGCGACCGGCAGACCGACGTTTCCATCTATCGCAGCGGAATGTGGTATCTGAATGAGACGACTTCCGGGTATACGGCAATGCAGTTCGGCTTGGAAACCGACAAAATTGTTCCGGCGGATTTCGACGGCGACGGCAAAACCGATATTGCGGTTTTTCGCCCGTCCGAAGGAAACTGGTACTGCTTCAATAGTCTGGGCGGCACATATTCCGTATATCATTTCGGGCAATCGGGCGACATTCCGCAGCCGGCGGATTATACGGGCGACGGTCGCGCCGATTATGCCGTCTATCGCGACGGAACCTGGTATATCGCTCACTCGTCCGGCGAGTCGGTGATTACACAATTCGGAATATCGACCGATAAGCCGGTCGCGGCTGATTTTGACGGCGACGGCAAAGCTGATATTGCGGTTTTCCGTCCCTCGGATGGTTCGTGGTGGTATCTGCAATCGTCCGATCAGCAGTTTAAGGTTTACCGCTTCGGTGTCGGAACGGACAAACCGGTGCAGGGTGATTACACGGGCGACGGGAAAGCCGAGTTGGCAGTGTTTCGCCCGTCAACCGGCGAATGGTTTTTCCAGCGCTCGGAAGATAATTCTTACTATTCGTTCGTTTGGGGACAATCGGGCGACAAGCCCGCAGCGGGCGATTACGACGGCGACGGGCGGGCGGACGCCGCCGTGTTCCGTCCCGGTAATTCAACGTGGTATATGAATCAAACGACGGCGGGTATCGGTATCGTCACATTTGGAAGCGCCGGAGATTTGCCGGTTCCAAATGCTTTCGTTCCTTAAAAGCCGGGTTAATTTCAAATAAAAAAACATCATTGGTGCCAATGATGTTTTTTTATTTCATACCGCCGAATTCAGTTTAATAACTTCATCGGTGCGGAGAATTCGACGAAATCGTTCTCGCTTTTGTCGGCGGGTTTAACCTGACCGCTCGTTTGTATATCGCGCCAGCGTAATTGCCCGCCGGCGTCGTAGAGAAGAAAACGTACCCGATTGTTTGAGCGTTCGACGCTCACTTCGACAAAACTCTGAAAAAACGGTGCGCGGTTAAAGTCGAACGCCCCCGACACCATTTCGCTGTCAAAAGGATAGCCGTGCAGCCATTTCATCCACCAGTAAAACGGCATTTTCCAGGACGGCGTTTCACGATTGATTTTAGCGGTCAATTCATCCGTCCGCGGGTAGAAAGCATAGTTTTCGACCGCCGGATTTTCGGGAAAACCGACCGCCGTTCCGATGCTTAAATATGCGCCGCCGCCGCCGTTTACGAAATGCAGCATTTCTTTTTCTTTGCCTTGCAGCGCATATTTGGCGCGGTAAAATTCAAAATCGTGCGTGTCGCCAGCCATCGCGACATCAACCTCGTAGCGCTTGAGGAGCGCGTAAATTTCACTAAATCCCGGGTCGTTCGCGCCCGTGTAAGCGCCGGCGACGTAAAAGGGGTGTCCGAGCACGACCACCTTAAAGTTGTTTCCGGCTCTTTCGAGCGCGGCTTCGAGCCACTCCTTTTCCTTTTCGTCGACGGTGCGCAAAATTCCCGTATCGACGGCGATGAGCGAAAAACCGCTCGTGTGCATCTCGAAAAAAGGCGCGCGCTGCAAACCGTTTTTGATGCGGTAATAGCTCCGCAAACGCTCGGCTTCGGTGGTCATTTCCGCAAACCTTTCGTTCGTCGTTATAACGTTTTTTACGTCTTCTTCGAGCCGCGCCCGGAGGGACAAAATCGCCGCGTCGCGATTCAGAAAATTGGCGTTAAAGCCTTCGTCGGCGTCAAACCAGTCGTGATTGCCGGGAATCGCGTAGATGGGTTTTTCGAATCCTTTGAACGGCAGATAAAAGCAGGTTTCGTAATCCTTCATCTTTCCGTCCGGGTAAATAACGTCCGAGGAAAGCACGAGAAATTTGACGGCGTCGCGCTTTCCGGCGGCGATTAGCTGGTCGCGCAGCACCATCTGCGACGGGTCGCCCTCGCCCGTATCGCCGATGACGATAAAACTGAAATCCCCGTCCGGCGCGACGCCTTCCGGCTCGACGGCGAAAATCTTTCCGGGCGCGACGCCTTTTTCGACGGCATCTTTTTCGACTCTCTCCGCCGCCGCTTTGCGCCACACATCGACGCGTTCTTTGGTGATTTCCTGCCAGACGGCGGAAGCCCAGTTTTCGGAATTAAAATACCAGCTAAAACCCCATATCGAGTTAACGGCGATGAAGATTGCCGTCAGCGGCAGACCGATTCGCATGACGCGCCAGAATGCGTAATTGAGCGAATAACGCAGCTCGCGCATTTCGAGCGCAAATCGCATCCGCGCGGCAAGCCAGAATTTCAAAACGCGCTCGGCGGCGGTCGGCTCCTCATTTTTTTCCTTGAGATAGAAAAAACGACGCCACGCGGCGCGTTCGACGGGGCGCGTCAGCTTTCGCCAGAAAATCCGGAGCGGTAAGATAAGCACGATTCCCAGCAGCAGCGCGACGACCGTATCGCCGACGACCGCCGCAAACGGTGAAATCAAACCGATAAACGACCATTGAGAGTCCGTTCGCAGGACGTGGATAAGAAAGAAAATCCCCAGCAGCGTCAGGCACCAGACGATGTTCTGACTGTTGGCTGACGGGAAAATCTGCAAAAGCGGCTCTTGAATTTCCTTAATGGTTTCGCTCGCTTCGAGCGCCAGATGATAATCCGGATGCTCGTGCGGGTCGGGTTTGAAATCGTCCGTTTCGAAGCTTTTTTCGGGCAGAAAAACAAATGTCCAGCCTTCGACCAAAAGCCATAAGCCCAAGCTGATGCCGATGGCGGCGATACCGAGGCTGACCCTGAACAGATACCAGATAAGGAGTCCGAGCGCAATTGTGAAAAGCCCGTTGAAAAGACCCCACCAGCGCTCTTGCCCGGATTGTTTGACGGCACCGTAAATTCTGACGCCGCCGCTGCCGACGAGAAAAAGCGTGACGACGACGAGCAAAGCCGAAAGCGCCAGATTCGGGCTTAAAAACATGACGACGCCGAGCAGTGTCGCGACGACTCCGGTGACGTAAGAAAGTCGGGAAGTCGTTTTCTCGCGCGAGCGGACGGTTTCGACAAAGTGAACCAACCCGACAAGCACGAGCACGCCGCCGAGCAGCGCCAGAATCCATCCGCCGACAAAAACGGGCATGAATAAAACAATCAGCCCGAGCGCCGTCATGACAAACCCCAACATTCGACGCTTTGTTAATCGTTTCCAATCAATCTGCTTCATATTTGAAAATATACTGACACAATATCATATCTAATGAGCAGTAATTATGAAGTCGTTCGGCGAGCAGTCTGAATTAGTAGCGGAGATTTTTTATCAAAACAATGTCGCGATTACGCGAGCCGCGGGCAACTGCCAGGCGTGTGCCCTCGGGGTTGAGCGCAAATTGGGCGATTTGAAATTCTTTGAAAGCGGTTAAAGCTGTCGGGCGCGCGCCGTCGACGGGCTGCGTCCAGATATTCGAGGTCGTGCCGAGCGTGTTCACGAACAGGACTCCGCTGCCGGTTTTATTCCACGCAATGCCGGCATCCGGATTCGTGGTCGCGGGCAGCTCAAAAGTTTTTAGCGGATTGCCGCCGTCAATCGAGATGATGCCGAGCTTTAAGGGCTGTCCTTTTTCGCGGATAAAATAAGCGACCGATTTGCCGTCGCGCGAAATTACCGGCGATATCGATTCGACATCCGTTAATTTGACGGCGTCGCCGCCTTTGAGCGGGGCTTTCCAGATTCGAAATATGCCGCCCGCGCGGCTTGTGTAAACCACCCAGTCCTGATTCGCCGAAGCCGCCGCAAAAGCGACACTACTTTGCGCGACGACCCGCCGCACATTTTGTCCGTCGGAATCCATCTGAAAAAGCGTGTTGCCGGGTACTAATTCTTTCGTCACGGGGTCGACCGCGCGGCTGAAAAAAGTTATCGAGTCGCCGCCGACCGAAAGTGTCGGGAAAAGTTTTCCCACTTTATAGTCGGTGGTCAAAGGCTTCGGATTGCTGCCGTCCCGCTCCATCTGCCATATATTCTGGGCGCCGCCTTCGCTCGAAACAAAAACGATTTTGCCGTTGCGAGTCCAAGAAAGCCCGCGTTCGCCGTCGTCGGCGGCGGTTTTTGAGTTAATGCTGACGGCGCTCGTAAAATCATTTTCACTGGTCAGCCAGATGCCCATCGAGTATTCGCGCTGTATCGCAACGAGTGTTTGTGAATCGGCGGTCAAACTGAAATCTTCGTAACTCGAAAGATCATTCGTCACATTTTGAATTTCGCCGCCCGGAAACGCCGCGTATCGTATCTGGTAACGCTGCCCCATATCCGCCGCATACGGCGTATAAATCAAGCCCTTTCCATCGTTTACCCATGCCAGTTGACTGATGCGAAGCAATTTTTCTTCCTTCAGGGGAATCTGCGTTTCGATGCCCGCGGCAACATCGATTACCGCCATTCCGCCCGCGTATGTTGCGCCGCGCGTCAAGGTCGGAGCGGCGATAAGGCGCCCGTCGGGCGACCAGGAAACTTCATCCCCGTAAACTTCCGGGAATTTGCGAGTCTTTAAAATGCGTTCGTTCCCGCCCTCTGCATCGGCGATGATAATTGAATTATCGCCTTCCGAAACTCTTATAAAAGCGATGCTTTTGCCGTCGGGCGAAAATGAAATCTGGCTGTCGACGCCCGCGATTACTCTGCGCCGGTTAAGTCCGAGCGTCGTCATTTGATAAAGCGAAGCCGGCTGACCGCCGGCGCCTTCCGTGCCGACAAAGTATAAAAAATTTCCGTCGCGCGAAAACCTCAAAAAATTGTATTTCGTCGCACCGGGCGCAGCGATTTGCGTATCGCCAGCGCTGGCGGTTTGCCGCAGCCAGAGACTCTGTTTTCCGTCCTCGTCCTTGGCGTAGACAATATATTTCCCGTCGGGCGAAATAGCCGCCGACCGGGCTAACCCGTGCGCCGTCAAAACGTCTAATTTGATTGATTGAAAATTGCCCGCCGCCGCGCTTCCGACATAAAAATATTTCCAGTAAACGCCCGATGCCAGCCCCACAAGCAAAAGCGGCGCGAGGAGCAGCAGCAGCAGCAGCCACGCTGCCCGGTTTCCCGGTTTTGAAACGCTTTTCTCATTTGATTCGGTCGGCGGAGTATTTTTGTTCGGCTCGGTCGGCGGAAAGGTTCGGCGCGTAAAAACGTAATCGGATAAATCGGTTTGAGAATCGCGCAGGAGTTTTTTCAGATCGGCGCGCAGTTCCGAAAAAGTCTGGTAACGCATCTCGCGGTCTTTTTCGAGCGCGTGTTTGACGATTTGGTCTAAAGCCGCCGGAATTTCATCGTTCGATTCGCAGACGGACGGCAGAGTTTTGTGAATAGTCGCATTATAAATTGCCGCGTCCGACGCGCCCGCAAACGGCAAATCATTCGTCAGCATTTCGTAAAGCACGACGCCGAAACTGAAAATATCGGTGCGCGCATCAATCTTTTCACCGAGCGCCTGTTCGGGCGACATATAATTTATCGTTCCCATCACGCGGTGCGGCGCGGTCTGGTCGCGGGTTTCAAAATCGCCCGAATCGGGCGCGGTCAGTTTTGCCAGACCGAAATCCAGAACTTTCACGATTCCGTCGCGGCGAATCATAATATTGGCGGATTTGATGTCGCGGTGAATAATGCCGACCGCGTGCGCCGACTGGAGCGCGCCCGCAATCTGAACGGCGATTTTGACGGATTCCTGCCACGAAAAAGGTTTTTCGGCGATCCGCTCGCGCAAAGTCTGCCCGTCAATAAATTCGGTCGCCATAAAACTGGTGTCTTCGGCTTCTTCAATCTCGTAAATCGTGATGATATTCGGATGATTGAGCGCGGAAACGGCGCGGGCTTCCTTTTCAAAACGCTTTTTGCGTTCCGTGTCGGCGGTAAATTGCGGCGGCAGTAATTTCAGGGCGACTTTGCGGCGGAGCTTCGTGTCTTCGGCGAGATAAACTTCGCCCATTCCGCCCGCCCCTAAAAGTTTGACAATCGTGTAGTGACTGATTTCTTTGCCCGCGAGATTTACCGGCTTTTCCCTTTGTGAAAACATCTCGGCGGCGAGCGATTCGGGCGGCGATATAAAAATATTATCGTTAGTCCTGTCAACGGCGAGCAGGGACTCGACTTCGCGGCGCAAATCTTCGTCTGCGCCGCAAATCTCTTCCAAAAACGATTGACGTTCGGCGGGCTCAATCGCCATCGCCGCGTGATAAATTTCCTCGGTTCTTTTTAGTCTTTCAGCATTCATACGGTAAATCGGAAAACCGATGTTTCGATACCTGCTTGTTCGTGAAAGAGGTAATGGGGGGTGAAAGACCTGCTTGTTAGTGTGAGACGTAATGATAGAACAAATTCGGTTTTTTGAATAGCTTGAACAGCTACTTTCCCAATTCGCGGAGCAGCCATGTTTGGGCAAAACTCCAGTCACGCTGGACGGTTTCGGGCGAGATATTCAAAACTCCGGCGATTTCTTTAACTTTCAGACCGCCGAAAAATTTCATCTCGACGACCCGAACTTTCCGTTCGTCCAGAGCCGCCAGTTGATTCAGCGCATCGTCGAGCGCGACGATTTCCGTCGCCCGCCCGCTTGAAACCGCTGCGTTTTCGGCGAGCGTTATCCGGTCCTGCCAGCCGCCGCGTTTGGTGGTGCTTTTCGACCGCGCATAATCAACCAGAATATGCCGCATCGCGCGCGCCGCGACGCCGAAAAAATGCGCGCGGTTTTGCCACTGCTTGTCTTTGCCGGCGGCGATTTTCAAATATGCTTCGTGAATCAGCTCGGTCGTTTGAAAAGTGTGTCCCGACGGCTGACGCCGCATATAGCTGCGTGCCATCCGGCGCAGTTCGTCATAGACAAGGGGCATTAATTGCCCGAGCGCATACTCATCGCCCTTGCCCCAATCAATCAGCAAGAGCGTAATCTGATGAGAAAAGTCATCTACCATAAAATTTTCGGGGATTTCTCTGCCGAGTATAAATGAAAAACGCCGAAACGAAAAGAAGTTCCGTAAAAAAAGTGATAATTCCCGAAAATCAATTCCGGCGGCAAAACCGAGCCTTCCGAAAAGCGCAAAAAATATATTTTTGCGCGATGACCGTTTTTCTCGCGACATCTCGTTTAGGTAGACAGAACGAGATATAAATTTGGAGTTTGTGAGGTTTGTATTCAGTTTTGGCGTGCCGACGGATTATATGAAAACCTGTCCGGCACCGGAGTCTAAAAAATCAACTGTAAATAAAAAAGGAGACAATGAAAAATGAAAAATAGTATTTTAACGATTAAAAGTATCGTCTTAATCTCTCTCGTCATCACCGTTCTGTCAATCGTTCAAGTCAACGCCGGAACGCGGCAGAGACAATTTTCGGAATGGCTCTCGGCGCAGGGCGCTTCTTTCAATCCGGTTACCTGCGGGGCTTCGGTTTTTGGGTGGGCGACGCCCGATTTGGCAACTTTTGCCCGTGCCGATTATTCGGGAAAAATCGCGAGCTGCATCACAAGTCACGGCGGTCCCGCCTTTAACCCGGAGTTTAGCGGCACCGTCACCGAGCGCGACCTGCCGGACGGCACGGCGGAGATTCTGGTCATTCATCATTTCGCCGGCACATACGCCGTCGCGCGGGATAATACGCAAGGCGGAATCGCTACATTAGGTTATGGAGCGGCGGAACTCTTCGGGCATCCCGAACTGCAATCGGGGCTCGCCAACGGAATGATGCAGGTCAAATTTATCAACCCTTACCCCGGCGCTCCGCTGCCTGACGCGGCTTCGATTAATCTTCTGTCAATAAGCGCGCGAATCCGGGGCGAAGGTCCGCTGCGCGCGGCGTTTGGAGTTACGGAAGGAACGCCGGGCAAGTTTCTCGTCAGCCAGACCGGACTTTTCAATAATCCGGGTCAGGGCAACGGTGTTGCCGACGGTTTTCCGGCAGAACTCGTCCGCGTGTTCCAGGCGGGTAATTAAAATTCGTTTCAAATAAAACATCCCTGAACAGGCGCGGACGGACGAGCGCCAATCGCCGTCCGCGCTGAGAATCCGGCAGCAGTCAAAACAAAGCCGTTTCGGCATTCGATTAAATAAAAATAGGAGAAAAATTATGAAAAACAGAAATCGCATATTCGCAATCTCTCTCGTGGTTTTAATGCTCGCCTTGAGCGTCGTCGTTTGGGCGCAGGTCAATCGCCCGTATCGCAGCGGTTCGGTCTGGAACATCGGATTTATCAAGATGAAACCGGGAATGGAGACGGCTTATCTGAAATACATCGCGGAGGATTGGAAGCGCGAGCAGGAAGCGCTCAAAAAAGACGGGCAGATTATTTCCTACAAGGTTATAACGACCGAAGACCACGGCGCGGATGATTGGAACATCATGCTGATGACCGAATACAAGGATTTGGCGACGATGGAAGCCAACGAAACCAAAGCCGACAATCTCGCGCAAACCGTTTCGGGCAATGATGAAAAACAAATGCAGGGCTACCGCGATCGGCTGCAAATCCGCGAAATCAAGGAAAATCGTCTGGCGCGGGAAATTGTTCTCGAACCGCGTCGTTAAATAAAAAAAATCGCACGCAGTAAGTGTTTTCCGCGCGCTTGCTTCGTGCGTGTTTCCGCGAGCATAAAATAATTTCAAGCTGAATATAATGACCGAACAAAATGGTTTTGGAAAAAGATTAGCCGGCAAAGTCGCGCTCGTGACGGGCGCGACGGGCGGCATCGGCGAGGCGACGGCGAAACGGTTTCTTGCCGAAGGCGCGAGCGTGATGCTCGTCGGGCGCTCAAAGGAAAAGCTCGACGCGACGCGCGAACGCCTTGCCGTTGAAAACGGTCTCGCTGAATTTGTCGCCGATGCCGGAGATGAAGCGGCGACGGCGGCGGCAGTCGCGGCGACCGTCGAGGCTTTCGGCGGCGTCGATATTCTGATGGCGAACGCCGGAACGGAAGACAAATTTGCGCCGCTCGAAAACCTGACGCTCGATGAATTCGAAACGGTTCTTCGCACGAACGTCATCGGCGTCTGGCTGGCGATGAAATACTGCGTCGAGCCGATGAAGCGGCGCGGCGGCGGTTCGATTATCGCGCTTTCGTCAATCGCCGGAATGAGCGGCTCGCCGACGATGGCGCCGTATATCGCCAGCAAACACGCGGTTTTCGGGCTGGTCAAAACGGCGGCGCTCGAATTAGCCGCGCCGGGAATTCGCGTCAACGCCATCGGTCCCGGACCAATCGACAACCGGATGATGCGCTCGCTCGAATCGCAGTTCAACCCGCAGGACGCGGCGGCGGCGCACGAATTCGTCTTATCGAAAGTGCCGATGGCGCGCTACGGAACCAACGAAGAAGTCGCCAACCTCGCGCTGTTTCTCGCGGGCAATGAATCGACCTTCTGCACCGGCGGAATTCATATGATAGACGGCGGATTTATCGCCGCATAATTCAACAATTGGAAAAACATTAACATCAGCGCCAACCGGCGAAGCTCGCGGAAATTTATGCGGGAATCCATATTTTTGTCGATAAACCGAAGGGGAAAACATCCATGCAAGCAGTTGAAAATATCATCGCGCCGCCGGCTGTAAAAAGCGGCAAATTATTGCGAATTCTCGGCGTCGGTTTCGGTTTGGCGATCAGCGTCGGCGCGACGGTCGGCGTCGGAATTTTGCGAAATCCGGGCGGTGTGGCGCAGCAGCTCGGTTCGGTCTGGCTGATTATGCTGGCGTGGACGCTCGGCGGCGTTTATTGTCTGCTCGGCGCAAACTATCTTTCCGAACTCGCCACAATGACGCCGAAAGCGGGCGGATTTTACGTCTATGCTCGTCGCGCATTCGGCGATTACGGCGGTTTTGTCGTCGGTTGGAGCGATTGGATGAACAATACGCTCGGAATTGCTTTTGTGACCGTCGTTTTCGGTGAATACGCCGCCGGACTTTTTACACCGAATCTCGCGGGCGGCAGAGTCATTTTCAGCGTTTCGATTCTGATTCTGCTCACGACCTTAAATTGGATAGGACTGCGCGCGGGCTGCGAAACGCAAAAATTGACCAGCCTTTTGAAGACGCTCGCTCTGCTTGCTTTCGTCGCCGCGTGTTTTGCTTTCGGCGTCAAGACCACGGCGGAAGGCGTCGTTCAAACGCCATCTGCCGCGCCTTCCGCCGGTGTCTTCGCTTCGCTTGCCGCTTTTGTTTTGGCTTTTCAGCTCGTGCTGGGAACTTACGACGGCTGGTATTCGCCGATCTATTTTTCCGAAGAAGATACCAACCCGACGCAGAATCTGCCGCGTTCAATTTTCGGCGGCATCTTTCTGGTCATCGCCATCTATCTGCTCGTCAACGCCGCGCTCGTCTACGTTTTGCCGCTGACGCAGCTTGCCGGTTCCACATTTGCGGGCGCGGACGCGATGAGTTTGATTTTCGGCGCGCGAAGCGGTCAGATTTTAACGATTCTGGCATTGCTCTCGCTCATCGGCATTATCAACGCCGTTATTATGGCAACTCCGCGAATCCTTTTCGCTTTGGGGCGCGAAGGCTTGTTCACGAAAAAAGCGGCGGCGGTCAACACAGGCGGCACGCCGGTGGTCGCTCTGGCGATAACGGCGGTTTGCGCCATCGTTTTATCGTCCGTCGGGACGTTCGAGCTGCTGCTCGCCATCGGGCAATTTTTCGCCGTCGTCATCACGATTTTACTAATTGCTGCGCTGTTCGTTCTGCGCCGCCGCGAAACGGGCGCCCCGCGCCCGTTTCGCGCCTGGGGTTATCCGTTCGCGCCGTTTGTGATGTTGATTTTCGCGGTGTTGTTGTTCTTCGGCTACATCCTCAGCAATCCGTTTCCGAGCCTTTACGCGCTGGCACTGCTGTCGGCAAGTTTTCCGATTTATCGCTGGATAAAAAACAAACAGCTGACCGGCGGTTAAATTAAATAGCGGGTTGATTCGACCGTCTCGAAAGTTAATCCGGCATGACTTTAATTTTTGAGACGGCTTCAAGGTTTTTATGAATGTTACCGGATTTGCAAATGTTCAAACGGGGGCGAGTTCGGATTTCTTTCGCCGGAGCCAGTTTTGCTCGGGGTAATGAGCTTTGCCGTCAATCGTATGAATTGTATAGGCTTGGCGGGACCGACCGCTTTTGTTAGGCAGGCTGAAATGCGGAAGTAGACCGTCAAGCACGATACAGGCTCCTTTTTTTACTTCGAGCGGAATCATAGCGTCCATCTCGAACGGCGCGTTGTCAAACGTATAAAATTCCGTCCCGCCCGCCGCCTTTCGCCGAAACCATGAACGCAGAGGCGTTCGGTGTCCGCCCGGCTGCGCCCACAGACAGCCGTTTTCGATGTCTGCGTCCTCGAGCGCAAACCAGAATCCGACGCATGAGCCGGGCTCGGTGTATAAAAAAGTAGAATCCTGATGGACATCTACTTTGCCGCCGACGCGCGCATGCTTGAAAATGTACATGCTTTGAATTATCAAAGCCTCGGACAATCCGAGCTCCGCCGCGAGACGTTTCATTTGGGGCGAACGCGAAAATCGGTCGAAAACCGCATCCAGGTCATGAAGAGCGTGTCCGATTTTGTTAAGCGAATGAAAAAGGTCGTTTTTAAGTCCGCCATTTTCTTCGAAGGCATCCGTTTCAAAGAAGAAAGAGATTTTATTGCCGGAGTTTAGAAAATAATCGTCGCTGGTGCGTTCCTGCTCCGAGGTCTGGAAGACGGACGGCTGACCGTCGTATTCAAAATCGGCTATCATCTGCGCCGCCCGCGCCATCAAATCGTCGCATTCTTTTTCTGAATTGAACCCTTCGAGTATTAAGAACCCGTCGTTCCGGAACTGTTCGAGATGACTGCTCATAATGTTTGCTATGATACCCGAAACCTGCAAAACGATGGAAGATTGGATACGAAGAATAATCTTATTTCCGATTTTAGTATAGAATTGTGTCTATGATTTCAGAATCGGACAACGTAGAAACCTTTAAAGAATTCGGGCTGATTGATGAACTGGTGAAGGCAATCGACGATGTCGGTTATGAAACGCCTTCGCCGATCCAGCTTAAAACCATTCCGGTGCTTCTCGAAGGCAGGGATATTGTCGGGCAGGCGCAGACCGGAACGGGGAAAACCGCCGCCTTTGCGCTGCCGGGCTTACAGAAAATCGACACTTCGACGAGCCGCGTTCAGCTGCTTGTCCTGACGCCGACGCGTGAGCTTGCCATCCAGGTCGCCGAAGCTTTTCACACGTATGCGAAACATCTCGGGCGCATACGGGTTTTGCCGGTTTACGGCGGGCAGTCGATTTCGCAGCAAATCAAGCATCTGCGCCGCGGCGTGCAGGTCATCGTCGGGACGCCCGGTCGCGTGATGGATCATATGCGGCGCGAGACGATTGACCTCGGTAATCTGAAAATGGTCGTGCTCGACGAAGCCGACGAAATGCTGCGGATGGGCTTTCAGGAAGATGTCGAATGGATACTCTCGCACACGCCCGAAACGCGGCAGACGGCGCTTTTTTCGGCGACGATGCCGCGCGCCGTGCGCACCATCGCCGAAAAATACCTGAACGACCCGGTCAATATCGAGACCGAGCGGAAGACGATGACCGTCCCGACCATCTCGCAGTTCTACGTCAACGTTTCGGAAGGACAAAAGGTCGATGCGCTGACGCGAATTCTCGAAGCCGACTCAAGCCCGGGCGAAGCCGTTTTGATTTTTCACCGCACGAAAATCGGCGCCGACCAGTTGACCGAAAAATTGCAGGCGCGCGGCTACGCGGCGGAAGCGATGCACGGCGATATGAGTCAAAACCAGCGCGAAGCGGTTATTAAAAAACTGAAAACCGGTCAGGTCGAAATCGTCGTCGCCACGGACGTTGCCGCGCGCGGGCTGGATGTCGAACAAATTACGTCCGTTATCAATTACGATATGCCGGGCGATACTGAAGTTTACGTTCACCGCATCGGTCGCACGGGACGCGCCGGACGCGAGGGCAAAGCGATTTTATTCGTCACGCCGCGCCAGCAGCGAATGAAGCGCGACATCGAAAATTATACGAAACAACACATCGAGCCTTTCCGCATCCCGACGCAGGCTGATGTCGCGTCGCGCCGCGTGGCGCTTTTGAAGGAACGAATTCTCGGGACTTTGGCGAAAGAGGATTTGGAGCTTTATCTTTCGATGGTCGAGGAATTAGCTGAGGAATGCGGCTGCGACATTGCCGAAATTGCCGCCGCCGCGACGTTTTTAGCCGTCGGCGACAAGCCGCTCCAGGTTAAAGTGCAGCCCGAGGCTGAACAGATTGTTAAGCAGTGGAATAAGGAAATGACGCGGCTTTTCGTCGATGTCGGTCGCCGCGACGGCGTCACTGCCGCCAATATCGTCGGCGCGATTGCCAACGAAGGCGACGTGCCGGGAAAAGCCATCGGCGCAATCGACATTTACGACCGTTTTACGCTGGTTGACGTGCCTTCGGAATTTGCCGAACAGGTCATCAAACAAATGCACGACAGCCGCATCCGCAGTCAAAAGGCAAACGTGCGCGTCGCTGATGCGAGCGACGCGGCGGTCAAAAAGCCGGCGACTTTCGAAAAGCGCGCGACCTTTGAAAAGCGAGGAACTTTCGAAAAAAGCCGCACGGGGTTTGCCGGTAAATCCGGCGGTGACCGACCGCCCCGACGAAAAAAGCCGGTCGAGCCTGAAAACTTAAAAGGCGGCAAAAAGAAGCCGAAGTGGACAAAAGAACAGCGGGCGCAGCGCGGTAAATTTCCCAAATCAAGATAAAGAGTGTGAATTTATCCGGACAATTGAACGCGTGAAAGACGCACCAACAAGAAAAAGCGCATCCGTTAAATGCGCTTTTTCTTCAATAAAAACGGCGGCTTGGAACCGGCATTTCAACCCGTGTAAAAGCCGCCGCCGGTAAATGCCGACTCTAACTAATCGGCAGGAGTTTTAATTTTACGGAACAAAAGCATTCGGAACAGCTCGGTCGCCGGTCGCTCCGAAAGTCACGATGCCGACGCCCGCCGTGGTTTGATTCAAATACCAGGTCGAGGTTGACGGACGGAAAACCGCCGCATCCATTTTCCCGTCGCCGTCGTAATCGCCCGGCGCGGGAATGTCGCCGGACGCGCCCCAAACAAAGGAATAATAAGAATTATCTTCCGAGCGCTGGAAATACCATTCGCCGGTACTTGGGCGAAAGATTGCAATATCAGCCTTGCCGTCGCCGGTGTAATCGCCCTGTACGGGTTTATCGGTTCCGACACCGAAGCGATAAACCTTAAACTGCGCGTTCGATGATTGCAGATACCACCACGAGCCGTCCGACGGGCGGAAAATAGCGATGTCGGCACGACCGTCGCCGTCAAAATCTGCCGCAACCGGCTTATCTTCCGTCGTGCCGAAATTAACAATCGAAGTGCCGCTGCCCGACGAGTTCAAAATAAACCAGGTTCCGGTTGAAGGACGAAAAACCGCCGCGTCCGTTTTGCCGTCGCCGTCGTAATCAGACGGGGCGGGAATGTCTTCGGAAGCGCCGAACGGGAACGAAAAGAACGAGTTGTCTTCCGAACGCAGGATAAACCAGAAGCCTGAGCCGGGTCGCCAAAAAGCGATGTCGGTTTTGCCGTCGCCGGTATAATCGCCGGGCGCGAGTTTGTCGGTTGACAGCCCGAAAGCAAGCGCCGCGTTGCCGCCCGTCGAAGATTTCAAATACCACCATTCGCCTGCGCTCGGGCGAAAGATGGAAATGTCGGTTTTCGAGTCGCCGTCGAAATCGAACGGTGAGCGAACGGAAGCCGAATCTGTCCAGAAACCGCTTTGCAGATTGTAACTGCCGCCCGTCGAAGCTTGTCCGGCAAACGATTGTCCGAGTGTCGCGTCGAGCGAGAAACTTCCGCCCGACAAATTTTGAGCGCCGCCGCCCGCGATGACCGATTTTTCAATCACGAACGAGCCGCCCGTCTGCGCCGCGGCGCTCGCCGCCAGAAAAAATAAAGCGAGCCACGCGGTTATAATAAGTTTATTTTTCATTGTCATCTCTCCTTTCGCCAAGCGCCTTTTTGCCGGATTCCGGCGTTTTGCTTTTTTTAGCACAAAAGCGCATCAATAAACGATGATCGTGAAATTGGCATCGCCGGTCGAATTTCCCTCAACGAATGTAAAAACTTGTATTTCATTTTGACTAAAGTAGCGAAGCATTGAATTTGCAAAGGCGCTGCCGGAAAGTCCGGACGTGACGACGGCAAAACGGTTATTGACCTGGAAACCGAAATTGATTAAGTATGAACTTGCCGCCTTACTAATACTGAAACCGCAATTTCCGGTTGATGAATTGGTGACTCCGTTATAGCAGCGGATAATCGTCGCGTCGGCTTCGACAAACAGCATCGCTTTGACCAAACCGTTGCTCGAAAGCGATTGAGCGGCATTGCCTTCTGCGAAAAACGCGCGACCGCCGAAAAGATTGCGGGCATAAACTCCGACCCCGACCGAACTGGTGCCTTCACCGTAAACACCGGTGTTAGCCCGGCTTCTGCCCGCGACGCCGGCGCCCGTATCGCTGATGCCGTAGACGCCTTCGAGACTGTCGCTTTCGCCGTAAACACCGCGGCTCGTCACGCTTTTACCCCACACGGCGCGCCCGGACGAGCTTTCCGCGAAAATGCCTGTCGTTCCCGCGACGGAGCTGAGCACTTGCAGCCGGGCGGTCGGATTCGTGATGCCGATGCCGAAATTGCCCGCCGTCGTTAACGTCATCTGCGGCAGCGAATCACTCGTAAAGAAGTTGAGCGAGTGATTCGAACGCGTGCCGAGCCAGCCGCTGCCGCCGTCCGCGCTGCTGATAAACGAACCGAGCGTGACCGCGCCGTTTGTTTGCGTGATGCCGTAACCGCTCGAAAAAACCTGGAATTTCGAGGTCGGCGAAGTCGTGCCGACGCCGAAATTGCCGCCGACGAAACCGTTGCCGTTGATATTGAAATTCGCGGTTTGCAAGGTCGCCGCGTTTTTGATGAACGAGCTGCCGACCGTCGCATTCGTCACGTACTCGCTCGCTAAAACGCCGCCGAGCTTGTTTGAATCCAAAGAAACGTCGGCTTGCGCCGCGCTCAAAGTGCGAACCGAATAGGGCGACGAAGCAATCTTCTCGCGCGGGCTTAAAATCGTGTAGGTTTCGCTTGCGTTGCGGCGCACGGAGATTTGCAAAAATCTGTCCGCGCCCGTGAAAACGCTCGCGCCGAAATCGAGCTGCACCGTAAAAACGCCCTGATTGACGGCGACCGACGAATTCGTCATCGTTCCGCCGATCTGGCTGCCGCCCGCCGCTGCGTCAAAGAGCGCAAACTGCATTTGATAAGTATTTTGCGCCGCGCCGTTATCGGTCAGTTTTCCCTGATACGTGAACGCAGTAGTTTGTGCAATCGCCGGAATGGTTGACAGGAAAGCAGCAATCAATCCAACTAAAATTTGTCGTAAAATCAATTTCTCAGTCATAATTTTTTCTCCGTATCGCCTGAATTGCGGCAATTTAATTTTTCGGCAGCGGTTCCCGGATATTGGTATTCTGCGACGCGATGATGAGCCATGCGCCTTTGCGCTTTTCCAGCACCCATGTAAAAATCCCCTGGCGCGGCTGGCGCGGCGTTCCGTCGGGGTCTCTGTCGCCGGCAATCCCCCACTCGACGTGCGCGACGGCGACATCGGATTTAATAAACTCGACGGTCGTTTTTTTCGTCGTCCAGACGCTTTCCTTAAACTGCATTTCGTGGCGCTGCGCGTGATATTCCGCAAACTCTTTGCGATTCTTCTGCCAGCCGCCGCCGACCGTGATAAAGTCCACGTCTTCCGCGACGAGCGCGGCGAGCACTTTCATATCATGAAGATTCCACGCTTCCTGCCACTTGAGAGCGATGCCCTTGATGGCTTCCGCGTCTTTCGCGTTTCCTTTGTTTTGCGCCGCCGCCGGGAGGGCAATCGAAACAATCACGAGCAGGAAAACTGTTAATCTTTTCATAAATTTATTCCTCGCTTTTACTTCAAATTCTGCCGGCGCCGAAAGGGAATCCAGGTGGGCGTCGCTTCCTCGAATTGATTGTCGGTCAGCATTCGCGCGTCGCTGCCGTCCGAGCGCATGACGAAAATCTCGCCGTACGGCTGCGGGTTGAGCGGATGCAGAACCGATTCGTCTTTGAATCCGCCGCGCGCGCTCGCAAAAGCGATCCATTTGCCGTCGGGCGACCACGCGGGACGGAAATCTCCCGCCGGATGTTCGGTCAGATTGCGAAGTTTTCCGGTTGCCATTTCAAGAATCCAGATGTCGGCTTGCCCGCTCCGGCTCGACACGAAGGCGAGCGATTTTCCGTCGGGCGAAAGCGCGGCTTGGTCGTCGAAAGCCTTGTCATCGGTCAATCTTTCCAGTTTTTTACCGTCCGCCTGAACACGGTAAATATCCGCCGAGCCGTCGCGTTCCGAGGTGAAGAAAATCCATTTACCGTCCGGCGAAAACGAAGCGTTATAATCCGCTTCGGGATTGGCGAGGAGCGGTCTGGCGTTTCCGCCGTCGGCGTCGGCGATAAAAATATCGGTGTTCAGCGGCGAAAAATTGGCAAAAGCGATTTCGTAATTCGGCTCGTCGCGCACCGGTTCGGTTTGCCCGTCAACCGGCAAACCGAAAATCGAAATCATAAAAATCAGTATTTGAAATTTCTGCATAAACTCTCTTCTCACAAAACTGTCGTTGACGCGGCGAAGCAGCTCGCGCCCGGTTTCAGCCCGGACAAATAACGCTCGCGTGCCGTGCGATAAGTCGCCATTTGCCGTTTCTTTAGGCTCATAATTTATTTTTGCCGCTGATAAACCGAGGATTTCGCAGATTTAATAAATCATCTCTTATCCGCGAAATCCTCGGTTTATCAGCGGCTAATTTATTCCTTCACCCTTCATAAAGCCGCCGAAAGCGTGTTCACGGGCAGGGAATTGCCGCCAAAACAAACGCGCCCGCGTTGTCAATCGAAAGCAGTTTACAGGTCAAGCCGTCGGGCGATTTCAGGACGATGCCCTGACCGGGCGAACCGACCAGAATATTGCCGCCCGTGACGTCGAGTTTCGCTTTCGGCACGGTCGTGCCGATGCCGACGCGCGTGTCGGTGGTCGCGTTGTTGACGCCCGCGATGCTTCCCAAAACCAAAGAATTGCTTTGCAGCACCGCCGCGTTTGCGCCGACGGCGGTCGCGTTGGTCAGCGTGTTGCCGATATTGCCCTGCGCGTTGTAGCCGACGAATGTGTTGCCGCTGCCGTTCGAGTTGGCGCGCCCGGATTCCGCGCCGAGAAAAGTGTTGTTGCCGCCGGTCGTATCGAATTCGCCGGTGCGCGTGCCGACAAAAACGTTGCTGCTGCCGGTCGTGTTGCCGATTCCGGCTTCGAACCCGGCAAAAATATTGAGCGTGCCGCCGGTCGTATTGCCGCCCGCGCTGGTTCCGAAAAATGAATTACCGTCGCCGGTATTTTTTGTTCCCGCGCCGCGTCCGAAAAACGAATTTCTTTGTCCGGTCAGGTTCTGCTGTCCCGCTCCCGCGCCGACGAAAGTGTTTTCGCCGCCGTCGGTGTTGAGAATTCCCGCGCCCGTGCCGACGAAAGTATTAAGCCCGCCGTTGGTGTTTGAGGTTCCGGCGTTAAACCCGAAAAACGAGTTGCCGCTGCCGAACGTATTCGACGCGCCCGTATTATTGCCGAAAAAAGAGTTGTTAAAGCGCGCGTTGAGAGTTCCCGTATTGAAACCGGCGAAGACGTTGCCGCCCGCGTCCGAGCCGCTCAGAAAGCGCCCGCCGCCGAGATTGTACTGCGTCTGCGCGTTAAAAATATTCGCCGCGCCGGTGCCGTCAATATTGAAATTCGCGCCCGCCTGCGGAGTCGTTTGATTCAGAATGGCGTTAAGGCTCGTCGCGGCGGTCGTCTGCGTCGTGCCGTCGGGAAATTTTACGCCGCCGGCGGTCGTTTCGATCAAACCGGCGACGGTTAATTTCGAGGTCGGCGCTGAAGTCCCGATGCCGACGTTCGCGTTATTTCCTAAAACGAGTGAATTGCTTGTGCTGACGACGGCGTTCGCGCCGAGCGCGGTCGCGTTGGTGAGATTGTTCGCACCGAGGTTGGCGCGCGCGCCGATAATGGTGTTGTTGCTGCCGGTGGTGTTGATCAATCCGGTATTTATACCAAAGAAAGAATTGGAATTGCCCGTCAGATTGGAAGCGCCCGAAAGTTTGCCGAAAAAAGAATTATCGCTTTCAATATTGTTAGTGCCGGCACCTTGTCCGACGAAGGTGTTGGCATTGCCTGCGGCATTTACTAATCCGGCAAGTCCTCCGAGAAAAGTATTATTGGTGCCCGTCGTATTTTGCTGTCCCGTGCTGGCTCCGAAAAAAGCATTGGTATCACCGGTCGTGTTGGCTTGTCCGGCAAAGTGTCCGAAGAATGAATTACCGCTCGCCGTGTTGTTGAATCCGGAAAGTGCGCCGAAAAACGCATTGCCGCCGCCGATGACGTTGCCCGCGCCCGCGCCCGCGCCGAAGAAAGAATTGCTCGCGCCCGTCGTATTTTTGAATCCGGCAGTGTTTCCGAAAAACGAATTAGCATCGCCCGTCGTGTTCGCATTTCCCGCTAAATTGCCGACGAAAGTATTGAATCCGCCTGAGTTCGACGCGCCCGCGCCGGTGCCGGCAAAAAGATTGCTGTTGCCCGCATTTCCCAAAATGCGCTGACCGCCGAGATTGTACTGCGTCTGGGCGTTGACCGTATTGAGCGAGAGCGCGCCCGTGACGGTCAAGCCGCCCGCGACCGAAACGTTGCCGCCCGCGTCCTGCTGGACGAAGCGGGTCGAATCAACGCCGCCGAGCTGCAGGGCGTTGTCTGCCGTCGCCGCGCTCAAAGATTTTACCGCATACGGCGCTGAGAGAATCGGCTGGCGCGGCGCGAGCACAGTAAATCCGCCGCCGCCCGCCGCCCGGACGGCGATTTCCAAAAAGCGATTCGCGCCCGTAAATGCGCCCGTGCCGAAATCCAGAGAGACATTAAAAACACCGTCCGTCACCGAAACATTCAATCTTTGCTGCCCGGCGATGAGCGCGCCGCCCGCGTCGTAGAGCGTAAACTGAAAATCGTAGTTCGCAGTCGGCGGCGTTCCGGCGGCAGTCAAACGACCCTGATAGGTGAAGGCGGTCGTTTGCGCAGAAGCAGCGGCTGCCGTTAAAACAACCAATCCGAAAACGGTAAAAATACCCGGCAAAAGAGATTTTCTTGACACTATACTGCGCACCTCAATATTGAATGTTTAATTATTGGCTATTGAATTATGAAGAAAGAGGGGCGGGCAATGTAACTACGAATGTATGCGGGTATCGAAGGCGGAGGTTTTTGTTTTTCAGACAATTTGCTCGCGCAGGGCTTTGGCGACGGCTTCCGTTTTTGAGTGGACGCGGAGTTTTTCGTAGACGTTTCGGAGGTGAAAGGAAACGGTGTGGATGCTGATTTTTAATTGGTACGCGGCGGTTTTGTAGCTGTGCCCTTCGGTCAGCATTTTGAGCAGTTCTTTTTCCTGCGGCGTCAGGTGATAGCCGGCGTTTTGCGGCGGCGTGAACTTTTGAAACAAAGTGATGACGCGGCGCGCCACTTCGGGCGACATCGGCGCGCCGCCCGCTTTGACTTCGCGCAGGGATTCGAGCAGGCGAGCGGGCTGCGTATTTTTTAAAAGATAACCGATTGCTCCGGCGCACAGCACGGCGAAAATCCGTTCGTCGTCGTCATAAACCGTCAGCGCGAGGCACGGAAGCTCGGGAAACTTTTCGTGCAGGATTTTTATTCCGGCGATGCCGTCCATGCCGGGCAAGCCGATGTCGGTCAAAACAATGTCGGGCTGTTTAAGACTCAAATTCTCGATGGCTTCCTCCATCGAACGAAAGCGTCCGACGCACTCGAAACCGCTCGTGCCGTTAATCAGCATCGCCAGCCCTTCGCGGACCTCGCGCAAATCTTCGATAATCGCGACTTTGATAACAGTCGCTTCCGGCGGGTTGTTTTCAGGAATATTCGGCATTGTTTCGGTCAGCACCAGATGAGTGTAAGTCAAATAATTTGCTTTGTCGCCCTACCGAACAATGCGGGTGTCGAAATTTAATGCCACGTCCAGGCGGCGGATTTTAGTTTGACGCGCAGGACGATTTTCGTGCCCGCGCCTTCGACCGAATCCAAATCCAGTCTTCCGCCGCAATCTTCGGCGCGTTTTTTTATACTCAGCAAACCGTTGCCGTCAAATTCCCGCGTAGAATCAAAACCGATTCCGTCGTCGCGGATTTGTAAGACCAATTCCTTATCCGCCAACAAAAAATCGATTTTCACGGCGGCGGCATCTGAATGACGGACGATATTATTTATTGATTCCTTGAAAATCAGGTAAATGTTGCGGCGGATGTTGGCGTCGAGCTTCAAATCCTGCGCTGGAAAAGGCGCATTAAATTCCAGCCGAATTTCGCGGCGTTCCAAAATTTCTTCCGCAAATGAGCGCATCCGGCGCGTTAAATCGAGCAAGCTGTCTTTTTTCGGATTGATTGCCCAGACGATGTCGCCCATCGCCGAAACCGATTCGCGCGAGATTTCGGCAACCGAACCGAGCAGATTGGCTTTGCCGTTTCCGATGATTTTCTGCCCTAACTGCTGCTGCGCGACTTCTGACAGAATCGCGATTTTAGTCAGGTTCGCGCCGATGTCGTCGTGCAAATCCGTCGCGATGCGCGTTCGCATATTGGCGACTTCGAGCAGCCGGGACAAACGGAAGCGATAAAATACGTAAACGAGCAGCGCCGTCAAAATAATCAATGCCGTGATAAACCACCATCTTTGCCAGACGGGCGCGGCGATGCGGAAAGCAACGGTCGCCGATTGGCTGTAAAGCCGGTCGGCAGTCTGGGCGCGCACTTCAAATTGGTATTTGCCCGCGCCGAGATTCGCGAAATTCACCGTGCGCTCGTGCGTCTCGGTCCATTCGGATTCGCCGAAACGATATTCGTATTTCAGTTTTTCGCCTAAAGAAGCGCCCAAGCCCAGAAAATCGACCGCCACTTGTTTCTGGTCGGAATCCAATTCGAACGGCGTAATCATGGTTTCGCCCAAAATCGAAACCGGCAGGGAAACGCCGGAAACGCGCAGTCCCGTAATGAAAATATTCGGAGATTGGCGGCGGCGCGCGGGTTCGGGAATGAATCGCGCCAAGCCGTTTGCCGTTCCGAACCAGAGGTTGTTTTTCCGGTCGCGGTAAGCCACTTCGAGAAGACTGTTCGGCAAGCCGTCGGCGGTCGTGAAATTTTCGATCTGTCCGGTTTCGGGTTCGAGCCGGTCGAGCCCGCGTCCCGTGCCGATGTAAATTCTGCCGAATTCGTCCTCGGTGATGCACGAAACGCCGATGCTCGAAAGCCCTTCGGCGGGCGTGTAACGCGTAAAATTTATTTCGTCCGAGTTCACATCGTCGAGGCGCAGCACGCCGGCTGCCGGATTCGCAATCCAGAGTTTGCCGGCGTGGTCAACGAATAAATCAGTCTGCCAGCCTTCGGGAATGCCGTCGCGGCGAGTAAAAATCTTAAATTGCCCGTCGCGGTAACGAATCAGCGCGCTGTCGCTCTCGCCGGTGCCGATCCAGAGATTGCCCGATTTATCTTCGACAAACGACAAACCGACACGATTTTTCCCGAAACCCGCTTCCTCCGTCAAGTCGTGCCAGGTGTCGGTTTTTCGCTCCCAGCGCCATAATTCGTTGGCAGTACTTATAGTGGTAATCCAAACGTCGCCGCGCGAGTCTTCATAAAGCCGGTAAATTTCCGTTCCTTTCGTCTCGATGTTAATCTTCTGCGGAGTAATACGCGCTAAATCTTCGAATCGAGAGATGCGCGAAAAACGAAACAGCCCGTGCCCGGTCGGAAACCACCAGTCGGCGGCGCTGTCTTGGCGCACCGTCTGTCTCCAGCCCGAACCGAAATAAAGACGACCGAAAGAAAAATTCGGTTTGACGAGCTCGAATTTCTCGCCGTTGAAGCGGCTGACAGCGCGCCCGTCGCCGTCGTTGAAGCTGACGAAAAGCTCGCCCGACGCGTTTTCAAAAATCGAATTGACGAGCGGGTTAGCCGTTCCGTCCGTCTCCGAATAGGACGTAAACCCGTAACGCGCCCATTTTTTCGCGCCGCACTTGGAACCGGTCCAAAGATTGCCGTCCTTATCTTTGGTAATCGTCCAGACGTCGTAATCGCACAAATCGTTTTTCGCCGTATAGGTTTTGCAGACCGAAGATGCATCGGCGCCCTGCCATAAACACAGACCGCGCGTCGTCGCGATCCAGAATTTATCTTCGTCCTCGTATAAATCCGTAACCCACGGCGAAGGCAGCCCTTCGGCGGTCGAAAAGCAGCGCTCGACGACCTTTTGATTTTTTTGCGGTTCGCCGGCGAGCAAGCATAAACCGCCTCCGTAATGAGGACTCAGCCCGACCCAGATTCTTCCGTTTTTATCTTCGAGCAGACTGGAAATATGCGCGTCCGGCAAGCCGTTTTCCTTCGTGAAGCGCTCGATTTCGCCGGTGGGCAGAATCCGCAGCAAACCGCTGTCTTCGGTGCCGACCCACATCGCGCCGCGCCGGTCTCGGATGATGGCGTTAATTGAGATGACATCGTTGCCCGTCACTGAGCGGCGCAAATCGACGGGCGCGAGTTTGTTCCGGTCGTTGAATTTATAAAGCCCGTCGCGCGTTCCCGCCCAAACCTCGCCGCTCGGCGCGTCTTCAAACAAAACCTGAAAAATTTTCGCGCGTTCGTTTTCAGGCAAAATAACGGTAAAAAGCGGATTGTCCGCCGAACCGCTGAGACCTTTCGGATTCAATTCGGCAAGTCCGGCATCGGTGGCGACATATATAATTCCTGCTTTGGTTTCGAGAAAATCGTTAACGTGGCGGTCGGGCAAGCCGTCGCCGGTCGTGAAGTTCGTAAACGAATAACCGTCGAAACGCGAAATTCCGTCCGCCGTGCAAAACCATAAAAAGCCGCGTGAATCGTGTCTGATTCTATTAACATTATCGCGCGGCAGCCCGTCGGCAACCGTATAGGTTTTTATCGGCAGGCGCTCGGCGTGCAGGAAAACGGCAGCCGTAAAAAAAATAGACGCAAGGCAAGCCAGCCATAAAGATTTATGAAGTCCGGACTGACTTTTTATTCGGCGCAAAATCATTTTCGTGGTGCTTAAAAACAGGACTGAAAAGCGAATTATGTCATTTGAAAGGTTTTTTAACAAGAAATTTAATGAAGGACCGGAAACCCCGGAACTCGCTTTCGTGCGCCGGTGAAATTCGGTTTAGGATTCAAAATAAATCTGCTTATCAAAAATATTGTTTGTTTTTGTTTGGCAAATGTTTTACATTATTTATGTGTTTCCCGCAAATTTTCCCGCGTTGCTTTCCTTCGATTATAACTTGCAAATGTAAAAGCATTTAGACAATTTCGGCACATTCTTTGCAGCTTTTTCGGCAGTCTGTTAAAACTGTCCGGTTTTAATTCGACTTTTAATTTTTTTTTGGAATTTTATTTTTTGAAAAGGGAATCGAGCAAGGCGGGTTTTATGCGAGTTTATTCATTCCGAATCCCGCCTTCGATAAACCGGCGACCGTAAATAATGGAAGTCAATAATCGACAGAAAAAAAACGAACCCGTAAAGCGCGACAGATGGTCGCGTCTGGTGCGGCGTGTGTTTTACTATCTGGCGATGACGCTGTGTTTGCTTTCCATATTTCACAGCTCGCTGGTTTTGACGTCGCAGCCGCTCAGGTCGGACGACCTTCCGGCGGTCACGCGGGCGATTGATTTGCTCGATGCGAAAGGTTTCGCTAAAGAAGCGTTTTTGCTGCGGCGGCTGACGATTTTTCGCGCCAGCGACAACTGGCTCAATTCTATGGTGCAGAAGGAAAATGCGTTTGCGGCGACGAACTTTCCCTTTAACGTCGTCACGCTTTATCCCGATTTCTTTTCGCGCGCGACGGACGACACCGAGCGCGCCGCAATCCTGCTTCACGAGGCGCGGCACATACAGGGCGCGGACGAGCACGACGCCTGCGAGTTTGTCTGGCGCAATCGCGAACGGCTCGGCTGGACGATTCTTTCGCACGGCACGACGGAAAGCTACATCTCGATTGAACTCTGGACGCGCGAAATCGCTCCGGAACTTTTTAGCTGCGCCGACAAACTTTGGAACGACTGCACGGGGAAATCGCGACCGGCAGCCGTGGCGCGCAACAAATAAGAACGCGCCCGACGCGGAATTTCAGGCGGAACATTTAAGAACTTAGCGAGTAAAAACAATTAAAAAGGTGAGACTTTTTCAACGGCGACGTGAGAAAAAGTCTCACCTTTTTGTGTTTCGAGGATTTTTACCGGAAGCGCCGGCAAAGCCTGCAAGCCTGTATTTACCGGCGTTTGACGTGAAAGACGGCGTTGGACGGACGCGCGGCACGCGGCTTGCTCAATGGGGCTTCATACGCAGAAAAACATATTTTGAAGGAAAGCTCGGAAGGTTTTCGGATATTTTCCCCTTGCGTGAAACGTTTACAAAATATTAGGAGAACATGAAAAAGAATATGAAAAAGAACCAGAAAGGATTTTCCCTTGTCGAATTATTGGTCGTCGTTATTATCATCGGAATCATCGCGGCAATCGCGATTCCGGCGCTTTTGAAATCGCGCCGCGCGGCGAACGAAGCCTCAGCCGCCGCGAATCTTCGCACGATTCACTCGGCGCAGGTGACTTATCTGGCGATTGCCGGTAACAACACGGCGTACGGCGATTTTACAGCTTTGAGCACGACGCAGGGTTTGATTGATGCAAGCTGGGCAGCCGGAACGGTTACCAAAAACACATACACCTACACTTTGAATCTCAGCGCGGGAACACCCCCGGCGACAAACTACTGCGCGAAAGCGACATCTTCAGATACGACCGCAAAAGATTTCGGTGTCGGGACTGACGGCACGATTTTCACCGGCGCTAATGCCGCATCAACTTGCACCGCCGGCGTTTTAGGCGGCATTACAACTGTCCTTGGTTCATAAGTTTAACCCCCGTTCCCAGTCCCCCTTTAACTAACATGCGGGCGCGAGTGTTATCTCGCGTCCGCCTTTTTTTTGAATATGAAAGAAAAGCCGAAATATTATCCCTATTTGGACATCCTGTTCTTTATCATCATTATCGGCTTCGTGTTAGCCAATTTGCTCGCGCCGTACTGGCTTTCGCAGAAATAGTTTAATGTGACGGGCATTGAATGTTATGCGGATAAATACCAAACATCTGAATCGCGCGAATATTCCGCCGGACGGGCGCGAGCGCGAGCGCGGCGAGCCGGAAAATATCCCTTTCGTGCGGAATCGCCCGTTTCCGGTTTTCGGAATGCTGGCGTTCCTCGTCATTGCGGCGGCGGCTTTTATCGCCGTTCCGCGCTTTCTCAAAAAAGATTACCGCGCCGAAGTGATTGCCGATCTGCGCGCGATTCACGACGCCGAGGAGATTTACCGCGCAAAGATTTCAAGATACCAGTCCTACGGGAATTTTGCCGAATTAACGGAAGCCGGATTGCTCGCCCAAACGAGTAAAGTCATTATCGGGTGCGCCGACTGCGACGAGCGCAATTTGTGGTACGGCAAAAACCGCCGCTTTCAATTCGAGATACGAAAAAGCCCGGCGGGCACGAATTACTGCATCGCGGCGATTTCCGATTCAAAAGGCGACCGCGCCTTTGCCGTCGCGCCGAACGGCACTGTTTACGAAGACGATGCCGACAAAATCTCCTGCGCCTCAAGCCCGGCGACGAAAATCAGCGCCGAAACCAATAAATAAAAATCGCGGGTTTTCAACTGCCGCCGAATACTCTTACAAATTGTGTTTATCGACCAGATGACGAAAGGCGTGAACCGGCATTCGCAACAGCCGGGCGGCGTGCGTGCGGTTGCCGTTCGTGCGCTCTAAGGCTTCGCAGACCAAATCTTTTTCCAGCTCTTCGAGAAAATTCTTCAAATCCAGACCGTCGGCGGGAAGCCGGAATGTTAAATCGGGCGCGGCGGAAAATTCGTCCGAGCAGTGTTCGGGCAAAATTGCGCCTTCGGCGGTGAGCGCGACGGCGCGTTCGATAGTGTGTTCGAACTCGCGGACGTTGCCCTCCCAATTTCGGCTTTGCAGAATTTCGAGCGCCCGTTCGTCAATCGTGACGTTCTTGCCCGAGCGCGCGGTGAATTTTTTGACAAAGTGCGCGGCGAGCAGCGGAATGTCATCGCGCCGCTCGCGAAGCGGCGGAATTTGCAGCGGAATGACCGACAGGCGAAAGTAAAGGTCGCGCCGGAACTCGCCGTCCTCGACCATTTTGCGGATGTCGCGGTTGGACGCGGCGATGACGCGCGCGTTGACCGGAATCTCGGTCGCCGAACCGACCGGGCGGACGCGCCCGTCCTGCAAAACGCGCAGCATTTTAACCTGCATGGCTGGCGGCATATCGCCGATTTCGTCGAGGAAAATCGTGCCGCCGTCGGCTGATTCAAAAAGCCCCGTGCGGTTTTTTTCCGCGCCCGTAAACGTTCCCTTGATAAAGCCGAAAAGCTCGGCTTCGAGCAGGTTTTCGGGCATCGCGCCGCAGTTTATCGGCACGAAAGGTTTGTCGGCGCGGTCCGACAGGTTGTGAATCGCCCGCGCGACCAGCTCCTTGCCCGTCCCGCTCTCGCCCATAATCAGGACGGTCGATTTTTCGCGCGCGATCATCTCGATCATCGCAAACAGTTTTTGTATCGGCGCCGAGTCGCCGATGATGTTCTGCGCGCTGCCGCTGCTGCGCTGGGCGCGCCGGAAGGCGCGGTTTTCGTTGATGATTGCCTGCCGTTCGAGCGTCCGCCGGACGATGAGCTTGAGTTCTTCGTTATTAAAAGGCTTTTGAATAAAATCGTCCGCGCCGAGCTTGAATGCCTCGCGCGCGGTGTCAATCGTGCCGAACGCGGTCGTCAAAACGACGCCGACATCCGCCGACATTTCGCGCACCGCTTTGAGCAGCGCAATGCCGTCCATATCCGGCATCCGGACGTCCGAAATAATAACGTCGCACGGGTTTTTTTCAAGATGCGTGAGCGCGTCGCGCCCGTCGTCGGCGGTTTCGACCGCATAACCTTCCGCTCTAAAAACGACGGACAAAACTTGACGATAACTTTCCTCGTCGTCAACGATGAGCAGCTTTGCCATTCTTCCTCCAGAAACGCCTTCACGGGGGCGATTACTAAAAATTCGGGTTTCCGTAAGTCGAGAGATTCAGTTAAAAAAATTTAATCGGGCATAATTTCAAATGTTTTTTTATTCGAGCTTAAAAATAACGAGAGTTTATGTTTCCTTTCAGTTTAATATCCGGCAAAACGCGAAAAAAAAGGTCAATTTACTTTTTAGCGTCGATTCGCGGCGCGTGCCGGCAAAAAATCCTCTCACAATTTAATTCGGCAATTCGACGGTGATGCGCGTGCCTTTCTCGTGCCGGCTTTGAACGTCGATGCGCCCGCCGTGGTCGCTGACGATTTTATGAACGATGGAAAGACCCAAGCCCGTTCCGCGCGCGCCTGCCGCAAACGGTTCGAAAAGGTGCGCGAGCGTTTCCGCGTTGATGCCCGCGCCGGTGTCCTCAAAAACAATCTGCACGTTTTTGCCCGGAAATTCCTTAATCCAAACGTTCAATTTGCCGCCTTCGGGCATTGCCTGTATCGAGTTTTTCGACAGGTTCCAGAAAACCTGTTTGATTTGCGTTTCGTTCGCCTTTATTTTTACCGGCGCTTCGGGCAGCTCGAATTCGAGCGAGTGATTTGCCTTGACTTCGGGGCTGTGTTTAAGCAAAACCATACAATCGCGGATGGCTTCGCCGACATCGGTTTCGCTGAAGCCGTCTTTTAAGAAAATGTTTGCCGACGGACGCGCGTAGGTCAGAAAATTAGTGATGATTTTGTTCAAACGGTCTGATTCGCGCAGGACGACATGCATTAATTCGCCCTCTTCCGTTCCGGGCGAAACTTTTTCCTGCAAAAACTGCAGGGCGGAGCTCATCGAGCCGAGCGGGTTGCGGATTTCGTGCGCGAGTCCGGCTGCCATTCGTCCGACCGCCGCTAATCTGTCCGACCGCCGCAGCGTTTCTTCCATCACGCGAAGCTGCGTCAAATCCAGAAAATTCACAATCAATCCAGTTACTTTGCCGGTCTTTCCGACCAGCGGCGCAACCGTGCAGCCGACCGCCACGCGCCGCGCCGGATTGATTAAAAATTCGGCTTCGAAATGCTCGGCTTTGAATTCGTCCGTCCGCACCGTGCCGAGACATAAATCGACGAGCGCGCGGATTTGTTCGCCGAAGAGCGAAAAAATGCTCTGTCCGATGACTTCGTTCGCCGAAAGCCCCGAAATTTCTTCAGCCGCGCGATTGAACGCGTAAATTTTGCCGTCCAAATCAGTCGTAATCAGACCTGTCCGTAGCGATTCGACGATTCTTTCGTGCAGGATATGCAAATCGGCGAAAAGCTCGACCGTCTCGCGCAGCTCTTCGTTCGTCCGCCGGCGCTCGGAAAAGCGCCCGGCAAGCAATCCGACAATCAAAAGCGCTACATTGTTAAAAGCGACAATCTGCATAAAGCGCGACGCCGGAATTGCGTTTGAAACTGTGTAAATTAAAGATTTCGAGGCGAGCGTCGCGAGGGTCGAAAAGAACATTGCACAAAGCACCGCTAAAACCACGGTTTCGTTGCGGTTCAAAAAAAATCCGGCGACGCTTATCAGAATGATGTAAAGCGTGACGTAGGGCGAAACAACATCGCCGGTCTGCCAGATAATAGCCGTAATCAACACCACGTCAGCCAAAAATTGAACGCGAACCTGCCGCCGGAAATTCTGACTGAAACGCATGGCGAGCAGGTAAGGAAAAGTCAGTGCGACCGAAAACACGAAAATAATGAATAACCCGCCCGGAAACTCTGCTTCCACTAATTCAAGGTAACTCGCGTTCCACCACCAGCTCGCCAGCAGAAGTAGAAAAATCAAAGCGATTCGACCGAAAATCAAACTTCTCATCTTACCGACCGGAATATCGGAAGCGGGATGCATTGGATTTTGGTGCAGCTTGAACATAACGCTCGAAATGATTGTCGCATTGTCGGTCGCGCCGCGCCGTCTAGTGATTAGTAAAACTTTGCGCAGCCGCATTCAATGCGAAAGGACAGAAAACAACGCTCAATTTATAACCTCTTCTTTGAAAAAAGGCAATAACAATCTTTAACGTTTTGCCGTCAATCCGGCGGCAGACAAATTTAACAAATTAAACACGGTTAAATTTTAAATTTCCCTGATTCAGTGATTTAAGGGGTTTTGTGAATTTTTTTTCAATCAACTTAAAAAAGTTAATCGGTTAGGTAAAAAAACATTGACACGAGCGTTTGAAATAATGTAATTTAGGTTCTTACCCAAAAAACTAGTATTTTTTACCGACACTTTTGCGCCCACAATCAAGTTTGATAAAAAGCGAAAAGGACTCGGGAAAAGTTTAAGCACAAGAACAAGGATAAAGGGAAGGGAAAATCTGGTTGTTGAAGACAGATTTTATTTTATTTGTTTCCTTTATTGTAATTGTAGTACGCAGCCTCCCACCGGAGATGAGCCATGAGTTTAAACGGTGAATCGCAAATTTCTCTAACGGAACTTCTCGAAAAGATGATTGGGCTCGGTGCCTCTGACCTTCATTTAAGGGTCGATACTCCGCCACAGGTCAGAGTTCACGGAAAAATGCAGACGCTCGACGGTTACCCGATTCTGAAACCTTCGGATACCAGAAAACTCGCCTACGAATATTTATCTGAAGCGCAGAAAAAACAGTTTGAAGAAAAACTGGAACTCGATTTTTCAATCGGCGTTGAAGGACTTTCGCGGTTTCGCGTCAATATTTTCAACCAGAAAGGAACCGTCGGCGGAGTCATGCGCGCCATCCCGCACGAAATCCGCTCGTTTGAAGAGTTGAACTTGCCGGCGGTCGTCGGCGACCTTTGCCGCAAACCGCGCGGACTGATTTTGGTGACGGGTCCGACCGGCTCGGGCAAATCGACGACGCTCGCGGCGATGATCGACAAAATCAACATTGCGCGACACGAGCATATTTTGACCATCGAAGACCCGATTGAGTTTGTCCACACGCATAAAAACTGCGTCGTCACGCAGCGCGAAATCGGCGGCGACACTTATTCGTTTGCCGAATCTTTACGCTCGGCGCTGCGGCAGGACCCGGACGTCGTGCTGGTCGGCGAAATGCGCGACGTGGAAACCATCGAAATGGCGCTGCGCGTCGCCGAAACCGGACACTTAACGCTCGCGACGCTGCATACGAACACGGCGGCTTCGACGATTAACCGCATAATCGATGTGTTTCCGGCGGTTCAGCAGGCACAGATTCGAACGCAGCTCTCGCTCGTACTCGAAGGCATTATGTGTCAGGCGCTGCTGCCGAAAGCCGCCGGCGACGGTCGCTGTATGGCGCTCGAAATCCTGATTCCGAATTCGGCGATTCGCAATTTGATTCGCGAAGATAAGATTCATCAAATTTACTCGATTATGCAGACGGGCGCCGATAGATACGGTATGCAGACGCTCAATCAATCGCTTGTCGCACTTTATCAAAAACGCTTGATTACGATTGAAACGGCGTTGTCTATATCGCAAAACCAGGAGGAACTCAAAGAATTAACGGGACGCGGCACGGCGGGCGGAAACGGCTTTTCGTCTTCCGGCGTGTCGAGATTTAATAATTCGTTTAACCAATCGGGTCAGCGAAAAAACTAACGCCGCCTAACCGTTCGGCGGAAGATTTTATTTTTGAAATCAGCCAGTCTTTAAGGCTTTAATAGGTGCAAACAGAGATTGCGCCCCGGAAGAGTAAAAAGTTTATTTTTGGTCAGCGAATTTTGACTGAACGGAAAATATACCGATTCTTGAAATCCGAAGCTTTTAATCGAGAAATCCATGGTCGAACCGGTTTCGGCAGGTAAATTGAAAATTTTTGGAAATAAAGGACATAAACCGTCCGAAAAATTGCAGTTCTCCCGCATATAGCAGTATATGAAACCCCCGTTTGAAATTAGAGAGTCGAGCAAAAGCAGTTATGATTGGGCGAATAATTATTCGTCCGCCCAGCAGGCATCGTCGCCCGACCAGATTGCCGTCTTTTGGAACAATTCCGGCGAATTGATTGCAGCCTCACCGGCTTCGGGCGACGCTGCCGGTTCGTTCGATATGGACATTACGCGGCTGCCGGCGGAATTTGACATAGCCGCCGCGCTCAATATGCGTCGCGAGAAAAATCTGGGCGTTCCGCCGCTCACCGGGCAGACGCTTTATTTGACCGGCGTGCCGAGCTACAATGAGCGCACCCGCATCCTCGCGCTCGACGGCAATGCGCTTGCGCTCAGCGACGACGAATTGGCTGAATGGCTGGTTGAAGCCGATCGTAACGTGCTTCTCGGAACTGACAATCACCCGATTTTTGAAACCTCGCTTCAGGACACTGCCTGCACGATTAGCCGTTTGCCGAACGGGCTGGTCGCGATGACCGAAGTTCCACGCCAGTTTATCACCGCGACGAGTGACCGAATCCGTCCGTTAACGGGCAATTCTGCTTTAACGAATTTCAATCTGACTGCCGAAACTCCGCTGAGGTGCGCGGCACGGTATTTTTTGACTGCGCTGCCCGAAGGCGGAAGGACGCTTCGACCGGAAAAAGAATCTGAAGTGACGGCGTTTCTGCTGATTACGAAAGTGGGTTTCAATTACGGTTTGTGGAGTCCGTCAGCCGGGCTTTTCAGCGAATACGGCTTTCTGTCGCCGACCGGTTTCAACCGGCAGGACGGCGCGTTTTACGACCGGCGCGCGATTCGGATTGTTGACGGCGAATCGGCAGCGGCTTCCCCGGAAAACGAAAATGATTTAGACGAACGGAATCTGGAATCCTACATTCGCCATGCTTTTGACCAGCTTTTTCTTCAACTTTCACCGGAAAAACTCGAACAATTACAATTGACGGCGTATTCGCAGGTCGTCTGGGCGACCGAAATCGGATTCTCGGAAGCCGTCGCGCCAATCGCCGCCGAATTCGCCGAAAGGACCGGCTTGGACTTTTTCCAAATCGGCATTCCGGTCGATGAAGCCGTCGCCGGCGGTCTGCTTTTCGGGTCATTCAATTTCGGCGACGAAACGGTTGCCGGCGCGGAGATACTGCCGCCGGTCAATCTGGCGCGCGACCTTCTGGTGCTTGCCGACACGCAAGAGGTCGAACAACGCCGGACAGAGGAAAACTACCTGCAAAAACGCCGCAGCCGCGCGATTTTGGCGCTCGTCGCGATGCCGGTCGTGATGTTCGCGGTGCTGCTCGCGGCGGCTGCCGATTTAGTTCGCACAAACTTAATGCTCGCCGTCCGCGACGAACGCGCGAGCGCGCGGACGGCGGAATTGAAACCGACGCTCGACCGCCGCAAAACTTACGAAGCGAATCTTCAGTGGTATCAGGAATTTATCAAACAGGTCAGCTTTTTGCGCCGCCAGCAGCCGGTCGGCACGAGTATGCTTTACGAGCTCAATCCGAGCTTTCCGTTTAATGCCGACCCGTCGTTCTATATTTCCGAACTGAAACTACTGCCGACGGGCGGCGTCGAAATGAAAGGCTTGGCGCGCAGCAAGGACGCCGTCACGTCGTTTTTGCGTTCGCTGGAGTTTGCGGGCGGACCGCAGAGCGGCACGAAGCTTTTCAGCAATTTGACCTACGAAGTGCAGGAGGGCGTAGCGCAGCAGCCCGTCACTGCGGCGCAGCCGATTCTGCCGACGATGGCGGGCTCGAACCTGACGGGAAACAAGCCCGCGCCGGGCATCATCGCGTGGAGCATAAAGGGCAATTATGTGCCGATGATTGAATTCCTGCCGCCCGAACCGTCTAAAAATCCGGTAACGAATAAACCGGGCGCGCCTAATCAACCGAGCGGCGCGGCGCCCAATCAGCCGGCGAACAATCAATTGCCGCCCGTCACGACCGTACCGAAAACTAATCCGTAGCGCGGTGCTTCTATAAAGTTTTAGTTTGTTTTGAAGTCTTATGTATGAGAACAAATAAAAATCCTAATTCACTTTCCTCGATGGGGGAAAACATCTTGTACGAGTCGCAAAAATACGGCGCGCTGGTCACGCTGATTTTAATGACCGTGATTTCGGTCGGCGTCGGGTATCTGATTTATTACTACCTCTTTAGCCCGTGGTACGACTCGGCAAGCGCCTACCGCGGGACGATTTTAAAGAAGGAAATCGAAAATAAAAAGACCGAAAGCCTGCTCGCCGGCGAAGAAGAATTCAAGGTCAGATACGACAAAATCGTTCAGCTTTATCAGGACGCCAAACCGCTTCTGCCGGAAGAAACGGAAATTTCCGACGTGCTCGGACAGGTCGAATCAGCAGCGCAGCGCAACGGCGTGACCCTCACGGGTTTGATGGCGGTCAAAGAATCGGTCAAATCGCCGCGCGCCGAAAAACTATACGAGCGAGAAATTCCGGCACTCGTCACGGGACATTATCCGCAGGTCGTCAGATTTTTTACCGACATCTCGCGGATGCCGCGCATTTTAGTCGTCCGTGATTACTCGATTGTTTCGATGAAAGACAGCGTTTCCGCCGGGTTTACGCTGGTCGCCTTTCACGCGCCGCCGGCTGAAAAGCCGAACGCCGCGCCAAACACCCCGGCGGTCAGCCAAAACGTGGAGATTAAAAAATAAAAGATGTACGTCACCCCCTTAAAAACTTCCGTCAAACCAGTCAAAAGCCGCCTCGGCTTGAAGCTGGCGGCGCTTTTCACCAGCGCGTTCTTATCCGCTTTTATCGGATTGCTGTTTTGGGACTTGTTCCTGATGCTCGGCGAACGGGTTCTGACGGATAGAGCACTCTCCGAAAAGCCGCCCGTCACGATTATCGACCCGAAACTCGAATCCGATTTGGCGAAGGTTTTGGAATTGACCGACGTTCAGAATACCGCTGACATAAAGAATCCGTTCCACGACACGAGCGGCATCAGCGATAAAACGAACACGCCGGTCAGCGCCAATTCCGCGCAGACGAATTCCGCCGCCAAACCGGTTAATCCTGCGGCGGCACAAATTTATTCGCAGAAAAATCAGTCGCAGCAACAGAATTTAGCGGCAAAAACCGTCAGCCAGCCCGACCAGGCGGCGGAAACGCGAAACCGTCTTCAGATTCGCGAAGACCGCATCCGGCTCGGACAGGAAGGCGGACCGGAATCGATGGCTTTTGCGATTGACGACCTTCTGCCGGTCGGAACCGTAAGCGGCGGCGACGGCAAAGAAGAGGTGATGTTTTATTCAACGTCTGCCTGCCGCGTAGTTAGTTTTCCGGTCGGCACGCAGCTTTACGACGGCTGGTTCGATTCCTTAAGGTCGGAAGGCGTCGTATTCGGCTATTTCGACCGGCAGCGGACGATGCGGATGCGCGGGTGGGGCAGGTCGGTCAACGCGAATTGCCCGCAGAGCATTATGATAACGCCGTCGCCGAACCAGGCTTTAATTACGGGAGGAGTCGATTAAAATTTCCGGACACGAACCGCTCCGGCGGCGCGTTCCGAACCTTAATTAATAACCAAATGAAAAAACACCTTTTTTTAATCATTTTACTTTTTATTCCTTTTGGCGTGTGCGCTCAACCCGTGCAGCAGTCGCCCGCGCCGACACAGCCGACTAATGCCTCGCGGCAGCAACCGGCAAATGTCTGCGACCCGACCTATAAAGGCGAACTAATCAGTTTTTCGATGACGACTCAGCTCACGCTCGAAACTTTGGTCGACCAAATTCATCGCCGTTTCGGAGTAAATTTTCTGATGGGCGAGGGCGTCAAAAATTTGCCAATCGACATTATAAGCGGAAGTCTTCCGTGGAAAACGATGCTCGATTCGCAATTATATTTATCCGGGGTCAGCACAAAGTGCGTCAATAATAATACGCTTTTGCTGGTTCAAAGCGATAAGCGAAAACGTTTGGACGACCAGCAATTTAATAGCGGCGAATTAAGGACCGAATTCATTAAACTTAAGTATTTACAGCCAACCAGCAGCGGGACACAGGACCTTGCCGGTCGGACTACGCAAAGTTCGTCTAGTCAGGGATGTCAAAGTAATCAGGGCGGCGGCGGCGGCGGTAATGGAAGCGGCGGCGGCAACAACAGTCAGGAATGCGGAAATTTCGAAAAACTAAAGTATGAGATCGAAAATATTCTCGGTCTTCACGATTCGAAAAATGTTTTACTACCGGCGTCTAACGCTGATAACAACGGCTCGTACGGCGATGTCCAGACTGTTCAGGCGGCAAGAACCGGCGCGGTGGCGGTTATTCCGGGACGAAATATTTTTGTAATTCGCGGAACAGAAGACCAGTTAGAGCTCATCAAGCAATTTATCGCGCTTGCCGACCGCCCGCCGTTCCAGGTCATTATCAAAGGTTTGGTTTATACCGCCAATATCGACCGCCTGACCGATATCGGTGTGCAGTCGGTTTTAATCGACGGCAAAACCGTTCCCGGCGAGGTAAAACCCAAAGGCACCTTCCTTGCCTTTTCGCCTTTATCCGGTTTATTTGATTTTTCTACCTTAATCGGAACGGTCGATTTCAATATACAGGCGTCGGCGCTTCAGAAAAACGGCATTATCTCGATAAAGGCACGCCCGTTTGCCATCGTGCTCGACGGCGACCCGACGGAACTCGAGGTCGGACGCCAGATTCCCGTTCTGACACAGGGCAGCGTCAACGGCGGAGATGCCGGCGCGCTCGAATTTATCGGCGCGACGAACAAACTTGCGGTCGTGCCGCACGTAATGGACGACGACAACGGCAATCCGGTCGCGGTCAATCTCGAAATGCTGCTTCAATCAAACGAGGTTGACACAACGGTCGTCAGCCAGGGCATTCCGACCGTCAACGAGCGTTCGATTCAATCGCGATTCATTCTGACCCAGGACAAAACCGTTATTTTGGGCGGATTCACGGTTGATTCGACTAACGATTCGGTTTCCAAAATTCCCGGACTCGGCGATTTGCCGATTTTAGGTTACCTGTTCAAACGAAGGGTGCGTACCGACCAGGTAACCCGTTTATATTTTGCGCTTTCCGTGACGGTCGTGCCATATGGTCAGGTGCTTGAACCGGTAAAAGTGCCGGGCGCGACGACCGATGTGCCGGAAGTCAAACCGTCGGTCACGAGAACGGAGAAAAAGTTAGAAACGAAAGACCAGTAATTTTTTGAAATAGAAGGTTTTATAGAAGAATTGGGCAAAAAGGTCTGCTTAATTGGTCAATAAATGAAGCAGTAAATTTTGCAGTAAGAACGTATTACCCCCCGAAACACTTTTCCACTGATTATTCCGAAAGGCAAAATCAGTGTTTTGGGCATTACGCGAACGAAAGGGAAAGTAGTTTTATGCCAGACGAGTATTACAAGAATAGCGATAACCCGCCGCGCTATAAAGAACCGCAAAGTGAGTTTTGGGAAACGCCGACCGCTGAAAATGCGGTAAATTCCGAATCAGCCGAAAATATTCCGCCATCCGAGGTAAAGGCTTTGGTTGCCCAGCCGCGTCTTGAAAACCAGTACACGGTCGAAAACCTGCAGCAATTTTCACAGTACCTGAACAAGGAATCGTCAAACCGCTACAAGGCGATTGTTCTTCATTTCTGGACGGATAAATACAAATCGCTCCATTTTGAAGTCGGACTCGTCCGCATCATCAACGGCGACGACCGCAACGGCGTCGTCCGCGCGCTTCAAGTGAGCCCGCTGCACGTCAAATTCATCCACCTCGAAGACGCTTTTTTCCAGTTTCTGCACACTAACATTTACAGCTCGCAGACGCAGTCGCTCGTTTTGGAACACCAGCAGAAAAAACAATCGCAGCAAACAAAAAACTGGGGCGAAGGCGAAAATCATCTGTCGGCGGAAGAATTGCTCTCGACGCAGGCGACCGTCGAAGCCGATTTGGCGAATGAATTTGAAGAATGGATTGATTTGACCGATAAGGAAGAATACGAGCGCAACATCAAGCGCAACGAAGCCGAGCTGACGACGCAGGAATTTATCCGCCTGATTCTGATGGAATTTCTGCGCTCGGGGTCTTCCGATATGCACATCGAAGCCGGACAGCCGACGGGTCGCATCCGTTTCCGCTACGACAGCGAAATGTTTACGCGATGGGATAATATTCCGTTTGTCAAAATCAAACAGCTCGCGATGGGCATGGCGGAGACCGCCGGCAAAGACGCGACGCAGATGAAGTTTAAGGACATCGACTCGACCGTCAAAGTGCGTGCCCTGCGAGACGGCTACCCGGCGGACGTCGAGCTTCGATTTGCTTCGCAGCCGACGCTTTATGCGCCGTCCGTTGTTTTGCGTTCGCAGCTGAAGCCGATTCGCGACATCAATCAGGTTGGATTTCTGCGGCGTCAGATTGCCGATTTGCGGGCGGCTTACTCGCAGAAGCGCGGAATTTTAGTCGTCACGGGCGCGACCGGTTCGGGAAAGACAAACACGCTGGAGTCAATCTACGCCGCGCTGGAAGACACGGACAACTTCAAAATTATCGAAATCGGCGAGCCGATTGAAATCCGTTCGCCGCGCCGCACGCAAATCAGTCTGCGACCGAATACGCCGATGACCTGGTGGGACGCGTTTTATTCGTGTCTGAGGTCCGACCCCGACATCATCGGCATCGGCGAGCTGCGTTCGGCGGAACACGTTTCGGTCGCCGTCAACGCCGCGCTGACCGGGCACCTCGTGCTTTCGACGTTTCACGCGGCGAGTGTCGAAGACACATTGTCGAGAATGTTTCAGATGGGCATTCCGCGTGAAAATCTGGCGACCGGACTCAACCTGATTTTAGCGCAGACGCTCGTTAAAAAATTGTGCGAGCGCTGCAAGGTGGTTGATACGAGACCGTCCGAAAGGTACGAAAAAGTAATTTATAAAGCGACGGGCTGTCCCGATTGTTTTCATAAAGGCACGCGCGGACGCACGGCGATGGCGGAACTGCTCTATTTCAATGACGAAGTCAAGGAATGGATTCAGGACCGTAATCTGTCGGCGCGCGATATCATGCAGCGCGCGGTCAGCGAAGGCTACCTGATTCCGATGAAGACGGTGGCGCGCGAAAAAGTCCTCGCGGGCATCACTTCAGAGATGGAAGTCGCCGCCGTGCTCGGACTCGTCGAAAGCAAACGGCAATACGCCAATCGCACTTACGCGCAGGCGGGCGCGGCGGTTTCCGAACCGATGCAGGAAACACTCAATCATCACGACGATTACATCGAAGGCGAAATAGTCGGCTAGAGGTTTTGAGTTGAAAAGCTGAATTTTTAGAAATATTTATGAGCGAAGCAAATAACAACGGCGGCAGCACAACTACCGTTCGCCCCTTAAATTCAACGGCGCGGCGCGCGGCGCCGCTTCAGAATAACGCGCGGCAGTTTGACGCGGCGCGCGGGAAATCCGCCTTTCGAGACCCGTCGGAGCTTTCGCGCTCGGAAGGCGGATTCAATTTTACGGGAGTCGATTCATTCGGCGAAATCGTCAAAGGTTTTGTTCAAACGCCCGACCCGGCGCTCGCTGCCAAAGAGCTTGAACGCGCCGGAATAAAGGTGCAGTCAATCAGCGAAAGAAGAAAGGGACGCGAGAAAAATCGTCGCCCGACGCGTACCGAATTGGCGAGCCTCGCGGAACAATTCGGCGAACTGATGGAAGTCGGCGAAAGCCCGACGCAGATTTGCCGGCTGCTCGCGCAGGCGCAGACCAACAAGGTTTTGGAAATCGCGCTGCTGAGTGCCGGCGAATTGATTATCAACGGCTGGGCGCTCTCGGAAGCCTTTGCCGCGCAGAAGGACAAAAACGACAAACCTGTTTTTCCGGTGACATTAATCTGCGCCCTGCGCATCGGCGAAGAGGTCGGAACCGCCGCCGACGCGGAAAGCGGCACAAATAAGAGTGCTTTTTTGCTGACCCTCAATCGTTTTGCCGAAGGCGAGCGGCGGGCTGATTCGATTAAATCGAAAATCCGTTCGGCTTTGATGTATCCGATTGCGGTCGTCGCTTTCTGCTTTATCGCGGTCGGCGTCGTTGAATATTTCGTGATGCCCAAGATGGTCGAGCTTTATCAATCGCTGCTGACGGGCAACGACGCCCAATTGCCTTTGGTGACGCGCGTGATGATTGCCGGTTCGGACTTTTTGACAAGCTGGTTCGGGCTGGTTTTCCTCATCTTGCTGATTGCGGGCACGGTTTTATTGTGGCGCTGGGCAAAATCGCCCGCGGGGATGGATAAATTGAAGGTCTGGTCTTTGCGGATGCCGGTTTTCGGCTCGTTTTTCCGTAATTACAACTCCGCCCAGACTTTGCGCACGATGGCGATGCTCTCAGCCGGAATACCTTCGATGACCGAACGCTTTCAAATCGCGGCGGAAACCTCCAACAATCCCGAATACGCGCGGATGCTGATGCACGTCCGCAAACGGTTTATGACCGAATCGACCGATTTGCACAAATTGTTCGTGCCGTATCCGTTTTTGATGGGCAAAGAATTCGCGGGCGTTTTGATGACGTTCGAGCGCACCGCCGATATGCAGAGCACGTTTCACAATTACGCGAAAATCGTTGAAACGCGCGCCGAACGCGAGCTTGAAGCCGTATTGTTCTGGTTTCAAAATTTCGCCATCGTGCCGGTCGGAATTTTTGTCGGCTTCATCGTCGCCGCGCTTTACAGCCCGATGTTCGAGCTTGCCGGACGCATCGGAAGCCAATAACGGCGGTTGAAAAAGTGCTGCTTGGGGAAAAAATGAAATGAGAGAGGAGAAACGCAAAAAAAATCGCCGCCTGAAAGGCTTCTCGCTGACCGAATTGCTGGTCATTATCGCGATAATTATTGTTATATCGGGTATTGCGATTGTTTTTCTGGGAAAATCCCGAATGCAGTTTATCCGTCAAAACGTCGCGCGCGAGCTGAAAGTCGCGTTCGAGCGCGCGCGTTTCGATTCCGTTAAACGCCGTGCGGAAATTGTCGGCGGAGTCGATTACCGCGCGCGCGTCGTCGTCACGGCAAGCTCTTATACCTTAATAACCGACGTTAAGGACGCTTCAACTTACACTCAATCGAACAATTCCTTCGGCGCCCAGAGTGTTTCGATTTCCGACGACATTTTCGGCTCCGCCTCCGTCCTGGCTTTTCCGATAACGGTTTCTTTTAATATTCGCGGCGAGGCGGAGGTCAGGGACAACGGCGGAAATATAATAAACGATTCGATTTACGCCGCGCGGTTTCTTATCTGTAACGGGACTTGTAATTTTGATAACGCCACCGCTTCAAATTCAAATATTGTCCTGGTTACGCCGACCGGAACCGTCAACCTGCTCGCGGGCGGTTCGGCGATTCCCGGTTTTGACGCGCCGCCGGTGACCGATGTTGCCGACGGTAGTTTGATCAGGACACTCGTTTCGATAATCACCGGAGCGCCGACGCCAACGCCGACGCCGTCGGGGACGCCCGACCCGAATTCGACGCCGACGCCCGCGCCGACCGCAACGCCCGACCCGAATTCGACGCCCGCGCCAACCGCAACGCCCGCGCCAACCGCGACGCCCGCACCAACCGCGACGCCTGCGCCAACGGCGACGCCCGTGCCGACCGCGACGCCCGCGCCGACCGCAACACCGGCACCGACGGCGACGCCCGTGCCGTTGGTTTGTACGGTTACCGCGCCGAGTTCGGTTGTTTTTCCGAAAATTACCGGCAGCGGAACCGGAAACGGCAGTTTTACCGTAAGTTTCATTAACGCTTCGGGCAACGTTATTACTTTGACCAAAAGCGGGCAGAAGATTACCAGTATTTCGCCGGCGAGCGTCAATACACTATCGGCATCCGGAAACTTTGCGGTCGCCGTTGTTTATGACAACGGCAATGCCTCAGGCTCGGTCACGATTTCAGGCTGCGGGACAGCCCGGACGGTAAATATTTCGGTTAATTAAAAAGGGGAATTTGGCAATGATAGAAAAAAACAATCAATTTCAGAAAGTTTCGGGGTTCACGCTCGTTGAGGTTCTGATTGCCGCCTCGATAATGATTATTTTATGCGTCGGCACGCTTTCGGTTTTTTCATACGCCGTAAAAATCAATGCCGGAAACAATTTACGGTCGCAGGCTTTAACGGTTTTGCAGGCGGAAACCGAGTATTACCGGAGCTTGAAATTTGTTCGTAATACGTCGTCTTCCAATCCGCTGCTTAATGCCGGAACTTATACGCGGCCGCAGCGCACGAGCGCCGACGGCACGGTTTTTAATATTACGGTGACAATTACGAATGAATCTCCGACGGGTTCAGCCGACGCTGACTGCACGCTCAAGCAAATTACGGTCGATTCCGTAATGGCGAATCCGCAGCCGGGCTGGCTGGCTAATTTGCGGACTAAATTAACGATTTTGCGGGTTCGTTTGAACTGAAGTTCGCCCGCCGGGATAGTAAAAGATTATGAGAAGTAGATACCTAAAATCAACTCGCCGGTATTTTCAGAAAGTTAAAAAATTTCTGACGGAAAACCCTGAGATTGCGGGTTTTTCAATGGTCGAACTGGTTGCTTCGATGGCGATAACACTGATTATTCTGGCGGTCGCCGTGATGACCTTTTCGGGCGCGCTGAGTACCCGTGAACGCGAAAACAGCCGCGTTGACGCGCTTACTTCGGCACAGGCGGCGATAAACATTATGACGCGCGAAATTGCCAATTCCGGCTACGGAATCCAGACTAACGGCATTTGCGCCGGGGGCACAGGAAATTGTCTGGCGGATTCTAACGACCAGCGCCTCCATATTCGCGCCAACATCAGCAATAACGATTACACAACCGATGATGCGGGCGAAGACATCACATTTTTTTACGATGAAACATCACAATCGGTATTGCGTTACGATGCCAACACCGGCATCACTTCGGGCGTTATCAACCGGGTCAGTCAGGTCGAATTCGGGTATTTCGATTATACGGATACGACGACCAATACCAATCCTTTGTCGGCTCCGTCAGCGGCAACCGGGCGCATCAGAATCAGGCTTTGGGTAATTTTGCCCGATATTAAGGGTCAGCCGACCAATCAACGAGTGCAGTTTACGTCGGATGTCACCCTGCGCAATTCGCCGTATATGCTGGGTCAGTATTAATTTGCGGGTCGGAAAAGAACATTTTGGGAAATCAACATTGAGAAAATATAGAGGAGATAAGTATTATGAACAGCGGAAAAAAATCTAACCGGAAAACCGATAAAAGTGAAAGCGGCGTTGCTTTGGTAACGGTCGTGATGATTTCGGTCTTACTGTTGATAGCCTGTATTGCAATTCTGTCCGCTGTCGGTTCGCACAGTCGCAATGTGACGGACGTGCTTTCGGAAAGCAAGGCGTATTACGCCGCCGAAAGCGGTTTGCAATCGACAATCAACGTCCTGCGCGGCAATACCGATACGACTCCGACCGTTTCAACCGATGACATTAATTATAAAAAGGCAATAACGCTTGTGGATTCAAACTACGCGGGCGACCCTTCGACAACCGCCCGGCTTTCTAAATGGCTGACTTATAACTACCCGACAACCGGAACGCCGAATCGTGTAGTTATCGCCGACGATAATACGCCGGGTAATTACAATCCGAATACCGGCGTGGCATACAGCATCGAAGCCAACGACCCTGACAATACGGCAAGTTCGCTGACCTTTAATACGTCCGGTAAATTTCTTTCGGGCGGAACACTTTCAAATAATGACAAGACGATTACGAGTAACGGAGTTGCAATCACTTTTACCGGTGCTCCG
>DASWRC010000258.1:0-18585 GCA_036403375.1 Pyrinomonadaceae bacterium
TAAAAAATCAAAAATTAAAATCCGCGAAATCCCTGGTTCATCCGCGGCTGAAAAGAAAAAATTCTATTGCTTTAGAAGAAGCGAGCTTTGGTTATGAAGTCAATAAAAACAGCCATGACGCTATCGTTTGAATATGTTGTCCGGGTTTAATCGTTCAAGATTGGATTGTTGTTTTTTCGCCTTTGCTGCTTTTTTCATCTCGCCGATTTTATCGAGACAATGCGCGCCGAGCGCAAACAGCGGGTAAGCCGCCACAAACAGCCAGATGCCGTGTGGTTTTGCGCCTGCCGCGAGGTCGAAAACATTTAGAAAAATCGCGCCGAGCAAAACCAGAATGCCGCCCGGCAATCCGACGAGCGCTCCCAGATGATATTTCGTCCAGCTGTCAGCGTCTAAATTGCGAGCGGCGGCTTGCGGGATGAAAATTTCTTCGGTTGCGGAATTTTTTGTTTGATTGAAAACTTGTCTGGTCATTGTCTTTCCTTTGTCTCTTGTCTGGTCATTGTCTTTCCTTTGTCTCTAAGAAAAGATTACGACCCGCGACATAAAGAGTGGGTAAATAATTTATAAAAAGTTCATAAAATTTTTTATGGGAAAGGATTGAACCGGTAACCGACCCACGGCTCGGTGAGAATATACTGCGGTTCAGCCGGATTCGGCTCGATTTTTTTGCGTAAATTTCCGAGAAAAACCCGCAAATATTCGGGCTGTTGGGTGAAGTTTTCGCCCCAGATTGCCGCCAGCAGCGCGCGGTGAGTTAAAACTTTGCCGTGATTTTTGATTAAAAATGCGAGCAGCTCGAATTCCTTCGGGGTGAGATGGATTTCCGCGCTGCCGACCATTATTTGATGGCTTTCAAAATCGACCGAAAAATCGCCGACTTCAAGCCGGGGGTCTTCTTTTTTTCCGTCCGGCGCGCGTCTGAGAGCCGCCCGCACGCGTGCCAGCAGCTCGTCCATTCCGAAAGGTTTCGTCACATAATCGTCCGCTCCCGCGTCGAGGGCTTCCACCTTCGTTTTTTCCTCGCCTCTGACCGACAAAACAATCAGCGGCACTTTTGATAATTTGCGGATTTCGCGGCACAGCGCGATGCCGTTCATTTCGGGCATCTGCAAATCGGTAATCACCAAATCGGGATGAAAATCGCGAAAAGTGTCGAGCGCCGTTTCGCCGTCCGAAGCCGTCCGAACGTCGTACCGGTGCGCTTGCAGGCTGCGCTTCAAAACCCGCGTGATTTGATATTCGTCGTCAACGACGAGGATTTTTTTCATAAAGCTCCCCTCCGCCTAATCATCGCCAATCGGAATTTGAAAAACAAATTTCGTCGTAAAATCATCCGTGCCGTCTTCAATCCGGATTCGTCCGCCCTGTGATTCGACGATGCCGCGCGCGATTGCCAAACCCAAGCCGAGACCGCTTGCCGTCGTGTGAATGTCTTCCTCCACCGCGCGGACGAATTTGTCGAAAACCTTTTCGCGCATCTCGGGCGCGATGCCTCTGCCGCGGTCTTCAACCGCGATTTCGATGGTTTCATTTTCCGCGCGCCGCGCCGTGATTCTGATTAGCGAGCCGGCGGGCGAATATTTCGCGGCGTTGTCGAGCAGGGTGTAGATTACTTCCGAGATTGAACTGGCATCGACAAAAACGTCCGGCAGGCGGCGCTCGATTTCAATCGAAACATGTCTGGAGCGTAACTGGTTTTTTGCTCTTTCAAGCGCGTTGTTGATGATTTCTTCCGGTTCGCTCCACGTTTTTCTGATGTGCAGCGCGTTGGCTTCGATTCTGGCAAGCCCGACCATGCCTTCGATAAATTCGTTCAGACGGTCGGTTTCCTCATTGATGATTTCCAGAAATTCGGCTTGTCCCTCCGGGTCGAGAAGCTTTTCCTTTTTGTCTTCGAGCAGCGTCGTCACCGAAGCCTTGATTGAAGTTAAAGGCGTGCGAAGGTCGTGCGTGACGGCGTCGAGCAGCGATGATTTCAACTTTTCGCTCTGCCGAAGGGCTTCCGCCTGGCTGGCTTGCTCAAACGCGCCTTGCAGCTCGCGGTAGAGGTTTTCGATTTCCAATTTTCCCTGTTCGGCTTCCTCGGCGCGCTTTCGTGCATAATTTGAAAGTTCGCCCGCGACAATGCCCGTCAGGGTAAACGAAAACCACGCGACGAGATTTCGCGGCTCCGAAATTGCCCATGTGTGAAACGGCGGCAGAAAAAAATAATTAAAACAGAGCATTGCCGCAAGCGACGCTAAAAGCGCCGGATTGCGCCCGAAAAACGAAGCCGAAAACAAGACGACGAGCAAAAAGGCGAGCGCCGTCGTGGTCGAATTCATTTCTCTGTTAAAAGGCGCAAGCACAGCGGTTATCAATAAAACGGCAAGCAGCGAAACGCCGAAACGGACTATTTTTTTCGAACTGAAAAATCGCATCCTTCAAGGAAGACTTTATTGCAAAACGCGCGAAAGTCAAAAGCCGCCCGGCGGCAGGAAAAACGTCGCGCGCCGGAAACCTTTTAAAAATATCTTGTGAATACATTTACGATTGCAGGAAATTCGTTTATACTATCCACAGTTTGCTTGGAGTTTTAATAAATTTTTATTGCTAAACACAGCAAACAAAAGGATTGTATCAGTTTACAGATTTGTTGAAAGAGATTTGGCGGGTCGAGCATTTTGAAAAATATTTGCTCCTCGCATTTTAGAAAGGCGCACCAGCTGCGCTTTTAGAAAAAGATTCCTGCGTGAAAACTCTTAATTTCTTGGGTTCGCAAATTTCAAATTTGTCGAAAACAATCGAAAACCAATCAAATTCTACAAACCGGCGCTCAGAAGTTACGGCGCACAACAAAAAACTGCCTGCCATCCTAAAAAGATTTTTGAATGAAAAGAAAGCCGGCTTTTAACCGCAGTTAAAAACGGATTTTTTAGATTCCCACAGATTTTTAAAAAAGCTTTTTAAATTATCTGTGAAAATCCGCCAAATCCGTGTTTATTTGCGGTTAGTAAATTGCCGAACATCATTCAATCATTTTTCAAATAATACTCCAAGCCCGAATTTATCACACTAAAATAGTGAGGGAATATGCCAAAAGAAATGATTATCAGCGTCAATGGGCGCGAAAAAAAGATTGCCATCATCGATAACGGTAAAGTCACCGAATTTTATATCGAGCGCGGCGGTGAAGAAAATTCAGGCGTCGTCGGCAACATCTACAAAGGACGTGTGCAGAGGGTTTTACCCGGAATGCAGTCGGCGTTCGTCGAAATCGGCTTGGAGCGCGACGGTTTTCTGTACGTCTCGGATTTCTTTGACGAAGAAGAAGAAATCGAGCGCATTATAATGGAAAAGGGTAAAAAGGGTTCGCCCGAGGAAGCCAAGCGCGAGGCGAACGAAAAAATTGAACGGGCGCGGCTCGAACGCGAGCGTCAAATGGAAGACGTCCAGGCGATTGCCGAACCGCTGGTCGAGAGCGGCTTGATTTTAGCCGATGACGAAGCGGAAGACGACGAAGACATCTTCGGCGAAACGTTCGCCGAAGATTCAGACGAATCACCGGCGGAAGAAGTCGGCGAAATTCAATTCTCGGACGATGAAGCGGAAGAAGCGGAAGAAACTCAAACCGCCGAAGAACGCAAAGCCGCCGAACAAAAGAAACAGCGCAAAAACCGCCGCGAGCGAAAGCGCGAAAAACGGCTTGCCGAGATGCAGTCGCAGCAGGCGACCGAAGAATCTTCAGCCGCCGATTTTATACAGGAATTACCGGCTGACTTTGACGGCGAGGATTCGAGCTTCGAGCGCATTATCGATGACGAAGATACCGGCGAAATGTTTAAGGACGCGTACCGGCAGGAAGCGATTGTCGATAAGGTTCGCGCAGTTGAATTTGATATGGAAAGCACCGCCACCGCCGAAGTCGGTTCATTAATCAACGAGGTCGGCAGCGCGTCGAGCGGTTTTGAGCGGGTTGCCGACGAAGAAGAAACCGGCGGCGCGGCGGAAGGCGTCAGGGCGGACTCGAAAAAATCGAAAGGCAGACGCGGCGGAAAGGGTAGAAACAAACCGGCTCAGGCAGGCGCCGAAGCTGCTGAAGCACGGCAATCAGCGCCGGTCCGAGCGGCTGCCGAAACTGCGCCGGAGCAGGCAGACAGGAAAAAATCGTCGCGCGGCAGAAAGGGAAGTCAGGCAAAACCCGAAGCACCGGCGACGCTCGCGGAGGAAGTGACGCAAACCGCGCCGGTCACGCAGGTTAATGCGGAAGTCGCGGAAGCGGCGGAAAAACCGAAGTCGAAAGGAAAATCCGCCAAGCCGAAAAAAGGCGGCGCGGGGCGCGGCAAAAAAGGTAAAGCGTCGGGTGATATGGAAGACGCTGATGCGAACGTTAGAGAAACCGGCGACATCGCGGAAATGGCGGTCCGGCGCGGCGGTCGCGGCGGTCGCGGACGGCGCAGCGGCACCGGCAGCGGCGGCGGCAGCAATCGCCCGGGCGGACGCACCGGCGCGGGCGGCACCGGCAAACCGCAGGAACGTTACGAAGGCGCGGAAATGGACGAAACCGTGACGGCGGAAAACGAAATCGCCGACGCCGATTTTGACGGCGCGCCGGCGAAAACGGGCTATCAGGGCGGCAACGGCTCGAATCGACGCGACAATCGCGATTCGCGTGGTGACCGCGAATCGCGCGGCGACCGCGGGCGTTCGCAGCCGACGATTACCGACCTGCTGCGCGAAGGACAGGAAATTCTCGTCCAAATCGCCAAAGAACCGATTGCCCGCAAAGGCGCGCGCATTACGTCGCACATCGCGCTCCCGGGACGTTTTCTGGTTTATATGCCGACAATTGAGCATCTGGGCGTTTCGCGCAAAATCGAATCGTCGAACGAACGCGGACGGCTCCGTCAATTAATCCAGCGCATCAAGCAGGAAGAAGACGTACCGTCAGGCGGCTTTATCGTCCGGACAGCCGGAATCGGTATCTCGGAAGAAGATTTAAGGCAGGACGCGCGATATCTTGTCAGAACGTGGCTCGACATCAAAAAACAAGCCGAAAAATCGAAATCGCCCGCGCTCGTGCATCAGGATTTGGATATCATCCAGCGTATCCTGCGCGACCAGCTCTCGGACGATTTCGCGGCGATTCGCGTCGATTCCGAGGAAGAATATTTAAGAATCATCGAATTTATCAACCGCATCCAGCCGCGAATGGTGAGCCGCGTCAAGCTTTTTACGCGTGATGAGCCGATTTTGGAAGCTTACGGCGTGCAGGAAGAAATCGACAAGGCTCTGAAACCGCGCGTCTGGCTGAAATCGGGCGGCTATCTCGTCATCAATCAGACCGAAGCGCTGGTCGCGATTGACGTCAACACCGGCAAATTCGTCGGCAAAGGTAATGCGCGACTCGAAGATACCATCACGAAAACGAACATGGAAGCGGTCGAAGAAATCGCGCGGCAGATTCGCCTGCGTGATTTGGGCGGCATCATCGTGCTCGATTTGATCGATATGGAAGATCGCCGCAATCGCCAGAAAGTTTTGGGGTCATTGCAGGACGCGCTTTCGAGCGACAAATCGCCGACCAAAGTCCTGTCGTTCAACGATTTCGGCTTGATTATTATGACCCGCAAGCGCGTCAAGCAATCCTTGGAGCGAACGATGTGCGCGCCGTGCGAATATTGTCAGGGCGCGGGCTGGGTCAAATCGCCGCAAACCGTCTGTTACGAAATCCTGTCGGAAGCCCGCCGTTTGTCGCGAACTCTGGACGACGTACGGCAAACGACGCTGCGCGTTCACCCGGACGTGGCGACGGCGCTTCGGACTGCCGAAAGGGAAGTCTTACAGGAAATCGAAGACTATCTCGGTTCGGTTGACGTGACGAGCGACAAATCGGTTCACCAGGAACAATTCGACTTCGCGTTTATTTAGGAAATATTTTTAACGCCAGGTCGTAAAGAATTTTAGCCGCGGATTAACGCGGATTTCGCGGATAAAACTAATTTATTAAATCCGCGAAATCCGCGTTAATCCGCGGCTAATTTTATTTTGACGTGCCTCAGCATTGAAACGCTACCTGAGAAGTTTTATTCTGAAACTGACGAGGAAATTAGAGCGATGAAGTTTATTCGTTATTCAAAATTCAAAGGGTTTGACCCGTTCGGAATAAATCTCGGCGATTTAATGCAATCGCTGTCGGATTCGCTGCTCGATTCGGGCTACAACGAAAATTACTGGTGGACGCGCGAGCGCAACGAGATGGACGATTCGCTCGACGCGCTGCGCGAAGCGATTCTGCAGGCGCTGATGGAACAGGGAATTTTGGACGAAGCCGACGCCCGGAAAATGCTTGCCGACAACGACGGTAAATTTAAAGGCTCGCTTTTGGAAGAATTAATCAACCAGCTTATCGAGCGGCTGGTCGAAGAAGGCTATTTGAATTTGCAGGAAATCGAACAGCCGCAAGCGCGTGAGCAGCAAAACGGGCAGGGAAAAGGCGAAATCGGTAAACCGATGCCGCGCGACGTTCGTTTTCAGGTGACGGAAAAGGGCTTGGATTTTCTCGGCTATAAAACCCTGCAGAAACTTCTGGGGTCGATGGGGAAATCTTCTATCGGCAGACACGACACGCAGCATCTCGACACGGGCATTGAAGCCGCTCTAAGCTCGAAACAATACGAATTCGGCGATACGATAAACCTCGACGTTAATGCGACCCTGCTGTCGGCAATCATGCGCGAAGGCTTGGGCGTTCCGTTAAATCTCGAATATAAAGATTTACACGTCCATCAACAGGATTATCAATCGTCGTGCGCGACCGTCGTGATGCTCGATTGCTCGCATTCGATGATTCTCTACGGCGAAGACCGTTTTACCCCGGCGAAAAAAGTCGCGCTCGCGCTCGCGCATCTGATTCGCACGCAGTATCCGGGCGATTCCTTGAAAATCGTACTTTTCCACGACGGCGCGGAAGAATTGCCGCTCGCGCGCCTGGCGACGACGCAGGTCGGTCCCTATCACACGAACACGGCGGAAGGCTTGAAGCTCGCGCGCCGGATTTTAACGGCGCAGCGCAAGGAAATGAAACAAATAGTGATGGTCACGGACGGCAAACCGACCGCCGCGTTTATCGAACCCGGGAACGCCGCGTATATGAATTATCGCCGTTATTCGCAGGTGCAGAACGATAAACGCCTGCTGTATAAAAACTCGATGGGCAACGACCCGTTCGTGATGGCGGAAACCTTCAAGGAAGTTCAAGCCTGCCGCAAAGCGGGCGTGATGATAAATACATTTATGCTGGCGAGCGATTATTACCTCGTCGATTTCGTCAAAAAAATGACCGCCATGACACGCGGCAAAGCGTATTTTGCCAACCCGAACAACCTGACCGAGTTCGTTTTGATGGATTTTTTGAAACGCCGCACGAGTCGTGTAAAATAATTTCGAGCTAAAAGCGATGAGTGAAATTTTAGAAAAAATAAAAAAATCAAAAGCTGAAGGAAAATTCGATAGCTGCGTTTTTGAGTTACCCGAAGATTTTGTGACGGCAAACGGCTTGCCGAAAAATGCTTTTGCCATTCTGAGCTTGCAAAACGGCAGGCTCGAAGCCGAAGTTTTTTCACCATCTGAGAACGATAACGCCGAAATTGAAGAATTTTTAGACGGATTCAGTGATTTCAACGAGGAGCTAAAGCGGCTTGGCGATTGAAGACTTCCGCTATCTTACATTAACCGAAGCCGTTAAGTTTCACATTCTTTATATGCGCCGAATCGGCGAAACGCGCATCGGTGTTTTCGATAAAAATCTGGTTGATTCGGCTTTAGCGCGTCCGAAACACGCGGCTGAATATGAAAACGCCGATATTTACAGGCAATCTGCGACACTTTGTTTCGGGCTTATCAAAAATCATCCGTGGCAGGGCGGCAATAAACGCACCGCTACTTTTTTGACATACCTTTTTCTAAAGCGCAACGGCTATAAAATACTTGCCAAGACCGACAATTTAATAGAGCTTTGCTTAAATATTGAAGGCGGCGTTTGGGAACTTGAAGAGATTGAAAACTGGTTTCGGCATCATACTGAAAAATTTGAATAGCTGTGGGGGACTTTTGACGCGCCGCACGGGTCGTGTAAAATAAATCCTGCAAAAATTGCTGAAAACCTTGACTAAATCCGGTTTCTCGACTAATTTAGCCTCGTTATCTTTTACCTGAAATTCTGAAAAAAATTTAAAATGAAACACCTTTGCTTTGTTCCGAAAAAATATCGATTCCTGCCGGGCGTTTGTCTGGTTTTGCTGTTTTTCGCCCTGACCGGCGCGGCGCAGGAAAACGGGCGGTTGATTTACAATCAAATCAAAACCTTTACACTGAACGGCGGTAAGGCTGAAGTTTCCAACCTCGTTCTAAAACGCGACCGCGTCGAAATGACTTTTACGGGAACTTTTTACTTTACCTCGGCGGTCGCCGGCAAGGTGACGGGCGCGGTTTTTATCGGGCAGGGAAATTTTAAAGCCGAGCTGCCGCCGAGTGAATTTGAAAAGAACAACGTCAAACGTCTGCTGAATGCCGAGACGGTCGAGTCGGATTTTAAAACGGCGGTTTTTCGTTTTACCGACAACACCTTCGACATTGTCGGGAAAAACCGGCAGGATGCGGCGGCAGACGCGCAGGCGCAGAAAATGGCGCTCGACGCGGATGCCCGGATAATGAAAGAAACCGGCGGAAATCTGGCGTCGCGGCTCGCGATTTCGATTCTCAACAAGGAAAATCCCGGCTTCTTTTTTGCGACTTTCGACGGCGGTAAACGTGACCGTTTCAGCTATGTGCTCGATTACCAGAACCGCGTTCCGACCCAATTCTTCGAGGTCAACGGCGGCGAAAAGGGCATGATTTTCGATTACAAATCAGGGATTTACACCAACGAAATCTGGCTCGCGTTCTATGCGCTGGAAGATTACAAAGCCGGTGTGGTCGCGTATTCGGACACGAACGATTTGGTCGATGTTACGAATTACAAAATGGAGCTCGACCTGCGCGCGCCGAAAACCCGGCTCGGCTTAAAGACAAAAATCAGCATGACGACGCTGCCGGCGGACGTTTCGGCAATTATTTTTAATATCGGCGAATCTCTCAGCGAATATGAAGGTCAAAGATTAAAAAAACAGCTCCGGCTGAAAGCGGCGCGATTGGGTGGGGAAAATCTGGAATTCGTGCAGGAAGATTGGGAAAGCGCGCTGACCGTGTTTTTGCCGAAAGCCGTTCCGGCAGGGCAAAATCTCGAATTGGAGCTTGAATTGGAAGGCGATTTTATCGAGCAGCCCGAATCGGTTCAGGATACGCATTACCCGCGTTCGAGCGAAAGCTGGTATCCGCGTCACGGTTATCTGGACCGCGCGACTTACGATATGACCTTCCTGCATTCGAAAAGTCTCAAAATCGCGGCGCCCGGAGCGCGTCTCAGCGAGGAAATTTCGCCCGACGACAAAAACGTCATGGTCACGAAATACAAGATGGATTTTCCGGTGTCTTTGATGACCTTTGCGCTCGCGCCGTTTGAGCGCAAAACCGAGTTGATAAAATGGGATTCCGGCGACCCGCCGACCACGCTCGAATACAATTCGCTTTCGTACGTTCAGATTAAAGAAGACTTTATCATGGCGGAGCTGAACAATTCCGTCCGTTATTTTAACGCGATGTTCGGAAAATACCCGTACGGGAATTACGGCGCGACTTTTCACCCGTTCGATTACGGGCAGGGATTTCCGTCAATGGCGATGATTCCGGCAGCCGACCGCGCGACGAAATACACGTATGCGTTTATCGCCCACGAAACCGCGCATCAATGGTGGGGACACGTCGTCGCGTGGCGCTCGTATCGTGACCAGTGGCTCAGCGAAGGCTTTGCCGAATATTCGGGCGTGCTTTACACCGCGTTTCGAAAGGATTACAAAGCCTCGATAAATTTAATGAACGAAATGCGCGACTCGTTGGAAAAACCGCCCATCAACGAAGTCGGATTAGGCAAGGGCAAGCTTGCCGACATCGGTCCGCTCGTGCTCGGTCACCGGCTCAACACGACGAAATCGTTCGGCGCTTACAACACTCTGATTTACAACAAAGGCGCGCTCGTCCTGAGGATGCTGCATTTCCTTTTCACCGACCCGACGACCGGCAACGGCGACGCGTTTTTCGAGATGATGAGGGATTTTGTCGAGCGATACCGCAACAAGGTCGCTTCGACCGAAGATTTCATACGCGTCGCGAACGAGCATTTCGTCAAAACGCCGAACGCGAAGAAATTCGGGTTGACCAACCTCAGCTGGTTTTTCCGCCAGTGGGTTTACGAATCCAGTCTGCCGTCATACACGCTCGATTACACGCTCGAAGACCAGCCGGACGGGACGTGCGTCATCAAGGGCGTGCTGACGCAGGAAAACGCGCCGGAAAACTGGGCGATGATTCTGCCCGTTAATTTTTCGTTCGGCGGCGAGAGCGTTGCGCGCACGACGGTGGCGGCAATCGGTCCGAAATCGAATTTCAGCATTAAGCTGCCGCGCCGCCCGCAAAAAGCCGAGCTTGACCCGCAGAGATGGGTACTTTCGGAAAAGACGAAGACCAACTGACGATTTAAGAACGACGAGTTGTTTATGAAGATAAAATTTATCGTTTTATTGCCGATTTTTTTGACTTTCTGTTTTGCCGCAAAAGCGCAATTCAAAGAGCCGTTTGCCGATGTGCCGACGGTTTCTTACTGCGGGCTTATCGAGAATGCGGAAAAATACGACCAGCAGTTTGTCAGAGTCACAGCAACCTATTTCAGTGCTTTTGAAGGTTCGCTTTTATTCGACGATTCTTGTGAAAACAGAGGAGTATCTTGGGCGCATTTTGTGTCGGCATATGAAAAGAATACAAATAGCTTTCTTTTGAAAAGGTTTCGTCAGTTAACTAAGGGGTCGATTCAATCGAAACCGCGCGAGGTTTTATTATCCGTTGTCGCAAAGTTCGACGGAAAAAGAAAAATTTCAACGCTGAAAGTAAAAGACAGGACTTTTACTTTCAGCGTTGGTTTTGGGCATGACGACGCGTTCGACTATCAACTGACGGTTTTGAAAATTGAAGAAGTAAGAAAATTGAAAAAATAAAATGCTTTTTCGTGAACTTTTAACCGACGAATTAAATAAACAGCGCGAGGAATTTACGCGCTTCGCTGCGTCGCAGGCGGGCGATTTGGATTTTTACATCGGACGGCTCGCGGGCTTTGCCGAAAAATCCTACGCCGATATCTTCGCCATCCTTCACGATTGCGGCGACTGCGGCGCGATGCCGTCCGAAGAAATGAATCTGACGCAGGATTTCTCTTTGAACTTCAGGGAAAACTGGGAAAATCACGAGGAAGCGCGGCGCTGGGCGTTCGAGGTTCTCAAAAAACGCACGACTTTCGCCGCCGACGGCAGCCAGATTGTTTTGGAAAGGGAAATTTCGTTCCGCGTCGGCGGCGTGCAGGTCGGTTGGTTCGAGAATCCGCACGATGCTGCGAAAGGATACGAGAAAAACGCGAAGTTTTTGATTATCTCGCCGCAGGATTTCGGCAGGGATGCCGACGCGGGAAGGGCGGATTCTTACGTCGGCGAGCGACGCTTCACGGCGGAAATCGAAAAAGTCATGGAGTTTCTTCATAAAAAACGCGATTGGAAAGCGAATAACGAACCGCTTCCCGTCGCGTTTTACGATGGAACTCTTTTGCTTTCCGTGACCGAGTTTCAGCGAAACATCACGGCGCAGCTCGTCGAGATGGCACGGCTTTCGCGCGATTGCCGGGTTCCGGTTGTCGGCTACGTTGACCGCTCTTACGCGTGCGATTTAATGACGATGCTCGATTCTTTTGAAGGCAACAAGGTCGATTTGGTAAAATCGCTCGACGACGTTTCCGTTCTGCACGCCGCGACCTTAAAGAATTGGGGCGACCGTACGCCGTTTTGTTATTCGCGCCGGCGCGGGCTCGACGCATTTCTCGACGCGCGCACCGGCGAATCAATGGTTGGATTCGTTTACCTGCAAACGACCGCCGATAATCCGCCCGCGCGGCTCGACGTTCCATCGTGGATTTACGAAGAAGGTTTTTTGGACGAAGTTCTCGACACGGTGCGGGCGGAATGCGTTATCGGTCTGGGCTACCCGTATCCGCTGGAAACGGCTGACCAGACGGCGGTGATTACCGTCCGCGACCGCGAAATTTTTCTTCAGGCTTTACAAGGCTTTGCCAAAGAGCATAATCTAAACCTGAGAGTTTCGCGCAAAGCGGCGAGTAAAGGACGAAGAAGATAGTGGAAAGCGGAAAACGGAAAAACGAAAATCGAAATCGTCAGTCGGGCGGCGAAAGATTTTCCACTTTCCGTTCTCCGCTTTCGGTTTGTCTCGCCTGCGGCGCTGAGGCGCGGCGCGGAAACGCGAAATTTTGTCTGGTTTGCGGAAAACTTCTGCGCGAAGATTACCAGCCGCTCGACCGGCTGCGCGCATCCTACCGGATGCAGGGCAAAAGCTTTGAATTTAAAGCGCGCGAAACCGAGGAAGTAAAAGATTTGTTCGCGCAGAATAAAAATACGGTCGCGCAAACCGCCTCGGCGTGCCTCGTTTATTCGCTCGTGCCGTACCTTGGAATCCTGTTTATTCCGTTCACGTTTTTTATCGGCGGTTTCGGGTATATTACGGCTCTGCGCCAACCGCATCTGGGCGGGCGGCGGCTGGCTTTAGCCTGCATCGCGGTCAGTTTCGTCGTGCTCGCCGTGCAGATTTTTCTGTGGTGGCTGCTTTATATTATTCCCGGACTCGAAAAGCAGATTTAGCCACGAATAACACTAATAACACTAATAAAAATTTATAAAAATTCGTGCTATTCGTGTAATTCGTGGCAAAAGTTTTATGAAAATTGCCAAGATTGTCAGTTCGAATTCTCATATCGATTACGTCGCGCGCGTGATTGATTCGCTCGATGTCGCGGAACCGCCCGCGGCGGACGATTTCGGCTTCGCGCAGTTTGTCAGCTTGCCGGTGGCGGGCGCGGCGGAGATTATCGGCGTAATTTACGATTCGATTCTCGTAAATCCCGATTATTCAAACTTCGGTCCGCGTCTCAGCCCAAAACCCGAGCTCGGCAATTTCAGCCCGGATTACCTCAACGAACAGGGCGTTTTAATCGGCATTCTGCTGCTCGGCACAAAAGACGAGAACGGCGAAATCCTGCACGGCGTTCCGCGCCGCGTCGTGCCTGCCGGGCAGGATGTTTTTAAGATTGATGCGGGCGAGATAAAACGGTTTCACACGGACGCGCGCGATTGTTTGCAGATTCATTATTATTCGCAGGTCGTCGCGCACGCCGGACTTTTTGCCGTGCCGCTTCTCGAATCCATCATCGAACAGCTCACGCTTGATTGTTCCGACCAGGAACGCCAGCGGCTCGGCGTATTAAAACAAACCCTGCTCTGGCAACGCACGATGAACGGAATGCGTCTATAAAATTGAATCACAAATTTCAAGATTTAAACTATAAAACCAGGATTAAAATTTATGAAAAAAATATTGTTTTTTCTCGCCCTGAGCTTGTTCGGCTGCGCTGTCGGAGTTTCGGCACAGCCGCGTCCGATTGAAAAACCGCAGATTTCGAAAACGCCGGTCAAGCCCGCGCCCGCCTCGTTCGTGGCGAAATACGAAGGCGGAATGTACGGCTTCAGTAAGAAAGAAGAAGGAACGCTCAAATTCGAGGATGCAAACTCGCGGCTCATCTTTTTCGGGAAAGACCGGAAAGAGCAGTTTTCGATTCCGTACCGGGCAATACTCATCATTTCGCCGCAGTCGCAGTCGGTTCAAACGACCGCCGGAAAGGTCGTCGGCACGGTCTTCAGCAGTATCGTCGGCGGATTTATCAAGGAAAAGCGCCGTTATATGGTCATCAATTTCGACGACCCGGATGTCGAGGCGAAAGGTTTAGTCAATTTCAGAATCGACGACCAGGAATTGCTCGATTCGGTTATCGCGGCGCTTGCCGAAAAAGCCGACTTAAAGCTGCGCGGCGATGCTTACATTCGCCCGAAACTCGTGAAAACCGAAGACGGTAATAAGTTTTAACGCAAATCGCCGAAATTGTTTTGCAGAACGGCGGCGACGGCAATCGCCGCCGTTTCCGCCCGCAGGATTCTTCCCGCCAGGGTGACGATTTGAAAATCGAGGCGGGCAGCCGTTTCGATTTCCGACACGTCCCAGCCGCCTTCCGAACCGACGAGAGCGGTTATTTTTTTGCCCGCCGTTATTTCAGAAAAGCTTTTGCCGCTTCTTTCGGCAAAGAGAATTTTGACGCCGTCCGCGATTTCGACAAATTCCATGAAATCGACCGGCGGCGCGATTTCCATTAATCGCGCGCGACCCGATTGTTTGCTGGCTTCGAGGACGATTTTTCGCCAGCGTTCGAGTTTTTTATCCGTTTCTTTGAGTTTTACGTCCGCGCGTTTTGTGCTCACCGGAACGAGCCGCGTGACGCCCAGTTCGACCGCTTTTTGAATCACCAAATCGAATTTCTCGCCTTTCAAAAGCGCGACCGCGAGCGTTAAATTCAAATCGGATTCCGGCGCGGCAGGCGCGGTTTCCTCAATAATCCGGAGCATTGTTTCGCGTTTTGAAATATTCTCGATACGGCACAGAAATTCCTTTCCCGCGCCGTCGAAAACCTGAATTTCAGCGCCCGCGCGAATCCGCAGAACGTCGCGCAAATGACGCGTTTCGTCGGCGTCGAGCGTGATTTTGTCGCGGCTGAAATTTTCTCGCGGAGCATAAAAACGGCGCATAGATTGGAGAGGCAGCGGATTGTTCCCTGCCCGAAGCGACGAAGGTCGCTAAAAGATTTCAATTAGTTGAATATTGAATTTATGCGAACGATTTTTTTTCGCTCGCACTCATCGGGCAGGGAACCAGTCGGCTGCCCGATAATCTTATCCCACTTCAAATTTTTCCTTAAAATCCTTTGAATTCTGCCGGAGCAAAACCCAGTTTTCAAAAACTTCGGGCGACTGCATCCAGAGCGTGAACCATTCGGCGATTTCCGCCTTTTCGGCGCGTTTCTCACCATCGACCTTTTCGTTTCCGGCAATCATCTGCGCGCGATTTTTACCCTTCTGCGCCGTTTCGTTCACCAGCCGCAAACCTTCTTTATCGTTTTCCGCCGCGAATTTCCGGCGTAAATTTTCCAGACGCCGAATCGAAATCAGCGTCTGCTTGAAATCGGAAAACTTTAGAATATTGCGAAACATCGCGTCATAGGGCGATTCCATACGGCGGCGCACGTCGAGCTCCATAATCTCGGCGTGACGCAGGTGCGCGCCTTCATCGGCTAAAAGCCGCGCGATAACCATCGGCGAACCGACCGCGCCGTAGCCGAATTTATCCGCGACCGCAATTTCGATTGCCTCGATTTCCCGGGCGCCGACCGATTCGCAGTCGAGCTTTTCCCAGACTTCGATGATAAGGTCGTTTTTCGTGCGCGCGTGCCACATAAATTCAAGAAAAGGAGAAGAGGAAGCTTTTTTCCCTCAATTTAATTGTGAATTCTTAAAAGCGAATTTGCAATTAAGATGAAATATCGCCCGTTTGCCGCTTCTTCGCTTCGGCTCTGCCAATCGCTTCCAAAAATTCGCTCGACGAATGATTCTTCGGGTCGCCGACGATTGCCGTCCTGCCGCCGTATTCGCGGACAATTTCGCGCTCGGGAACCGTGTCGGTCGTGTAATCGGTGCCTTTCGCGTGAAAATCGGGACGCACGGCGCGGATTAATTCGGCGACGGTCGGTTCGTCGAAAATCGTTACGTAATCAACGAATTTCAGCGCCGAAACGATTTCGGCGCGTTCGCGTTCGGGCATGAAAGGGCGATTCGCGCCTTTTAATTTTCTGACCTGCTCGTCTGAATTAATACCGACAATCAAACAGTTTCCGAGCGCCCCGGCACCCGCCAGGTAACGGATGTGACCGACGTGAAAAAGGTCGAAGCAGCCATTGGCGAGAACGATGCTCGCGCCGCACCGGCGTTCGATGGCGACGCGCGCGAGCAGCCGGTTACGCTCCAGGACGGGCGCGAATGAGTTTTCCAGAGTCATAAGGTTTGTGCTTTTTGTTCAAAGTTTGCGGTTTTGACAATCGCCGCGCTTAATTCTTCAGCCGTCACGCAAGCCGTTCCCTTTTTCATCACGACGATTCCGCCCGCTTGATTGGCGATGCCGGCGCTCTCCGCAAACCCGAGTCCGGCGGCTAAACCGAGCGCGTAAGCGGCAATCACCGTATCGCCCGCGCCGGTTACGTCAACCGGTTCTTTGGAGCCGACGGCATCGAGATAAACGGGCGTTTTGCCCGTTTCGACGAGAATCATGCCCTTGTTGCCGCGCGTCACGAGCAGCGCTTCGTAACCGAGCGTGCTGCAAAGCGCCGCGCAGGTTTCAGCCGTAAAATTCTTGCCCAAAATCTGCTCGACTTCTTCCTGATTCGGCGTCGCGGTGGTCGCGCCGGTAAATTCCTTTAACCGGAAGCGCGAATCGACCAGCAGCGGAATCTGTCTTCGGGCGGCAAGGGCTTGCGCGAGCGCCGCGATTTCCGGTGTGGCGACGCCGTAATTGTAATCCGAAATAATAATCGCGTCAGCCTCGGCGGCGGCTTTTGTGAGATTGGCTTTTAACTGCTCCAGAATCCCGGCGTCAATCGCCCGGCTGTTTTCATAATCAATCCGGATAACCTGCTGGCGCGCCGCGTAATGCTGTCCGGCAAGCACGCGCACCTTGGTAGTCGTCGAAAATTTTTCCGCGCGGACGATAAAATCGCAGTTCACCTGCGAGGCGGCGAGCTTTTTCAAAAGCGCGTCGCCGTTCGAGTCTTTGCCGACGATGCCGATTAAACACGCCGCCGCGCCCAAGCTGGCGACGTTGGTTGCCGCGTTCGCCGCGCCGCCCGCGAATGTTTCGGTTTCGTCGTGGCGCAGGATAAAAACCGGCGCTTCGCGCGAGACGCGCGCAATCGTGCCGCTCAGGAATTGGTCGGCGACCAAATCGCCGACAATCACGACGGTCTTTTTCGGAAAGGTTTGTTTGATAGTTTCGGAAATATTTTTCATCTCGGCTACAAACAAATTATCACAAAACAAACAAAAAGGTTGAAGACCCTAAAAAAGTCTTCAACCTTCTAATTTGACCATTCGGCAAGAATTAGTGCGTGTCGTAAGCGGCAACCGGGAAGTCGCTCGCGGTTCCCCAGGGAATGGCAACCAGTCCGCTCGGCTGGGTACTCGGCAGATAATAGAAAGTGCCGTTTGAATCGCGCCAGACGGCGATGTCGGCTTTGCCGTCGCCGTCGTAATCGTTCTGGGCGTTCAAATCCTGACCGGTGATTCCGAACGAAACCGCCGTCAGCCCATTGTCGGTGCTGCGCAGGATGTACCAAATAAGATTCGCGGTCGGCGTCGCGCCTTCGCGAACGACCGCAAAGTCGGTTTTGCCGTCGCCGTCGTAATCGCCGGGAACGACCAAATCGTTGCTCAAGCCCCAGTTGACAATGGTAAAGCCGTTGTCGGTGCTGCGGTTGACATAAAAGGTCGCCTGCGCCGCGGCGTTTGCGCCCGGACGCTGCACGGCATAATCGAATTTGCCGTCGCCGTCATAATCGCCGCAAGCCGTGTAATCGGTTGAAAGCCCGAACTGGTAAGCGGCAAAACCGTTGTCCGAGCTTCTAAAGACATACCAAATCATCGCGCCGTTGGTGCGGCGCACGACTGCCAGATCGGTTTTGCCGTCGCCGTCGTAATCGCGCTGCACGGGTTCGTCGCCGGTTACGCCCCAGGGAATCGCGGCGAAAGTGTTGTTCGTGCTGTTCAGGCGGTACCAGATACCGTCCGTGTCGCGCCAGACCGAGATGTCGCCTTTGCCGTCGCCGTCAAAATCGCCCGGCGCCATGTAGTCGGAATTTGCCAAACCGAAGGTTTGAAAAATGAATCCGCTGCCGTTTGATTTGTTGATGTACCAGACGTTGTTGCTCGGACGAAAAACCGTCAGGTCGGCTTTATTGTCGCCGTCGTAATCGAGCGCGCGGCGCAATTTGAGTTGTCCCGAACCGACTTGTCCGAAAGCCGAAACCGCAAGAAGAACTAGAAGGGCAAAGAAAACACTGAATTTGCCGCTTTTGGTCAAAATACTTTTCATGATTGTTATCCTTTAAAAATACTAAACTGAATTTTATTGCAAAGGTTTTGGCAAGACCCGCCAAACATCGCAGGAATAGTCAAATATACTACTTTAGCCGCGCTGTATGCAAGATATACGAAACAGAAAACTGCGCCGTTACGAATTTTAGCCTTAACCCGATGACTGTACTGCGCTTTTAGACGCTTCAAAAATGATAAAAGTTGGAAAAGCCGCAAAATTTTTATCGAAATTAATTTCGCGACTGCGTAATCGTTATCGTCTGGTCGCCGACCTTGATTGTTCCGGCGCGCGAAATCGTCTGATTGGTCGCGACCCGAAACGTGACCGTGCCATTTCCGCTCAAAGGCGACGCGCTCATCACCGAAAGCCATT
>DASWRC010000259.1:0-6506 GCA_036403375.1 Pyrinomonadaceae bacterium
CTTTTAAATTGTTTCAGTATCAGCCGGCAATCACTTTACTTGTGATTACGAATTACAAATTACAGCTCACAGAAATTACGCTCTTTGTAATTTGTAATCGCATTAAATAAGGATTAACCCTCATTTATGCGGCTCTGTAAATCGCGTTTGAGCCGCGCCAGTTCAATCTGTTCCGTGACGAGCCGCACGAGCAATTCCTGGTTTCCGCTCTGCTCAGCCAAAATAAGTTCCTGGCTGATTTCCAGAATGCGATTGGACATTGCCATCGAACGCAGCGTAAAAACACAGCTCTCGGCATCGTGCAAAACTTCGTCAATCGCGTCGCCGGCGCTGCGCGGCGGTTCGCTCATCATCAAAACCGGCACGAAATCCTGCGCCAAATCGTCGCCTTCGACGAGCTCGAGCAAACTTTCAAGTGTAATTTCCGCGCCGCCGTTTTGCAATTCAAATAACGCACGAAACACATTAGCGGTGGCTAATGGCTCGTAATCGGTCTCTTCCAATTGGGGCAAAATTATTTCTCGCAATTCGCGGTCGTAAATCAGCAGTTCCAGAAGGCGCTGTTCGGCAACAGTCATTTTGGCTTGCGTGGCACGGGCGACCTGCTGTTTGATGCTTTCGGTTTCGATTCGCGCACCGAGTTTCACGGATTTCCATAAATCGCGCTTGAGAATCGAATCGTCAACCCGGAAAAAGCTCATCGCCTGGTCGAACGAATCGCGTTTCTGAATCGGATTACGAATAGCCGAAAGCACAGGCATCACATCCTCGATTGCCTCGGCTTTTTGCTTCGGCACCGACATATTGCGATCCTGCACAGCAGTTTCTAAAACGAATTGGAGATAGGTAGTCGCGTTCTGTTCGTGTTGTTTTTTATAGCTTGCGAATCCGTTGGCGCGTATGAAATCGTCGGGGTCTTGCCCGTTTGGTAATACCAAAACTTTGATTTCAAAATCTTCCGCCAGAAGGATTTCAATAGCCCGTCTTGCCGCTTTGACACCTGCCTTGTCTCCATCATAGTTGACAACCAGTTTCTTCGCAAATCTGCCAAGCAATTTTGATTGCTGCTCGGTAAACGCTGTTCCGAGACTCGCGACGCAGTTCGAGACGCCGAATTGATAAAGCGCGATTAAATCCAGATAACCCTCGACCAGAATCGCGTATTTTTTACGGCGTATTTCTTCCTTCGACTGAAAAAGCCCGTAAAGATGGTCGCCTTTTGTATAAGCCGGAGTTTCCGGCGAATTCAAATATTTCGGCTCGCCGGCTGCAAGAATCCGCGCGCCGAACGCAATCGCGCTGCCCTCAAAATTGAGTACGGGAAACATCACGCGCCCGCGAAAACGGTCGTAGATGCGGTTCTTTTCCTCGTTTTTTGAAACCAGACCGGAAGCTTCGATCAATTTTTCGTCCGCGCCTTTTTCCCTTAAGAGCGACATCAGCGCGTCCCAGCTGTCGGGCGCATAGCCGATGTGAAATTTTTTAATAACTTCGTCAGAAATCTCTCGTTTTTCGAGATATTCACGCGCCGTTTTCGCCTGGGCGTTGTTTTCCTCTAAACAATTTTCCCAGAATTCGAGCGCGTATTTGTTTAATTCGATAACCTGGTCGGCAATCGCTTTCTGCTCTTTTTTGCGCTGCTTGCTTTGTTCGTAACGTTTATCGTCGACCGGTTCGGGCAGCGGCACGCCCGAGATTTCCGCGACGCGTTTGATGGCTTCGGGGAAATTCAAGCCTTCCAATTCCATCACGAAATTATAGGCGGAACCTCCTTTCCCGCAGCCGAAACACTTATAAAAACCTTTCTGCGGGCTGACCGAAAACGAAGCCGTCTTTTCGCCGTGAAACGGACAATTGCCCCACCAGTTCGCGCCTTTTTTCTTGAGCGGAACATGCATCTCGACAATCCGCACCAGATCGGCGCGCGATTTCAAATCATCAATAAAATATTGGTCGTAGAGCACTAATTTTCCGTTAAAGGGTTGAAATAATCTAAACCAGAGAAAATCTTAAAATCACTATCAGTCGAAGCTAAGCGGGCGTTATGTTCGATTGCCAATGCCGACAAATGAGCGTCCATCACCAAATTTCCCGAGGCGTTCGTATCTTTCAAAAGTTTTAGAAAAATCTGCCAATGCCTATCCGTCGGAGCAAGTAATTTTACATTCGGGTGGGCAAATAGCCTGTCGAAAATTACTTCAATTTGATTAACGGACATCGGAATTTTGAAGAGCTTCGGATTTGTGCCGATACGCGCGAATGCCGTTACAACCTGCCAAGCCAGACCGATTGTTTCGCCGCCTGTAATCGTTTGTTCGAGCCATTCTTTGCTTTTCTGATGTTGCTGAAAATCTTTGATATAGGCATATAAAATCAAATTCGCATCCGGCAAAATCATCTATGAAAATCTCCTTCAGCTTTCTCAATTAATTTTCCGATATTGTCAAAATCAAATCCCTGATTCGGATAAAGCCGTAAAGGAATTATTGTAAAAGGCTCCTTATTGAATCCGTTCGACGGCTTAATTTCGCGCAAATCTTCGCGCACGCTGCGAGAGATTTTTTCGATAATCTCGACTCGCTCGGCAATCGGCAGATGAATTATTTGTTCAATCAAATCGCTTGGCATCATAAGATTCTCCAACGCTATTTTACGCGAAAATGTGTAAATTCAAAGAAAATTACTGCTTCAACTCAGCTATTGTAGCACCGTTTCCGCCCTGGTCTTGCGGGGCAAACGAATATCGCAGAACGTGCGGGTGTCCTTTGAGGAAATGATGGACGAAATTCTTCAGCGCGCCCGTCCCGAAGCCGTGAATGATGCGCACCTGCGGCAATGCCGCGAGATAGGCTTCGTCGAGAAAACGGTCGATTTCGTATTCGGCGTCGGCGGTCGTCCTGCCGATGAGATTAAGCTCGGCGCTCATATCTTCGGTGTCGAGCCTGAGATTCGAGCCTTTCGCCTGATTCTGCAATTTCTCGCCGCGCGTTTGCTGTTTGTCCGTTCCGGCATCGCCGACGGCTTGCAGATTCGACAGCTTTTCGCGCAGGCGCATCGCGCCGACCAGAACTTCCGCCGTTTCTTTGTCCATCTTTTCGACCGTTCCGATGCTGCCCATACTCGTCCGAACTCTTGAACCGACCTCGATTGGTTTGTCGGTTGTCCGTTGTTCGTCGTCGGCTGCCGAATTCTGACTGCTGAAGACTGTCCGCTGACCGCCGCCCGGCTGAACTTTGGCGAGCACGGCGCGGTTGAGTTCCGCCTTTCTCGCCATACGTTCTTTATCGAGTTTGTTTTTCAACGCTTTATCTTCAATCGTATTTAAAAACGCTTTCGACTGGCGCTCGAATTCCTCAATTGTCCGGGAAAGCTCGCGCTCGAACTCGCGCTGGCGTTCCTTTTCCCGCTTGCGCGCTTCGATGTCGAGCGTCGCGTATTTCACGGCGGTCACCTCGCGTTCTTCTTCGAGCGCGACGCGCAAATCCTCGGCGAGACGCGTTTCGTTCGATAGTTTATGCAGGTAATTTTCGGCTTCCTGCGCCGAAATATCAAGATTTTGCCGCGCCGTTTCAATCACGTCGTCGCGAATGCCGAAGCGGCGCGCAATCTCGATGCCGCTCGACGCGCCGGCGAGCCCGACCAGTAGGCGATACGTCGGCTGCAATGTTTTCTCGTTGAACTCGACTGACGCGTTGATAACGTTTTCGTCCGTCGAGGCGTAAATTTTCAAGCCGCGATAATGTGTCGAAGCGATGACCTGCGCGCCGCAGTTTTGGCGGAAATAATCGACAATCGCGACGCCCAGCGCCGAACCTTCTTCAGGGTCGGTTCCCGTACCGACTTCGTCCAAAAGAACCAAAGACGGCGCGGCGCAATCGCGCATCATTCCGGCGATGTTTGAAATATGCGACGAAAAAGTCGAAAGATTCGCCGACAAGGATTGATTGTCGCCGATGTCGGCGAGCACCGATTTATAAAAGGGAATCTGCGCGTCGCGCGCGGGCACGGGCAAGCCGGAAACCGCCATCAAACCCAAAAGTCCGGCGGTTTTCAGGACGACGGTTTTGCCGCCCGCGTTCGCGCCCGAGATTATCATGACGGATTTTTCCGCCGTTAATTTAAAGGAAACCGGCACGACTTCGGTGGTCGGTGTTCGGTGGTCGGTGGTCGGATTTGCGTTTTCTGACAACTGACCACCGACCACCGACCACTGACGAAGATTTTCTTCCAGCAGCGGATGGCGCGCTTCGATTAAATCGAGCGTTTCGTCGTCGGAAATCTTCGGCACGATGGCTCTGAACTTTCGGGCAAATTCGACCTTTGCCTTAATGAAATCGAGTTCAGCGACCGCCGCCGCGGCAGCTTCGATGGCAGGCAGATTTTGTCGTAATTCTTCCGTTAAAGCGAACAAAATCCGCGCTACTTCGCGTTCTTCCTTGCCCTTCAGGTTTTGCAGTTCGTTGTTGGCTTCGATGGCTTCGAGCGGTTCGACGAAAACGGTCGCGCCCGAGGATGAAAAACCGTGCGCGACGCCGCCGATTCGACCGCGAAAATCCGCCTTGACGGGAATCACGTAACGGTCGTTGCGCATGGTCACGATGGCGTCCTGTATCGCGTCGCCGGCGTTTCGCATGGTGCTTTCGAGCGCTTTTTGCAGCCGCCCGCGCTGGTTGTTAATCTCGCGCCTGAGTCGTGCCAGCTCGGGCGATGCCGAATCGTCAATCTCGCCCGACGGCAGAAGTTTTTTGTTGATTTTATCGATCGCGGCGAAAAGCGTCGGCGGAATATTTTCGACCGTTTGCCACAAGACGGGCGCGAATTCTTTTTCGGGCTGCACGGCGGAACGCGCAAACAGCGCCTGATTGCAGACGCGCACGACTTCGAGCATCAAAGTCGGTTCCAATGTCGCACCTTTGATTCGCAAAATCGCGACCGCGTGGGACGGGTCTTCCAAGCCGCTGAACGACCACGAAACCTGTTTGTCTTCGTTGAGGAAAATCGTTTCCGAGATTGCCTTTAATTCTCGTTCGAGTTCGAGACGGCTCGTGAGCGGGCGAAGTTCGGCAAAACGCGCTTCGCCCATCGGCGTCTGCGCGTTGGCGGCGACGAGCGCGAGGAGCTTTTCATATTCAAGCGTGGCAAGGGAATAATTGTTCATTTTGAAATTTTAACACGAAATTTTAGCCGCGGATGCACGCGGATTAATACAGATTTACTCGATTTATTTCTTATTTACTCAATTTATTTCTTAATCTGCGTTCATCCGCGGCTAAAATTCTTTATTTCGTCACCTTGATGCCCTTCCAGAACGCAACATAGTTTTCGATGTTGTTCGCTTCCGGCTTTGTATCGGGATAAAACCACGCCGCGTCCGTGTTGGTTTCGCCGTCGACCGTGACGTCGTAATAGCTCGCCGTGCCTTTCCAGCCGCAAACCGTGTGCGTCTCGGACGGCGCGAAATACTCTTTATTGATTGAATCGGCGGGAAAATAATGGTTTCCTTCGACGACAATCGTCGAGTCCGATTCGGCTAAAATAGCGTTGTTCCAGATTGCTTTCATAATTTTTAATTGGTCGCTAAAAATCGCGCGCGGATTTCGGGCGTCGGCAGCATACATTCGTCTTTTTTGCCGAACAGTTTGTAACGATATTCGGCAAAGAGTTTGTACGCGCCGTCGCGAACGACGCGCGGCACATAAACAAGCGCGTAAAACCATTTCCAGCCGCCGTCGAGATGCCGCGCGACGCGCAGCGCGGCGGTCGAGTGCGTGTAGGCTTTGCCGTCTTCGATTAAAACGACCGAATCGGTCACGGTTTTGTCGATGCCGTTTTCGCGTAAAAGCTTTTCGCCGATTTCCGACTGCAGCGGCGCGAATTTGAAATATCCGGTTTTATCGCGCCCGATAATAAAATTGACCGAACCGTTGCAGAAATTACAAACCCCGTCGAAAAGGATAATCGCGCTCATAAGTTTATGTTAAGACTTAAGATGCAAATCTCAAAACTTTGTTTGCAATCTGAAACCTTTTTCGATATCTTTCCGTCTAAGCATTTTCTTGCAGTTTCAGAAATAATCATTCCGCTGGAAATTTATGAAAATTTGGACTCGTTTATTCGCTCTCGGAGCGTTTATTTTGTTCTCCGTCTGGGCGTCGAACGCGCAAACGCGCACCGACGTTTATGCAATTACAAACGCCCGCATCGTGACGGTTTCGGGCGCCACAATCGAAAAGGGCACGGTCGTCGTGCGCGACGGTTTAATCGAATCGGTCGGCGCCGACGCGCGCGTGCCGGCTGACGCGCGGGTTCTCGACGGCACCGGTCTAACGGTTTATCCCGGATTTTTCGATACCTTAACGACGCTCGCGCTCTCGACGCCGCCGACGCCGGCACAACGCGCGCCGGGAACCGGGCAGGCGCAGCCGCAAGCTTCGCCGTCGAATTCAAATTATCCGGCGGGAATGCAGCCCGAAGTTTCGGCGTACGAGCTGCTTAAAGGCGGCGAC
>DASWRC010000260.1:0-24830 GCA_036403375.1 Pyrinomonadaceae bacterium
CACTTGATACTGTGGGAGACCACAGTTCAACGGCAAATTTAACCTGATAGTGTGGATTTATGAAAAGTGCGAAAAATTTTATTATATTGGCGTTGCTGACGGCTTCTTGCGCGGTTAATGGAGAAATCGTTCAAAATCAAATCAGCGTTAATTCCAATCGAGCGGCGGTCAATCAAAATACAAACGCTTCAAATATCGTCAGCGAAACAATCAAAAAAGAAGAATCGATTAAAAAAGAAGTCGATTATTTCGCGCATATCAAAGCCGAACACCGCGAGATTCTGCGCGACTGGCTGAAAACAAAACCAAACTTTCGTCCGGGAGTCGAAGAAATCGACAACAGTATGTATTTGGAAAAGTATAAGTCGTATTTTGAAGAAAATATGAAATTTCTGCGTGAAACGGTCGGTGAAAAAGGTTATCAATATTATTCGGTCGGCGATATGAACCGCGACGGAAAAAAGGATTTTGCGGTTCTGCTGTTTGACACAAGCAAACCCCGCGACGAACGCGGCGCGGACAATTTTGCGCTGGCAATTTTCAACGCGCCGTTTAAGAAAGCTCAGAAACCTAATTATTTCGAGGAAGACCTGCGCGGGATTACAAACAGCTATATCGTGTTCGACAAAATGACGCCGAAATATTTGTATCTCGGCAAGTTTGAAAGCGACGTTTACTGCGCGACTTATTACCCGAAAGGCAAGACTTACTTCTTCAAGGATTGTATGTAATGACCTTGATTGCTAATTTCCCGTGTGAAATGAACAAAAATCCTTCGGTTCTTCGCCCTGCCGGAAAACTTTCGGCTCTTTTTTCGGACAATTAACGGTCGCGCGCATTCCCGACAGCGGGCAAATCATCACCGTCACCTGCGTCGGGGAGCTTTTGTCCGGTTTATTGGCGGAAGGCAGCGGCGTTTCGCTCGGTTTGGTTTGTTCCTGCCACGTCGAATCGAGCGGCGTCGGCGTCGGTTCGGGTTTGTTTTCTTCGATGGTCGTGCCGTCATCGACGGGAAGCATCTGTTTGCTCGGCACGGTTCCGGCGATGAAAAGCTCGACGCGGCGGAATTCGAGCGGCACGTCCGTCACGTAAATTTCTTTCGGCTGCTCCGGTTCGAGGTCGGTCGTCGGTTTCGTGTTCGTGTTGGAATTCTTCTTGATGGCGCTTTGCTGAGCGTTGATGGAATCGGCTTCCTCGTTCGTCAGCTCGCGAATCAATTTGCCGTTGCGCGAGTCGATTTCCGCCTTGCGCACGGCTGCCGGCATCTGCCAGTCGCCGTTCCATTCCGGGTGCAGGTTCAAAGCCTCGCGCATGAAATCAGCCCAAATCGGCATCGCCGAGTCCGCGCCTTTCATTCCGAGGTCGTCGTTGTCGTCAAACCCGACGTAAACCACGACGACCAATTCCGGCGTGAACCCTACGAACCAGCCGTCGCGCGAAGTTCCCGTCTTTCCGGCAAACCCGGTTTTGCCCGCGACGTTTTTAAAACCCCAGCCCTGCGCCTGCGCCGCCGTTCCTTTGTTAATCACGTCCTTCATCATGTCGTCCATGATGTACGCGACGTCGGGTCGGAGAACGTTTTTCTTTTCCGTCTTCGGCTCGACGACCGTTTTGCCGTCGCCGGTCGTCACGCGGCTAATCGCGAGCGGCGAAACTTTATCGCCGAGGTTCGGAAAAATCGTGTACGCGGTCGCCATCTGCAAAGGCGTCGCTTCGGCAGTTCCCAAAGCCATCGAAGGATACGCTTTTTCAACGCGCGGCAGACCGGCTTTCGCTGCCAGATTCATTACCTTACCGATGTTCAGCTCCATGCCGATGTCGACCGTGATGGTGTTTTTGCTTTTCACGAGCGCGTCGCGCAGCGTCAATTCCTTGTTCGAAAAAGTGTCGCCGTAATTGTTCGGCGCGTATTCTTCCGAGCCGTATGTGAAAACTTTTTTCTCGTCCTTGAAAAGCGAGGCGGGCGTCAAAACGCGCGACGCCGAATCGTACGCCGTGTTGATGGCGGTTGCGTACACGAACGGTTTGAAGACCGAACCGGGCTGGCGCTGCGCCATCGTCGCGCGGTTAAATTGATTTTCCAGGAAGTTGCGCCCGCCGACCATCGCGACAATCTCGCCGGTTTTCGGGCGAATGGCGACGAGCGCCGCGTTTAAGTTTCCCTTCTCTTTTTTCGGAAAGTTTTTGTCGAGCTTTTCCAGACGGCTGGCGACGATTTCGTACGCTTTTCGCTGCAAATCGGGGTCGATCGTCGTGTAGACGCGCAAGTGCTGAACGGCTTCCGGGTCGCTCACGACTTTCGGCAGCTCTTCAATCGCAAACTGCGAAAAATACGGCATTCCCTGCAAATCTTTGGTCGCCGAAATTTGTTTCAATTCGAGCTTTGTATTTGCGCTCTCGGCGTGCTGGTTTTGCGAAATCTCGCCCGCTTCGAGCATCGAATCGAGAACCTGATTGCGGCGCTCGGTAACGCGTTCGAGATTTTTGTACGGGTTGTAACGGTTCGGGCTGCGGATAATGCCCGCCAAAAACGCGGCTTCCGACAGGCTTAACTGCGAAACGTCCTTGCCGAAATAAACGTTCGACGCTTCGCCGACTCCGTATATCGAGATGCCGTTTTGCTGTCCGAGATAAATCTGGTTGGCGTAAAGCGTGAAAATCTCCTCTTTTGAGAGCTGCGTTTCGAGGATGATAGACATAAACGCCTCTTTCGCTTTTCGTTCGAGCGTCAGTTCGTTCGAGAGTAAAAGATTTTTCACCAATTGCTGCGTAATGGACGAGCCGCCCTGCCTGGCAAGCGGCGAATTTTCGTCTTCCTTCTCGTAACGCCGCCAGAGCGCACGCGCGATGCCGCGAAAATTGACGCCGTAATGCTCGAAAAACGCGCGGTCTTCCGTCACGGTTATCGCCTTCACAAGGTGTTTCGGCAAATCGTTAAACGTCACGACCTTGCGCCTGCCGTTGCCTTCTTCGGCGATTGAACTCAGGATTTTCGGTTCCAGTCTGGTTTGTTCGACTGCTTTATTGGCGATTTTATCGGTAATCGTTTCGACCGCTTTGCCGTCTTTGCGAAATTTGACGGTCAAGGGCGGAAAGACGCGCGCGCCGTCAATCGTGCCGGTCGTGCCGGGTTCGATTTCCAGTTTGTTGTCGCTTAATTGATACCGGCTGCGCGACGCGTCAGCCTGATTGTTTTTTTCGATGTAGCCCGCCGATTTCAGGTAAGCCACCAAATCTTCGGGCGACAACTGCTCGCCGTCTTTGAGAATTTTCGGCGCGGAATAAATTCCCGCGTTCGGCGTGTAAACTTCGCCGCTGAGCAGCTTTCGGTCGATGATGTCCGAGTATTCAAACCAGAAATAAGAGGCGGTTAAAAAAGCCGCGAGCACGACGAGCAGAAAAGCGGAAATCGTATAGCCGTTGAAAATCCAGCGAAAAACACGCCGGTAAAGCGGCGGTTTGGGCGCCTGAAATGATTTTATCGGATACTTGTCGCGCCAGTATTTTGGCGGCTTGAGGGGTTTTCGGCTTTTTCCTGAAACTCGGTTTGGCATTTGTCGGCTTGTTGTATAAGAATTAGTGAGAAAAACGTTTGCAGCGGTTGCCCGTCTAATTTTATCGGTTTTTAATAAAAATTGTCTAGAGTTATGTTGAGAATTGTTCTTTAAATTGCCGCCGGCTTCGGGCGAGTGGTCAGATTTAGCACATATAAAAGGCTTTAGCGGGAATTCCGGATTTAAATAAAGCCCATATCGCTTTAGCTCAAAATTAGGCTCAAAGCCAATAACGAAACATATTATTTATAATTCGGCTAAAGCCCTTTGTTTCTTCTTCGGTAATCCACTCGTCTGAAGTTGGCGGCAATTTATTAAATCAATTGAACTTCTAATTTTATAAAGATGACTTTATTTCTGACTCTTTCTAAAATTACGCGCCGGAGATTGTTAAATGCTTCGCTGACAATCTTCGGGATGATTTTCCTCGGCGCGATTTGTTTTCACCTGCTCGAAGGCTGGACGCTTTTAGAGAGTTTTTATATGGCGACCGAAACCGTCACGACGGTCGGTTACGGCGATCTTCCGCCGAAAACTCCGGCGGGGCGCGTTTTCGCGATATTTTTTATGCTGCTCGGCGGCGGCACCGTACTTTTTGCCATCACGACGCTCATTCAAGCCGTCATTCAATCGGAAATAATCGAAGCGCTGGATTTACGGCGCAAAGCAAAAGAAATGGACAAAATGCAAAATCATTATATCGTCTGCGGGGCGGGTCGCGTCGGGCGACGGATAATCCGCAATCTGCAAAAGGAAAATCTGCCGTTTGTGATTATCGAACGCGACGAGAAAAAAATCGCCGACTTTGAAGAAGAAAATCTGCCGATTCTGCTCGTTGACGCGACGCTCGAAGAAAATTTGATTCAAGCCGGAGTAAAACGCGCGAAGGGTCTGGCAACCTGTCTGCCGGACGACGCGGCAAATGTTTACGTCGTTCTGACGGCGCGCGGATTGAACGAAAATATGCACATCGTCGCCCGCGCGGTCGAAGAACAAGCCGAACCGAAACTGATTCGCGCCGGGGCAAACCGCGTCGTCGCGCCGACGATTATCGGCAGTCAATCGATGGCGCGCGCGCTTCTGAAACCGGCAATCGCCGATTTTATGGACTCAATCGTCGCCGAAACGCTCGACCTTGTTTTCGAAGAAGTCGCCATTGATTCGCATTCGCCCTACGCCGGCAAAACCCTGCGCGAAACCAATTTCAGTAAAGAGTTAAGCACGATGGTCATCGCCATCCGCCGCAGGGACGGCGAGCTTTATTTCAATCCGACGGGCGCTTCCCGAATCGAAGAAGGCGATATGCTGATCGTCGTCGGCAAAGCCGATTCGGTGCAAAAACTTATCAAAGCAAACAAATAATTTTTAACGCCGGGACGCGAGAGGCGCAAAGATTTTTATAAATTTTGTCATAAAAATACTTTGCGTCTCTCGCGTCCCGGCGACTTTGCGTTAAAATTCTTGTTATGAAAGTTCTCGTCACCGGCGGCAGCGGATTTTTGGGCACGCACATTCGCGAATATTTCGGGGCGGACGATTTTTCGCGCCGCGCGAATCGCGACGTTTTGAATCTGCAGGACGCCCAAATGGTTCAGGATTACGACGTTGTCATTCATCTCGCCGCCGAACTCGACAAATCGCCCGAAAACTCGGAAAGCGTTTTTCTGACAAACGTCGAAGGCACGATTAATCTCCTGCGCTCGATGCGCGAAAATTCGGTTTTTATCTTTGCTTCGACGAAAGACGTTTACGGTCGTTTTGCCGATAATTACGCGGAATGCCCGGAAAGCTGTCCGGTCGTTTATTCGGGACAAGCGCCGCTCGAATGGTCGAAATACATCACCGAAAAATATTGCGAATACTACGCTTACCAAAACGATTTTCGCTCGTGTATCTTTCGGCTTTCAACCGTCTACGCGCGCAGCTCGGAAGGCAACACGCCGAATTTCGTCACGCATTACGCCGACGCGATAAATTTCGGCGAGACTCTGCGGCTGCCCGGCGGCGGCAGCCCGCGCCGCGACCTGCTTCACGTCAAGGATTTTGCCAAAGCGTGCGAAGCGTTTGTCGATTCCGCGCTCCGGCACGGCACGTACAATCTCGGCGGCGGCGCGCGAAACGCTCTTTCCCTGCGCGATTTGGTCAAAAAACTCGAAGAAGTTTCCGGCTTGCAAGCCGTCATCGACGAAGAAAATCCTTTACCGGCGCCCGTGCCGTTGAATTACGTTTCGGATTTGAGCCTGGTAACGCAGGAATTAGACTGGAAACCCGAAATCAGCCCGGACGAAGGGCTGAAGACATTGTTTTTTTAACGCAAAGTCGCCGGAACGCCAGAGACGCAAAGATTTTTTGAACTTTGCGTTAAAATAATCTTAGTGAAAATTCTTGTGCGCGGGACAAATTGGGTGGGCGATGCGGTGATGACGATTCCCGCGCTGCGTGAGCTGCGGCGCATTTTTCCCGAATCGGAAATCACGCTTTACACGCGCGGCTGGGCGGAAGGAATTTTTCGCGACGCTCGTTTTATTGACCGGATTCTCACCTTCGATAAAACGAAATCGAAAATCAAAGACGCGCTCACGCAGGCTAAAGAATTAAGGAAACACGCGTTCGATTTAGCCGTCCTGTTTCCGAATTCGTTTGAAACCGCGCTCGTCGCCAAGCTCGCCCGCATTCCCCGGCGCTTTGGCTACGCGAAGGAAAGCCGCAGTTTTCTGCTGACCGATGCGGTCGAAATTCCGCAGTGGAAAAACGAACGCCACGAAGTTTTTTACTATCTAAATCTGGTCGCCGAAATCGAACGGGAATATTTTGCCCGTCAAACGGTTTTAGAAAATGAGCCGCGCATTGATTTGGCGGTTTCCGAAGAAAGACGCGAAGCGGCGCGCAAAATTTTAAAAGAAAACGGCGTCGATTTATCGCGAAAAACCGTCGCGCTCGGCGTCGGTTCGACGAATTCGCGCGCCAAACGCTGGCACGCCGGCGCTTACGCGAAATTAAACGATTTGCTGCAAACCGATTTACAAACAAACGTCGTGCTGGTCGGCGCGAAAGACGAACAGGAAGTCGCGCACGAAGTTTTTGCAAAATCCGAAAAAAAACCGATAATCTTGACAGGCAAAACGAATCTTGCGGAGGCGGTCGCGATTTTGAGCGAGATTGATTTGCTCGTTTCAAACGATATGGGCTTGGCGCACGTCGCACCGGCGGTCGGAACCGAAACAATCGTCATTTTCGGTCCGACGAACGAAAAAACAACCCAGCCCGTCGGCTCTGAAATTATCCGTAAACCGGTCGAATGCGCGCCGTGTATGCTCCGCGACTGCCCGATCGACCACCGCTGCATGACGCGAATTTTGCCGGAAGAAGTCTTTGAATCAGCTAAAAAGAAATTAAACGCAAAGCCGCAAAACCGCTAAAGCGCGAAGAAAATAAGACCGCTGATAAAATAAAAAAGTATGTTATCTTTTATCATTAAATCCTTTGCGACTGCGGCATCTTTGCGCCACCAGCGTTAAAAATCTATGAAACGACCCGCTGTTTTTATTGACCGCGACGGGACTTTGATTGAAGAAGTGAATTTTCTTCACCGCGTCGAGGAATTGCAATTTTTTCCGTTTACCGACGAATCCGTGAAGCTTTTAAAGGAAAACGGTTTTCTCGTCGTGCTGGTGACGAATCAATCGGGCATCGGGCGCGGGATTTATACGGTTGAGGAAATGAACGCGGTTCACGACGCGATTCAGGATGATTTGACCGAAAATCTCGACGCGATTTATTTTTGCCCGCACCTGCCGAACGCCGGCTGCGCGTGCCGCAAACCGAATCTCGGGATGATTGAGTCGGCAATGGCAGATTTACCGATTGATTTGGAAAATTCGTGGATGATCGGCGACAAAAATCTCGATGTCGAATTAGGCTTAAACGCCGGAATAAAGCCCGTCATGGTAATGACCGGCTACGGCAAAAAACACTTTCCGAAATTAAAAAGACAGCCTTTCGCGGTTGCCGCCAATCTGCTCGAAGCCGTCAAAATCGTGCTCGATAATTAAGATTTTCAGTTTTCCCCGGCGAAAGGAATCTGCACGGTGAAGGTCGCGCCCTTGTTTTCGCCTTCGCTTTCGACATGAACGCGCCCGCCGTGAAGCTCGGTTAATTGCCGGACGATTGCCAATCCCAAGCCTAAACCGCCGCTTTTTTCGACCGTCGCTTCGTCCTGCCTGAAGCGTTCAAAAACAAAGGGAAGAAATTCCGGGCTGATGCCCGCGCCGTTGTCTTTGACACGGACGACCGCCCGATTTTGTTCATTCGTTAATGAGACATCGATTTTGCCGCCTTCGGGCGTAAATTTGACGGCGTTCGTCAATAAATTAAGAAGAATCTGCCGCAGGCGATTTGGGTCGCCCGAAATGGTTTTGTCTTTTGCCGCGTCCGCAATCGTTAAATTCACGGCGATTGATTTTTCGCCGGCGGTCGGTTTGATGGTTTCGACCGACGTGGTGACGAATTCTTCGGCGCTGACCGGCTCGCGCTCCAAAATCAGTTTGCCCGAAACGATGCGCGCGACGTCCATCAAATCCTCGATCAGACGATTCTGCGTTTCGGCGTTTTTGATGATTGTTTCAACCGCTCTCGCGCTGTTTTCCGCGTCCGCCCTGCCGGATTTTAAGATTTTCGCCCAGCCAAGAATCGCATTGAGCGGCGTCCGCAGCTCGTGTGAAACGGTCGCCATAAATTCGTCGCGCAGGCGGTTCGCAATCTCGGCGTCGCGGCGCGCCTTGCGCTCGTTCAGTTCCGCCTTGACGCGGTCGGTGATGTTGTAGTGCGAAACGACCACGCCGCCGCTCGTGTCCTGAAGCGCGTTGACCTGCATCAGAAACCAACGCTCTTCCGACGCCGAATGACACGGATATTCGATTGTAAAATGCGTCCGCTCGCCGTCGAGAATCGCCCGTAAATTTTCGGCGACGATTTGCAGCTCGTTATCCTCGCTTTCCTGTTCGCAGACGGACAGATAATTTTGCCCGATGCCGGTTTGCGAAAGCTGCTCGATGCCGGCGTTGGCTTCGGCGAAATTTTCCCACGCGTTATTGACCAGAATAATCCTGCCGTCTTTATCCAAAACCGCGACGTGCGCCGACAGTGAATCAATCACCGAACGACTGAAAATTTCGCTTTCTTTGAGATTATCGTTTGCCATTCTTAATTCATCGGTTCGCTCTTCGACGCGTCTTTCCAGGCTCTGATTCGCCAGTACCAAATCGGTTTCCGCATGTCGCCGTCGCTTAATTTCAAGCAGCACGACGAAATTTGCCATCGCCAGCGCGCTGATTCCGGCGATGCTGCTGACGAGCATCATCCAGAAATTATTGTCGAGCGTGTGCTCGACGTTTTCTTCGCGGAATTTCAAAAGCCGGGCTTCTTCCGTCTTCAACTTTTGCACGCTCCGGCGGATTTGATTCATTTTCGCGTCGCCTTCGCCGCGCGAGACTTCGTTGACTGCCGTTAAAAGCCCGCCCGCACGGCGCGTTTCGATATAGCTTTCGGTTATCGAAATTTTCTCGTTGATTTGATTGTTTAATTGAACAAGACTTTCCGCCTGCGCCGGATTGTCGCTCATTAAGGCGTTCAAATCTTCGAGCGCTTTTTGCGCGTTCTGCCTGCCCGTATTAAAAGGCGCGAGAAAATTGTCCGTGCCGCTGATAACAAACCCGCGACCGCTGGTTTCAACATCGGTCGCTGCCAGCAGCGCTTCGTCGAGCTTGAGCAGAACGTCCTGCGTATGTTTTTCCCACCCGACGGCTTTTTTCAACGATTGCGTGCTTTGGTAGGAAAAATAGCTGATTGCGGCGAGCATCAAAGATGCGAGCAGCAAAATAACCGGTAGTTTTTTCTCTAAGGCTAAGGGCATAAAGGTTTTTGATTAGCTAACACGCGTTTTAGTTGTGAGGTAAATCACACTCTGCATATTATAATAATTTTTTCTTGCTGGAAGAAAGACACGTTTGAATTTTGCCGGAACCAATTTCTCCCTTACTCCGGTATCTCTTGCTAACTGGAAATTTCCAGCCGTTTAATGTTAATTTAGCAATGCCGCACCCGGCGTCGCGCCCAACGGCTTTCCGTCTTTCAGTTTGCTTATGTTCATAATAGACGCAAAAGAATCGCCGACCGATACAAAACTGACGCAAAAAATTCAAAGCCTGATTATCGGAAGACTGCTCGTTATCTTTCTGATTCTCGTGGCAAGCTGGATTTGGAACAGCGGGCGGCTCAAGCTCTCGTTCGACGATTTTCCGCGCGGGCTGTTTTTCGTCTTTTTAATCTCGGTCGGGCTCACAATCGCCTATTTTTTTATCCTTCGACTGAGCCGCAATTACGCCGCGCAGGTCAGAATCCAATTCTTTTTCGATTCGTTTTTAATCACCTGGCTCGTCTGGCGGACGGGCGATTTAACTTCCCCGTACATTACGCTTTATATAATGCTCATCAGTATTGCGAGCCTGTTTCTGTCGGCGCGCGGTACGATTCTCACCGCCTCGTTTTGCGTTCTTTTGTTCACGCTGCTTTCGGTTTCCGTCTCAACCGAAATTCTGAATTCGTACGGCACGATTCCGACGAGCGAGAAAATCGTCCAGATTATCGCCTTTAACGGCGGCGCGCTGCTGCTCGTCGGCTTGCTCGCCGCGCGGCTTTCCGACCGGCACGCGTCGGGCGAGCAGTTAAAGGAAACCGCCCGCACACTGGCTTCGTTGCGCGTGCTGCACGAACGCATTATCGAATCGATTCGCTCCGGGCTGATTACGACCGATTTGGAAGGCAATATATATACGTTTAACGCCGCCGCGTCCGAAATCACCGGCTACAAGCCGGACGAGATGCTCGGCAAATCGATTGCGTCGCTCTTCAGCACCGTCGAGCAATCGATGGCAATTACGCTCGAAATAATCGAAGCCGGCGAACAGCCGCCGCGTTTCGAAGGCGATTTAATTACGCCGGAAGGCTTCGTCGTGCGTGTCGGTTACAGCATTTCGCCGCTTTTCAGTGAAGGCGGCGTGACGACCGGTCTGATTATCACGTTTCAGGATTTGACCGAAATCCGCACGATGGAAGAAAGCGTGCGCCGCAAAGACCGGCTCGCGGCGGTCGGTCGCGTCGCCGCCGGATTAGCGCACGAAATCCGCAATCCGCTGGGCGCGATGCGCGGCGCGATTCAGGTTATGGAATCGCAGACGCAGCCCGGCACGGCGCAGGCGAGTTTGATGGAAATCATCCTGCGCGAATCCGACCGGCTGAATAAAATCATCACGAATTTTCTGACCTACGCCCGCCCGCGCGTCAGTAACTTTTCGGAAATCGACGCGCGCGAAGCCATCGGCGATACGATTATGCTGCTCAAACACAGCCCGGACGTGAAGGAAAATCACAAGCTCGAAGCCATTTTGCCGCGCAGTCCGGTGATGCTCGCCGCCGACCCGACGCAGCTCAAACAAATTTTCTGGAATCTCGCGCGCAACGCGCTGTCGGCGATGCCCGACGGCGGAACGTTGAAAGTCGAAACCGAAAAAATCGCCTTCAACCGCGTGCGCATCGTCTTTTCCGACAGCGGCTGCGGAATGTCGCCCGCGCAGGTCGAACGCCTTTTCGAGCCGTTTTCCGATTCAACGACCGGCGGCACCGGTTTGGGTTTATCAATCGTTTACCAAATCATCCGCGACCATAACGGGACAATCAACGTCCGCAGCCGCGAGAACGAAGGCACGAGCATCACGGTCGAACTACCAACCGAATTCGATAAGCAAAAAGATTTTGACGAAGACGGCGGCGAAAGCGAATTCAAATCGTCGCGGCTCGAAAGTTTCCTGCGCGTAAAAGAGTGATTCCGAATTATAATTTTTTTCCTTGAATAAACCGGCGGTTATCTGCCAGAATAGGAAGGGCGAAAAATTCTTTCGTTCAAATCTTTTCCAACCCCTTCTTGATTCAACAAATCGATTTTCAATGTCAAATTTATTAATCGTCGATGACGAACAGAGTTACAGGCAGCTTTTAACCCTCGTTTTTGATAACGACGGGCATAATATCAGAACCGCCATCAATGGTCGCGAAGCGCTTTTGATGCTTCAGGACGAACCGGCGGAAGTGATTATTTCCGACGTCAAGATGCCCGATATGGACGGCATCGAGCTGCTCAATGCGGTGCGCGAAATTTCGCCCGATGTCGGCTTTGTTCTAATGACCGCGTTCGCCACCGTCGATACGGCGCGCGAAGCCTTTAAGCTGGGCGCGGACGATTTTATTCAAAAGCCGTTCGATGTCGAAGAATTAAAACTAATCGTCAAAAAAGCGCTCGAAAAACAGGAGCTTATCGCTGAAAACAAGGCTTTCAAAAAAGCCCAGCGCGAGCGCGGCAGCATTCGCAACATCATCGGTCATTCCGACAAAATGCAGGCGGTTTATCAAATGATTGAAACCGTCGCCGAGGTTCAGTCAACCGTTTTGGTGACGGGCGAGAGCGGCACGGGTAAGGAATTGGTCGCGCGCGCGATTCACGATTTATCACCGCGCGCCGAAAAGCCGTTTATCTCGATAAACTGCGGCGCGTTTACCGAAACCCTGCTCGAATCCGAGCTTTTCGGTTACGTCAAAGGCTCTTTCACAGGCGCGAATACGAACCGCAAAGGCTTGTTTGAAGCTGCCAATCGCGGCACGATTTTCCTCGACGAAATCGGCGAAATGTCGCACGCGATGCAGGTCAAGCTCCTGCGCGTGCTGCAGGAGAGAAAGGTGCGTCCCGTCGGCGCGCACGAAGAAATGCCGGTCGATGCACGCGTGATTGCGGCGACGAACCGCGATTTGAAGAAAATGAGCGATGAAGGAACTTTCCGCGAAGACCTTTTTTACCGCATTTCGGTCATCCCGATAAGTTTGCCGCCGCTCAGAGAACGCAAGGAAGACATTGCGGAGCTGGTCAGCCACTTTATCAGGAAATTCTGCGACCAGACGGGCAGAAATCTGACTATCAGCCCGAAAGCCGCGCAGTTTTTGGAAAACTACGCGTGGCACGGCAACGTTCGCGAACTGGAACACACCATCGAACGCGCCGTCGCACTTGAACGAACCGAAGAAATTCAGCCCGAACGTCTGCCCGAACACGTCACCAATTACAACCCGACGCGCATCCAGAACGAATTCGATTTTCCCGACGACGGCATCAATATGACGACGCATCTCGAAAATCTCGAAAAAACCTATGTCATGGAAGCCCTGAAACGCACCGGCGGAAACCAGACAAAAGCCGCCGATATGCTGCAAATGCCGGTTCGCTCGCTGCGGCACCTGCTTGACAAACACAGTATCCGCACGCTTTCCGCGCAGATGCGCAGCTCGGGTGAATAATAACTAATTTCATTTCGGAATAAGTAAAAAGCGAGAGGCGGCAAATGATAAGTTTGCCGCCTCTCGCTTTTTGATTCTCACTGATTGCGAAAGTTTTACGACAACATCATGTCAATTTGACTGAACTCCAATAATCACGCATGTTTTCTGACATTTTTTGTCATCAGCCATTTACCAAAAACTGTTATTTGACGCTTTTTTGTAAACCTTCTAAAGCGACTGAACCCAACCGTCAATCCCACCCAAGCCCTTGTAAACACGAGACTTTATTTAATTCTGCGAGTGTTAAAACTTTTTGGCACGATTCTTGTTTTAAGCATTTGCGACCTGAGAAAGGTAAAAGACTAAAACAAAAACTAGGAGATTGTAAAAAAACAAAATGAAAAATCAAAAAGGTTTCTCGCTTATCGAACTTTTAATCGTTGTCGTCATCATCGGCATTATCGCCGCTATCGCTATCCCGAATTTGCTGGCGGCTCGTCGCTCGGCTAACGAAGGCTCGGCTATTTCGTCGCTTCGCACAACGCACGGCGCACAGATGACCTTCCAGGCAACCAGCGGCGGCGGCAACTATGCTACTTCGCTTGCCAATTTGGCAACCCCGGGTTTGATTGATTCAGTTCTCGGCGGCGGAACAAAAAGCGGTTATGCGTTTTCAACAACCGCGGTTGCCCTGGGACCCGGAACGCCGGCGACATTCACCGCAATTGCTAATCCGACAACCCTTACCGGTGCAACGGCTACGGGAACACGCGGTTTTTGTATCGCTACGGAAGGCGTCCTCGGTGCTACGGCAGCGGGCGCAGCCTCAACAGGTGATGGTGTTGCCTGCAGCGGCACGACCCCGTTGAACAACTAATCTTGATTCTTAAACTTTCAAGAGAGAAACTTCTTCGGAATGTTTCTCTCTTTTTTTTTGCCGGGACAAGCTGATGAAAAACAATACGCCAAAACAAAACGGATTTTCCCTCGTCGAGCTTTTAATCGTTGTCATCATCCTCGGCATAATCGCGGCGCTCGCCATTCCTAATCTGCTCGCCGCGCGGCGTTCCGCCAACGAAGGTTCGGCTATTTCAGCCCTGCGCACGCTGCACGGGGCGCAGGCAACCTACCAAACAACGGTCGGTACGGGAGATTATGCCGGTTCGACCGGTTCGACCGCCGACACGGTCGGCTTAGGACAGCTCGCCTCGGCAGGTTTGATAGATTCACGACTCGGCAGCGGCACCAAAAGCGGCTACAATTTTGCCGGAGCCGCAACGCTCGCCATTCCGAGTTCGGGAACACCGCCGACTTTTTATTTCTCAGCCAATCCGGTCAGCCCGACCGGCATAACGGCGTCCGGCACCAAACGCTACTGCGTGACACAGCAAGGCTTTATCGGCGCGGACACGAATAATCTGGCGACCGTTTTTACATTCGCCACTGCCTCGACCGCCACGCCGTTCAATTAACAAGTTTTTTCTTTCCCGACCGATTCCGCTGATATTTTATCCCGAAATGGGCGATTTCAAACGATTTCGACAACCCGCCATTTATACTTTAACGGCTTTCCGGTCATGGCTCCTGCCAGCCAATTTCATTCCCGCCGTTCGGCAGCCGGCGGCGATTATCGGCTATCTCCGGAAGAAGCGAATTTACGCCGGCGCCATTTCTGCTCAGATTGCCGAATATTTTTCAACCGCCGCAAAAAATTCGGACAGACAAACACGACACCGCAACGATGGGTTTGTATCCGACCGCCGCCGTTCATGCAATGCTTGACTTTTAACGCCAAACCAATCCAAACTGGTTTCGGGCTTTATTTTAGTCCGCGTTTTCCCAAAAATTCTTTTCCGAAATCAACTAGAAATGAGTGAATCAACGGCACACCGACCCGCCGCTTCAAATTCGACATTCTTTGGCAGAATTCTGACGATTGCCCGCAACACTTTCCGCGAAGCGGTGCGCGACCGGGTTCTTTATAATCTCGTTTTGTTCGTGCTCCTGATAACGGCAGGCGCGATTTTCCTCGGCGAATTGACCGCCGGACAGGAAGCGCGGACGATTGTTAATTTAGGATTGGGCGCGATGCTGCTGTTCGGCGCGTTTATCTCGATTTTCGTCGGCGTCAGCCTGGTTTCAAAGGAAATCGAAAAACGAACCGTCTATGCGATGTTCGCCAAGCCCGTCAGCCGCGCCGAATTTATTGTCGGCAAATATCTCGGGCTTTGCCTGACGCTGCTCGTTAATGTTCTCGTGATGGGCGTCGGCGTCAGCCTCGCGCTGCTGTATGTCGGCGGGCGCGAATTTGCATTTGCAATCTGGGGCGCGATTTACCTGCTTTTTCTCGAACTGGCGATTCTCACGGCGGTCGCGATTCTTTTTTCGTCGTTCTCGTCGCCGGCGCTTTCGGCGCTGCTTTCGTTTTTCGTTTTTATCATCGGGCATTTCAGCGCGTCGCTCAACGATTTGGCACAAAACTTAGGCGCGGCGGGCGCGAAAGCGGTTTTCGGCGCGATTTATTACCTTTTGCCGAATCTTTCAAATTACGTTTTCCGGACCGAAACCGCGCACGGCATCACGCCCTCCGCCGCGATGCTTTTCGGCGCGACCGCGTACGCCGCAGTTTACATCGCGATTCTGCTCGTCGTCACGACTTTGATTTTCAGCCGCCGAAACTTTAAATAATCCGTTCGCCCCGCGTATGAACAAAAATTCCAAACAAATCGTGCTTTCGGTCGCCGCGATTCTCGTCGGGTTCGCGCTTATTTTTGTTCTGAGTAATTTTATCGCGCGCGCGCGTCCGGCGCTCGCCGAGACTTATGCGGACGAAGATTTGACTTTGCAGGGCGCGCGGCTGAAAGGTTATTCGCTCGGGTTTGAAGGCTTAATCGCCGATTGGTACTGGGCGCAGTCGCTGCAATACATCGGCGAGAAAGTTCTTAAAACCGAAGGCACAATCAATCTCGAAAACCTGAAACCGCTCAACCCGCGCCTGCTTTACCCGCTGCTCGACAATGCGACGGATTTAGACCCGCATTTTTTAGCCGTCTATTCCTACGGCGCGGTCGTTCTGCCGGCGATTGACCCCGCACAAGCCATCAAAATCACCGAAAAAGGCATTGCCGAAAACCCGCAGCAATGGCGGCTTTACCAGCATCTCGGCTATATCTACTGGCGGCTCGGCAATTTTGAAAAAGCGGCTGAAGTTTATGAAAAAGGCGGCAAAATCGAAGGCGCGCCCGCATTTTTTCAATTGATGGCGGCGCGGATGAAATCACAGGGCGGAAGCCGCGAAACCGCGCGCGCGATGTACCGGCAGATGTTCGACGAGACGGATAACGAGCAGACCAAAGAAGTCGCCGAGATTCGGCTGCGGCAGCTCGATTCTTTGGACGAACGCGACGCGATTCGCACGGCGCTCCGGCAATTTAAGGCGAAAAACAATCGCTGCGCGAACAGTTGGAGCGAAATTTTCCCGCTGCTGAAAACCGTCAGACTGCCCGGCGGCAAGGATTTCGGCATCGATAAATCGAACAACCTGGTTGACCCGAGCGGCGCGCCGTATGTTTTGGAGAAGACGAATTGCGACGTGAGTCTGGACGCGAGCGCGACAAAAATTCCGCTGGATTAGAGAAATGAACACAATCATCGAAATCGAAAATTTAAGCAAAGATTACGAAAAAGGCTTCTGGAAGAAAAAGAAAATCCGCGCGCTCGACGGTTTGACTTTAACGGTTGAAAGCGGGCAGATTTTCGGCTTTCTGGGCGGCAACGGCGCGGGCAAAACGACGACGATTAAAATCCTGATGTCTTTGATTTTTCCGTCTGAAGGCAGCGCGCGCATCCTCGGCGAAGACATTTCGAGTGTGAAAATGCACGCGCGCATCGGGTATTGTCCCGAAAACCCGTACTTTTACGATTATCTGAAGGCGTCGGAATTGATGAACTATTTCGGCGAGCTTTTCGGTTTCGACGCCGCGACCCGAAAGCGCAAAACGGAAGAATTATTAGCCAGGGTCGGACTTGAGGAAAAAGACTGGAACCGCCAGCTTCGCAAATTCTCGAAAGGAATGCTCCAGCGCGTCGGATTGGCGCAAGCCTTAATCAACGAGCCGGAAATCGTCTTTCTCGACGAGCCGATGTCCGGGCTCGACCCCATCGGTCGCCGCGAAATTCGCGAGCTGATTGCCGAACTTCGCACCCGGGGAACGACCGTTTTCATGTCCACGCATATTCTGTCGGACATCGAAGCCTTGTGCGACAACGTCGCGATTTTGCGCAAAGGAAAGCTCGCCGCGACCGGGAAACTGGATGATTTGTTAACGGACGCGGGCGAAACCCAATCGTTTGAAATCAACGTGAAAGGCGTGTCTGCCGAAGAACTCGAAGCGGAAATCGCAAAAATCGCGGGCGCGGAAATTATTTCAAAGGCAAACGGCGCGAATATTCAGGTTTTGGAAGAAACCGACATCGACAAAATCCTCGAAATCACACGCGCGAAAGGCGGAAAGCTCGTTTCCGTCCAGCCCGTCCGCCAATCGCTCGAAGAACTGTTCGTGAAAGAAACTTTGTAAAATGGAAAACGGAAAGTGGAAAGTGGAAAATTATTTAATCCATTTATTTTCCACTTTCCGTTTTCCATTTTCCACTTATTCAGTTTTTATCGCCGTCACTTTCCAGCGGATATTGGCGCGGTCGTCGTCCGGTTTAAAACCGTCGATTCGGATGGAGACGTTCATCTGCTCTTTCGGCGCTAATTTCTTCCGCTGATTCGGAATGACCAGCATCGTGTGTTCTTTAACGACCTTGCCGAAACTATCAACGACGCTGACCTTTACTTCAAGCCCGTTTAAAGTTTTATCGCTGTTATTGCGGATTCTGCCGCCGATATTCATCATCCAGTAACCGGTCCCGACCGGCGATTGAATGGTGTTGTCCTCGTCGGTTTCGGCGATAATCCGGCGCGTCAAGGTGTCGAATTCGGGCGAACCTTCGCGCAGCGCGCCCGAGAGCGCCTGTTCCTGTTGTTCCTGCATCGAAGGCTGTAATTTCCAAATCAACAAAATGCCGCCGGCGACCAACAGAACGGCGATTAAAATTGCAATCAGAAAGCTTTTATTCACGTTTTTCGCTTTTCTCCCTCTTGTGCTTTTCTGTCCTTTTTTATTAGACAAATGTTTTCTTAAAAAGTTTCAATAGGTTATCATTTTAGATTAGTAAAACGAAAACACTTCTGTCTTAGATGCCGAATATTGCTGCGAAAGATTTCCCTTATCCCGAATTTGTCGAGGTTGCGCTTCCCCTGCCGCTTCGCCAGACTTTTACCTATCGACTGCCGGTCGGGCTTCGCGAAAATGTCAAAACCGGCGCGCGTCTGCTCGTGCCGTTCGGCAAGCGGCAGCTGACCGGCTACGCGGTCGCGCTTCATGTGCGCTTGAGCGACGATGTCGAAATCGAACAGGACGCCATCAAAGACGCGCTCGAATTGATTGACGAAGAACCGCTCATTACCGAAGAAATCCTAAAACTGACGCAGTGGACGGCGGATTATTATGCCTCCGCGTGGGGCGAAGTTTTAAAGGCGTCGCTGCCGGCGGGAATCAACGCGAGCATCGAGCAAATCGTTTCGATTACGTCGAAAGGACGCGACGAGCTTTTGCGCGTCGCCTCGACCAAAACCGTCAAAACGCAGGTTTTAAGATACTTAGCCGACGCCGGCGAAACGCCCGCGCGCGAATTGGCAAACAATTTCGGCACGTCCGCCGTCCAGCGCGCCGTGCGTGAACTTACAAAAAACGGCTGGGTTTCGACTTTTCACCGAACTTTGACCGCGCAGGTCAAACCGAAACGCCGCAAAGCAGTGCGCCTGCTCGCGCCCGAAAAACATCAGGCAAACACAAAACCTTTCACCGAGGCTCAACAAAAAATTATCGAAACGCTTTTGAAATCGGACGGCGAAATGCTCTTTACCGAACTGATCGAAGCGGCGGACATCGGCGCGTCGGCGATTAATACTCTGGCAAAATACGGTTTTGTCGAAATCTTCGTGCAGGAAGTCTTACGCGATCCGCTGAAGGACGCGAAGATTCCCGATATTTTGGATTTAACTTTAACGGGCGAGCAGGCATCGGTTTTAGACGAAATCGAAAAATCGTTAAAGCTTGCCAAATACAAAGCCTTTCTGCTTCACGGCGTGACGGGCAGCGGCAAGACGGAAATCTACATCCGCGCGATGAAACATGCATTGGCGGACGAAAAATCCAGCTTGATGCTCGTGCCGGAAATCGCGCTCACGCCGGTTTTTTCGCGTCGCCTGCGCGCCGTCTTCGGCGACGAAGTGGCGATTCTGCACTCGAATCTTTCGACCGGCGAGCGTTTTGACGAATGGCGTCGAATCCGTCGCGGGCACGCGCGAATCGTTATCGGCACGCGCTCGGCGGTTTTCGCGCCGCTGCGAAATCTGGGTTTATTAATTGTTGACGAAGAACACGACGGCTCGTACCGCCAGCACGAATCGCCGTTTTACAACGGGCGCGATGTGGCGGTCGTGCGCGCCAATTTTGCGGGCGCGAGCATTGTCCTCGGTTCGGCAACGCCCGCGCTCGAAACGTTTCACAATTCGCACATCGGCAAATACGAATATCTGCAGCTCGCCAATCGCATCGGCAATCGCCCGCTGGCACGCGCCGAAATCGTCGATATGCGCCAGGTTTTCAAACAGGCGGGCAAGGATACGAGCTTTTCAAAAAATCTAACCGAAGCCATCGAAGAAACCCACGCTAAAGGCGAGCAGTCGATAATTCTCTTAAACCGGCGCGGTTTTTCGCAGTTCGTTCTGTGCCGTTCGTGCGGCGAAACGATTCGGTGCCGCAACTGCGACATCACTTTAACGTTTCATAAACGCGAAAACCGGCTGATTTGCCATTACTGCAATCACCGCGAAAAACCGCCGCACAGCTGCCCGAACTGCAAGAGCCACTATCTGTATTTTATGGGCGAAGGAACCGAGCAAATCGAGGACATGCTGAAACGCAAATTTTCTCACCTGCGCATAGCGCGCATCGACCGCGACACGACTTCGCGGCGCAAGGAGATGGAGAAAATCCTTGAAAATTTCAGCGACGGCGAGATTGATATGCTGGTCGGCACGCAGATGCTCGCGAAAGGTCACGATTTTCATAACGTCACGCTCGTCGGTGTGATTTCGGTTGACGCGGGACTCGCTTTACCGGATTTTCGCTCCGCCGAACGCACGTTTCAGCTTTTAACGCAGGTCGCCGGACGCGCCGGTCGCGGCACGCTGCAGGGTCGCGTGCTGATTCAAACTTATTACCCGGAACATTACGCCCTGCGCCACGCGCAGACGCAGAATTACGACGCGTTTTACGAGGAAGAAATCGAATTTCGCCGCCGTCTCGCCTATCCGCCGTTCGTCGCGATGGCTTCGGTTTTAATCAAGCATTCAAATTATAATTACGCCTTCGACAACGCGCAGATTTTGAAGGAATGTTTGATAAAAAATAATTCGGAAAATATGTGCCGCATCCTCGGAGTCGCGCCCGCGCCGCTCGCGCGTCTGAAAAACGAGTTCCGTTTGCAAATTCTGGTAAAGGCGAAAAACCGTGCGAAGCTGCGCGAAACGCTCGATTTCGCGCTTCACGACGCCGGGGAAAGATTCTGCGATTTGCGGATTTTAACGGTCGAGATCGACCCGATAAATTTATTGTAAAAATATGCGCGGCGAAAAGGAAATGCTCGAATTAATTGCCGGCGTTGCGACCGCGGACGAAAGAATCCGGGCGGCTGTCTTAAACGGTTCGCGCGCCAACCCGAACGCCGCGAAAGACGTTTTTCAGGATTACGACGTCGTTTATTTCGTCAACCGTCTGGAAACATTTACGGAAAATCATGGCTGGATTGACGTCTTCGGCGAAAGAATTATTTTACAGATGCCCGACGAGATGCGGCTTCCCGGCGATGAAAACGATTCCCGGAAAAAAGCTTTTGCCTATCTGATGCGCTTGAAAGACGGGAACCGGATTGATTTGACGCTATTCCCTGCTGACGCGCTAGAAACGCATTTTGTTTTCGACAGCCTGAGCGTCCCGCTGCTCGATAAAGACGGCATTTTTCCCGCATTGCCGCCGCCGAACGATTCCGATTATTTAATCAAAAAACCGTCGGAAAAGGAGTTTCTCGACGTTTGCAACGAGTTTTGGTGGGTTTTGACATACATCGCGAAGGGCTTGCGGCGAAATGAAATCACTTACGCCAAAGCAATGCTTGAAACCGTGGTCAGAGAAATGTTCATGAAAATTATCGAGTGGCGCGTCGGCGTCGAACGGAATTTTTCGGTCAATTTCGGTTCTCACGGCAGATTTTTGCAGCAATACGTGCCCGCCGGCTTTTACGCGCAAATCTTGTCAACATATTCGGATGCCGATGCGGAAAACATCTGGAAATCAATTTTTATAATGACGGATATATTTGAAGAAACGGCACTAAACGTAGCGGCGCAGCTCGGATTTACATACAACGCCGAAGAGGGCGAAAACGTTATCAAATATCTGAAAAATCTAAAAAAAGGGGGAAACTAATCCGAAAATTAGTCGAATTTAATCTGCGAATAAATCTCGCTCAGCGAAATTTTGCAGCTCACCGATTCAATCGAAATAATGTCCTCACGGTTGCCGTAAATTTTGTAAGTCCATTGATTCTGCGTCTGTTTAAAGTAGTGCTCGACGCGCATATCTTCTTCTTTAATCAGCAAAATTTCGCGGACGCTTTCCATCGATAAATACCGGTCGAGCTTTTCGGTCTTGTCGTGATTGAGCGTCGCGCGCGACATAATCTCGACAATCACCGTCGGATTCAACAAAATATCAAGCTCTTTACCTTCAAACGCCGGCTCGCCGTTGACGACCACCACGTCCGGGTAAGAATAATTATGCGGCGCTAATTTGACGCGCATATCGTTAACGTAAACTTCGCATTTATGCCCGCGCACGCGGCTGCCGATGGCAATCGTCGTGTTGCTGCCGATAAGGTTGTGCCGGCGGCTCGAACCGGGCGAATTCAAGACCTTCCCGTTTGAATATTCCTGTTTGATACCGGCATCGCGGCGTTCAAGCTTTAAATAGTCCTCGGCGGTATAAACCTTCTCTGTCTGCGTTACAACTTTCTCACTCATGCTTTTAATACTCCTTAAGTTTTTATGATTATTTTCTAGGATTGGACTTATTGCAAGATGCAATTAAAAATCCGTGCGTTGTCATTTTTTTTTGGATGAACAAAAAAACCAGGGGATAGATAGATTATAATTGGTTTTAAGAAAGTTTTAAACCGATTATCCTTGAATTATGAAACTACGTGAACTAGCCGCGCAAACCTTTGCGAACATTGAAAAAGGCAATCCTGAAATGGAAATTGCCGCCGCCGCGGGTCTCGACCTTGCCGGGGCGGGCGACGTAACTTTTCTCGCCAACCCGAAATATACGCCGCAGATTCAGGACACCAAAGCGAGCGCGATTTTCCTGAACAACAGCGTCAATTTAGAGCGAAACGACATCGCGATTCTGCGCACCAAAGACGCTTATCTAGCCTACACGCGCGCGCTGCGTATTTTCAATCCCGACGCCGCGCCGCGCGCTTTCGTTCATCCGTCGGCGGTCATTCACGAAACGGCAAAAATCGCTGCGAGCGCCGAAATAATGGCGAATGTCGTCGTCGGCGAAAATTGCGAGATTGCGAAAAATGTCCGGATTTTTCCGAACGCGACCATTTACGACGGCGTGAAAATCGCCGAAAATTCGGTGATTCATTCGGGCGTTTCCATTCGCGAAAATTGTGAAATCGGCGCGCGCTGCATTATCCACAACAACAGCACAATCGGCTCGGACGGTTTCGGCTACGCGAAGGATGAAATGGGGCATTGGCTGAAAATCCCGCAGGTCGGGCGCGTTTGTTTGGAAGATGATGTCGAAATCGGCGCGAACACGGCGATTGACTGCGCTTCGGTCGGCGAAACGCGTATTAAGCGGGGCGCGAAAATCGACAATCTCGTCCAAATCGGGCATTCCTGCACCGTCGAAGAAGACGCGCTGATTTGTTCGCAGACGGGACTTGCGGGAAGCTCGGTCATCGGCAAACGCGTGATTTTAGCCGGGCAGGTCGGCATCGCCGGACACTTGAGAGTCGGCGACGACGTGGTCATTACCGCTAAATCGGCGACGAGCCACGATGTCGAAGACGGCAAAATCATCTCCGGCATTCCCGCCTTCGACAATCGCGACTGGCTGCGCTCGATTGCCGCGTTTCGGCGGTTGGGCGAAATGGCGCGCACCGTCCGCGATTTGGAAAAACAGATTGCCGAACTGAGGCGCGAACGTCAATAAATATTCTTTTAACGCAAAGGCGCGAAAGACCTCGAAACACAAAGTTGAATCCGGTAAATTACGGGTAATTTCAGACTGATTAATCTACCTGAAAAAATTCGTTTACTCTCCGAATTTTTAAAAATCCTTTGCGTTTCTGCGTCTTTTACGCCTCTGCGTTAAAAATTCTCGCTTTTATTTTTCGTCCTTTTTCTTCATCTCCGCGCCGTTGTTAAACGGCAGATTTTCGGCAAATTCGATAAAGGTATCGGCGCCGGCGCCGGAACCGCCGAGCGCGACGAGCTTATTGTCTTTTTGAACATAGAGCGGAACGGCGCACGTCGCACCCTGCGAAACTTCTTTGCCGTCTTTCATAAAACTGAAATACATCGGCGTTTCGCCCGATTTGCAGGATGAAGAAAGCTCGGTTCGCAGGGCGTCCTTCGCCGCCGCTTCGTCCGCATAAACCCACATTATGTAAAGCACCGATTCCGATGTGCCTTTATACAAACCGCCGTATCTCGCTTCTTTTCCCCAAATATCGCCGTGTGGCGGATAACGCGTGTCGAGCTTGAAGTCTTTCACTTTATCGGGCAGATTTTCCGCCGAATCGGGCGGATACATGTTCCGGAAACCGAGAAACCCGAGCACGGCACAAACCAATCCGCCGACCAATAGAATCCCGAGACAGCCAATCAGCAAGCCTTTGCGGCTTTTCTTCGGCGCGGCTGCGGCGGCTGCCGACTGACCGGCAGATTGCGGCTGATTAAACTGCTGCGCGGCTTGCGGCTGATTAAATTGCTGCGCCGCTTGCGGCTGGTTGAACGGCTGCTGAAAGGGCGGCGCGGTTTGCGACTGTCTGCCGGCGCTCGGAAACATTTCGCCTAATTTCTGCCACTGCGCGGCGCCCTGCCGAATGGCGAAATCGTCGGGCGATAATTGCCCGCTGCCGAGCATTTCCAAAACTTTGGACTCGTCGAAAGGACCCGTTTGCTGGTTGTTTTTACTGATGTAGATGGACATTCGCTTAATTCTCCCGTTTTTAGATTTCAATTAGATAAATGGGACGTGACATTCGGCAAATCGAATCCTCTCGCACACCTTTCGGGAATGAGAAAACCGCCGGGCGTCACCGGCGAAGGGTTTCGGTAAAACGCGCAGACCTTTTTGCTTCCTGTTTTAAAATTTTGACGTTTAATCTCTAACAATATAAACCGGAGCGGCTCTGGCGTCTACCAAAAACCGCTTTAATTTGCCGAAATTGTTTTTTTTATAGTGCCGGGATTATTTCCGCCTGACATCGCTTAACACGATATACATTCTGTAGCCCGCGAAAAACCTTATCGAAACCCGAATATCTAAAGCGGTTGTTTTCTTCCATTTGACGACAAAAAAATCTTTCGTTAAATAGTCCTTATAGCAAATCTTGAGTAAAAGAGTGACAAGTGTAAAATAATGGAATGAAGGCTTATTCTCTTGATTTACGTGAAAAGATTGTCGAAACTTATCAGTCCGGCGG
>DASWRC010000261.1:0-8320 GCA_036403375.1 Pyrinomonadaceae bacterium
TTAGAAACTAAAACTCTGAACCCTCAACTCCGAACTCTTAACCTTTATTTAAGCGTTAGCGGTTTTTTTTTCCGTGACGTAGGTCAGCCACGGCGCGTCGTTCGGGGCGGGTCGTTCGCCGCGGATGATTTCGAAGAAACGGTCCTGCAGAACTTTCGTGATGTCGCCGCGTTTGCCTGAGCCGATGGTGATGCGGTCAACCGAGCGAATCGGCGTGATTTCTGCCGCCGTACCGGTAAAGAACAGCTCGTCCGCCAGGTAGAGCGCGGCGCGCTGGATGGTCGTTTCGCGCACGGGAATTCCTAGTTCCTGAGCGATTTGAACAACCGAATCGCGTGTAATTCCGGGAAGAATCGAAGCGCCGAGCGGCGGCGTCAGTAATTCGCCGTTATTGACAATAAAGAGATTTTCGCCCGAGCCCTCGGAAACCATACCGCGGTCGTCGAGCGCGATACCCTCGGAAAATCCGCCTAAGAGGGCTTCCATCTTGATAAGCTGCGAATTCATATAATTGGCGCCCGCTTTCGCAACCGCCGGAAGCGAATTAGTCGTGATGCGCGTCCAGCTCGAAACGCAAACGTCAACGCCGGCTTCGAGCGCTTCTTCGCCCAAATATTTACCCCAATCCCACGCGGCGATATAACAGTCAACCGGATTCGGGAACGGATTGACGCCGAACGCCGGTTTTTCTTCATTCAGACCGCGAAAGATGACGGGGCGCAGGTAACAGGCTTCCAACTGGCTGTCGCCGACCAGCTCGACTGCTGCGCCGCACAAATCTTCGCGGGTGAATTTATGGTCCATCCGGTAAATCTTTGCCGAATTGATAAGTCTCTGCATATGCTCGGTGAGGCGGAAAATCGCTGTTCCGTTGACGGTTTCGTAGGCGCGAATGCCTTCGAAAACGCTCGAACCGTAATGAATCGCGTGCGTCATCACGTGGACGCGGGCGTTGTCCCAATCAATCAATTCACCATTTCGCCAAACCTTCGGCGCAATTCGCAAAGTATTAACATCTTTTGTCGACATAATTTTTAAATAAAGACTCCTTAAAAAGGTATGAAATAATAGATTCTAAAAGATAAAACAGCTAAATAAACGAATATTCAGAAAAAACGATTATCTGTCTCTATAGCATACGTTTTAGGATAGCGTAAGGCGCGCCTCTTAGCAAGAAAAGGTAAAAGTTCGGTTAATGTTGGAATAACCGAAACTTTTACCTTTCTATAATTTAGCCGTCTAAATTTTTATAAAATAAAGACCCGCGAAGTGGTATCGTCAAGCCGGCTGTCGTAAGTCACGCCGTTGACGACAACCGAAATGACAAGCGGCTGGTCGCCGGCACCGGCAAGCTCGGGCGGCAGCGTGAAATCGACCGTGTAAATGCCCGGTTCGACCAGCGTTGCCTTGGTTAAAACCGAAGTGCCGGTAATTCTCGTGTTGCCGATTCTAATGATGAAATTAGTGCTTGCAACCTCGTTGACGCCGGTTAAATAAACTCTCAGAACCGTCGGTACGAGGCGGCTTCCGCGCAGGCGGAACGTTCTGATTGTAAACGGCTCCATCGTCAAAACGCGGTTCGTCGCATTGAACGCTTTCGCCCTTCCGAGCGGTTCAAGCGTCATCAGCTTGTTGAAAATATCGGGTCTCGCGCCGACCACCGTGACGTTTGACTTGATGGTCACGCCATTATTGTTGATGACGACCGGATAAACCGTTCCGGTCGCAGCCGGAAACAATCCGGGCGGCACGACAAAAGTAATCTGACGTTGTCCGACCGCCTTTAATCCGCAAGCCGCGCCGTTAATCGTCATCGTCACGCCAGCCAATTCGATCGGCAGAGTGAATTGGCGTTCCAGCGAACCGACGGCGGTGCGCGCGACGACCGGTTGATTCGTTCCGGGGTTGTAGTCGAGAATCGCCAGCATTCCGGGCGAGACGCCCTGCACGGCGGGCGGAGTAACAGGCGTCGGCGAAACCGTCGGCGTCGGGCTTGGCGTCGGCGTTGCCGTCGGCGTCGGAACAGGCGAAGCGGAAACCGGGATACGGGTTGCGCCGGTCGAGAAATTCATTCCGGCGGTCGTCGTCGAATCCGAGACGGGAAGCCGGTAATAAAAAACTTCGCTTTGCAGGTCGAAGTTGCCCGTGCCGACTTCGGTTTGCGCCAGGTTGAACGTCATACGGCGGCGCGAATCACTCGGTATCGGCTGAATCGAAGCCAAAAAGAAGCTCGGCGTCGGCAGCTTGGTCAACCGCGTGAAAATCGGTGCGGCGCCGGTCAACGGGTATGAATAAACCTGTGCCGGACGCGCTGTGACATCGTTCAGACCCTCGCTCGAAGTCGTCGGAATCGTCCCGTCGGGCTTGATGTTCATGCGGGTTTCCAGCACCAGCGTCAGGGGATTCCCGCTCGCGTCGTAATCGGTAAAGCCCGGAAAACGTTGAACGTCGCCGCCCGAAGCCGCGCTGTCGGCGTCGCTCCGGACACCGATTTGACGAAATGTGGAAGTCGTCGTGTCGTAGATAAATGTTGCAAATCCGGCTAGGTTAGCGCCCGGCGTGCCGCTTGCCGGTGCCAAATCGGCGTAGGAATCAAGCGCGATAAAACGTCCGCCGCGACTCATTCTTCTGCCGAAGTTAAAGATATTGACGACATCGCCGACGTTCGTTCGGGTGGTCGCGGTGACCTGCTTTTTCGTGCCGATTGTGCCTGCCGAATCAATGTTCGTGAAGAAAATTTCTTCGTTACCGTCAGCGTTTGTGCCGCCCGTCATGCCGGCAATCGGATTGTTGGCATTGCCGACCAGCGCGATGCGCCAGCCGCCCTCAGTTAAAATGGTAATTGTCGAATTCGCGTTGTAGAGCGGATTGGAAACCGTTCCGCGCGAGGTCGCCGTGACTTGTTTGAGAATCGGCGTTGACGAGTTGATATAAACATAAATCTCGTCGTTGTCGAAACTCGGAAAAGCGTTTCCGCAAGTCGCCGATGCCGTTCCACCGCAGGGAACTAAATCGCGGTTCGAAGTAAAGCTGACGGCGCTGCCCGTTTCGTCGATGCTCGCATCGTGGTTGTCGTCGGCGATAATCGCCAGCGTCGTTGTCGAACCCGGAACCGGCAGGCGGCTCGGCAGAGTATTCGTCAGGCGCGTAAATGTTCCGGTTGATAAATCGGTCAGCGGAATTTCTTCGCCTGCCGATAAATCCGCGACCGGCGTAAAGGTCGGAACTTTAAAAAGCCACAATTCCGTGTTGCCGTCGTTGACCAGATTGTTCGTCGTGGTCGTGCCGCTCGTTACCGAGCATTTATTCACCGGCGGGTCGCTCGGATTCGGCGCTGGTTCGAACGGCGCATTGGCATCGAAATTTCCCGGGTTGGTAACGCTCGAAATCGCCGGAGTCGCGGGTGTCGCCGCCGGGTTACCCGGATATGCGCAGGTCGCGTTTGAACTCAGAGCAATCCAGTAATTACCGTTCGCGTCGGGCTGATTGCTGATGACCGGGCGCGTATTGGTAATATCGACCTTGATGTTGTTAAAAGTCGGGGCATTCGCCGTGTTCGTTAATAAACTTTTAGTGTCGGTGATTTGAAAAATGCGGCGCTGCGCATAATCGAAAAGAAAAACTTCGATGTTGCCGTCCGCGTTGCGCGGATTCACCGTGGCAAGATCGCCGGCTGATTCAAAAACGATAAAACGACCGTCGCCGGAAATACCGCCCGCGTAAGACTGGTTGGCTGACGACGTGACCTGACCGATTACCGAATCAACCTGCGCCGAGGCGGTAAGAAAGCTGCTGAGTAAAATAATAACCGCAAAAAATGCGAAAATGTGAAACTTCACAAAATCCTCCGAAATTTTATATTTTTACGAGGGCGTAAAAAAGACATTAGAAACTTTTAATTTCTATCCAAGCACAAAACATTGCATTTTAAAGGGAAAAAATGTGTTCTGCAAGCAAGTATCAAATTTAAATTAAAATTGCGTTTGAAAAACAACTGCTTTGATGCAGAAAATCTCTCTGCGGGTTGTCGTTTCACAATTAACATTTATCATTTATCATTGAACTTTTCTTCGATGATTCAACGCGGCTTAAGTCGGCAAAAACGAATCGCTAAATGATAAATGGTCAATGATAAACGCAAAATAATGATTGTTGCGGGCGAAGCCTCGGGCGACACGCACGCGGCAAAGCTCGTCCGCGCAATTCGCGAAGCCGCGCCCGCCACCTTCTTCGAGTTTTTCGGCGCGACCAGCCACCGGCTGCGCGAAGCGGGCGTCACGGAAATCGTCAACGCCGACGATTTTTCGGTCGTCGGCTTACCGGAAATCGCCAAAGCCCTGCCGATGTTCTGGAATGATTTTCAAAAATTAAAACGCGCGGCGTTAGCGAGAAAACCCGATGCCGTCGTGCTGGTCGATTTTCCAGACTTTAATCTGAAGCTTGCCAAAGCGCTCAAAAAACAGGGCTTAAAAATAATCTATTACATCTCGCCGCAGCTCTGGGCGTGGCGCAAATATCGCCTTCGAACTATTAAAAAATACGTCGATTTGGTGCTGACGATTCTGCCGTTCGAGCAGGATTGGTATCAAAAACACGGGGTTTCGCACGTTCGATACGTCGGCAATCCGACCGTCCGCGAGGTTCATTCAAATTTGACGAAAGAGCAGTTTTGCACGAAACATAATCTCGACCCGGCAAAACCGATTGTCGCGCTGCTCGCCGGCAGCCGGCACAAGGAAATCGCACGGATTTTGCCCGAAATGCTCGAAACCGCCGCGCTCATGGCGCGGCAAAACGCCGCGCTTCAGTTCGTCGTCGCGCTTGCCGGGACGCGCCGCGCGGAAGAGGTCGAAGATGCACGGAAAAGAGCGAAAAACCTGCCGGAAAATTTATCGGTCGTCAAGGGCGAAACCCACGAAGCTCTCAACGCCTCGGACGCGGCGGCGGTCACGAGCGGCACGGCGACGCTCGAAACGGCGATAATCGGCACGCCGATGGCGATTGTTTATAAGACTTCGCCGCTCAATTACAAGCTGCTCCGCCCGCTGATTTCGGTCGAGCATTTTGGGCTTATAAACCTGATTGCCGAAGAGCGGCTGGCATTGGAATTAATTCAGGACGATTTTTCGCCCGAAACTTTATCAAAAGAGCTTTTCCGGCTGCTCGAACCAAACGAAAATCACAAAATGCGCGAAAGATTGAAACAGGTTACTGACAAACTGGGTCGCGGCGGCGCGTCGAAACGCGCGGCGGAATTTATTCTGGATGTAATAAAATGATTCAGAATTCTCGGTATTATAAAAAAATAATTGAAATTATTTGATGCTTTCAAACCCGCCTCATAAATCCCGCATACTTTCTAACCCCTTATATTTGCACGGTTAAACCTTGTGGAACATCCATTGCTTACCAAATGGTTAAGAACCAGGGGGAAAGGATGTCAACAGCAGTCACGAATTTTGGAAAAGCTTACAGCGGCTATCGCATAAAGCCCGTTAATTGTAAAAAAGCCGTCGGCTATATCAAAACGGAATCCAAAAAGGCGCGCGTTTTAAAAGCCGCGAAAAAAACTTTTTTTTATGGATTGATTTTATCGCTCGGATTGGCAATCGCCGCAACCGCCGCCTTTTTCTATTATTACAACCAATATTCGGTAATCGTTGACCGCCGCATTGCTTCGGGTTTCTGGCATTCGCGTGCCGGAGTTTATTCCGCGCCGTTCGTTTTGCGGAAAGATCAGAAAACCTCGCTCGAAAACGTCGTCGAGCTGCTGCGCCGTTCGGGCTATGTCGAAGGCGATTCGGCGGAAGAAATCTGGAACGGAAATTTTATCGCCCGCGGTGACCGCATCGAAATCAACACCAAAAATTACGCTTCCGGACAGGTTGAAAGCGCGACGCTCGAATTGAGAAATAACCGGATTGCGGCGATTTCGGACGGAAAAAAATCATTGAACGAATACCGCATCGAACCCGAGCTTTTGACGGGACGCACGGAAATGAAACGCGGAAAAAATCATGTTCTGAAATACGAAGACATTCCCGAAAACCTGCGCAACGCGATTTTGACAGCGGAAGACCGGCGCTTTTTCGAGCATCACGGCATCGACCCGCAGGGAATTTTTCGCGCGATTTTTGCGAATTACCAGAAAGGCGCAATCCGGCAGGGCGGCTCGACCATCACGCAGCAATTGGTCAAAAACACGTTTCTCTCGCCCGAACGCTCGTTTAGTCGCAAATTCTCGGAAGCGTTTCTCTCGCTCGCGCTCGAAAAAAGAATGTCCAAGCAGGAAATTTTCGCGCTCTACTGCAACGAAATTTATCTCGGGCAATACGGGTTGACCGGCATTCACGGCGTCGAGCAGGCGGCGCGCGCTTATTTTGACAAGGATTTGAAGGATTTGAGCTTGCAGGAATCGGCGGCAATCGCGGCGATGATAAAAAATCCGACGCATTTTGCGCCGCACAAAAACGCCGCTGAGGCGAAAGTCCGGCGCCAATGGATTATCTCGAAAATGGCGGAGTTGAATCTGGTTTCGGCGCAGGATGCGGAAATCGCCCAAAACACGGAATTAAAGCTCGCGAAACCGAAAACCAACAATCAATCGGTCGCGCCGTATTTCGTCGATTCGGCGACGAAAGAAATAAACGAAAAATTCAGCACCGATTATCTGAACACGAACTTTAATAACCGGATTTACACGACAATCGACACGCAATTGCAGAATTTAGCCGAACAAGCGGTCGCTCGCCAATTAGCCGCGCTCGATAAAGTTTACGTGAAAAAAGGCAAACGGCTGCAAGCGACAATCGTCGCGATTGACCCGCAAAACGGGCACATTCTCGCGATGGTCGGCGGTCGCGATTATAAAGAATCGCAGTTTAACCGCGCGCCCGAAGCAATGCGCCAGCCGGGCTCGACCTTCAAGCCGTTTGTTTACGCCGCCGCCTTCGAACGCGGAATGATGCCGGTCACGGTTTACGCCGACGCGCCGACGGAGTTTCAGTTTTACAACCGGAAGAATTACAAACCGGCAAATTACGGCGACTCGTATTCGATGAAAAATATCTCGCTCAAAACGGCGCTCGCGAAATCTTCAAACGTCATCGCGGTCAAAACGTCGGTTGACGCCGGACTTTATAACGTCGCGAATAAAGCAAAGGAATTCGGCTTTGAAAACGTCGAGCCTTATCCGTCGATGGCGCTCGGAACCGAGGAAGTAACGCCGCTTCAATTGGCAGCCGCCTACTGCATTTTCGCGAACGGCGGACGCCGCGTCGAGCCGACGTTTATCGACAAAATCGTTTCGGTCGAGGACGAAACCGTTTACACTTCGATGCAAAGCGACAAACGGGTTGTCAGCGCGCGCACGGCGTATATGATTACCGATATGCTCGAAGCCGTCGTGACGCGCGGAACGGCGCGCAAAGCAGCGGGCGCGCTCGGCAAAGATGTCGTGTTTGCCGGAAAAACCGGCAGCTCGAAAGACGGCTGGTTTGTCGGCTACACGCCGAATCTGGTCACGGTCGCGTGGATTGGCTTGGACGAAAACGAAGACATCGGCGCAACCGGCGGCGAAGTCGCCTTGCCTCTGTGGGTCGATTTTATGAAATCGGTCGTGCAGACGCGTCCCGAATTCGGCGGCGAAAATTTTCCCATGCCGAAAGGTTTAATGGAAGTGACCATCGACCCCGAAACCGGAATGCTTGCCGATACCTACTGCCCGCAGAGCGAAAAAGTGGTCGTGCCGAGCGGTGCGGTTTCCGGCATAAAATGCCTTAAACATCAGCCGCAGCCCGAATATTTAGAGGCTTCAAACAACCCGCCGCAAACTGATTCATCTCAAAACGAAACGGATGCTGCGCCCGACGTTAATGAAAATACGGGCGATGAATCGGAAAATGAAACGGGCAATACCGATGTGAACGGCATTCCGACGCAAAAAGTTGAAAAGACGCCGCGTGAACCGAAAAAAAGGGAAATAGATAAAACTTACATTGAAGATTTTGAAGCCCGGAAAATAAAATCCCGGTTGGACAATAAATAAAAATAAGCGCCGGAATAAATCGGGCGCTTATTTTTTCAAATTACAAAAAATCAACCGTCCGAATACGAAAAATCTTCCGTCGCCCCATCCAATGAATGGAATTCTGAGAAGGTTTTTATGAACTTTCCTCAACGCCGAGCCATTTAAGGGCTTCGGCGCGATTCAGAAAAAATTCGACTTTCGCGCCTCGGTTTGAAGCGACGGTTTGGAAAAAAGCGGCTTTTTCGTCCGGCTCGTAACCGTGAAACAGGCAAGCCATTCGCAGCCCTTCGA
>DASWRC010000262.1:0-10398 GCA_036403375.1 Pyrinomonadaceae bacterium
GAAGAAGACGAGCTTTTAACCTTAACGAGCGTGCATCAGGCGAAAGGCTTGGAATGGAAAGCCGTTTTCATCATCTGGGCGGCGGAAGGCAAATTCCCTTCGCCGCGCTCGCTGAAAGAAATCGACTCGGAAGAAGAAGAACGCCGCCTCTGGTACGTCGCCTTAACGCGCGCACAGGACGAGCTTTATCTCACATATCCGCTGATGATGATTGATTATTCGCGCCAAGTCGTTCTGCAAAAACCGTCGCGCTTTATCATGGAATGCCCGCCGGTTTTGTTTGAGGTCTGGAGTCTCGAAGAAGAATCGAAACCGTTCGACGCACCGCTTGAACTTGAAGAAAAAAGTCAGGAGTTTCTCAATTAAAATCTGTTGGTTTAACAAGTGAAATGGTTAAAACTGTGGTGTTACAATTAAATATTGTTATTAAATATTTGTATAGAAAGTGTCTTTAGAAATATAAAAATATGGCATATGAATCCGTCGACAAGCTACAGAAAGTATTACAAGAAAACATTTTCCATTACGCCAAAGATTCAAAAAAAGCTGCTGGAAGAGCATTAGGTACAATGGTTGAAATTATTACATTTTACCTTTTAAAGTCTTGGGAACTTAATGATTCGATTTCTATTGAGAGGGGCGTTGGCGAGTATGGAAATCCCGAAATTACTCATAATGTAGAGTATTCGTTACATCCTGTTATGGAAACTTACGAAGTTCATATTAAAAATGATGGCACTTCAATTTCTTCAAATAAAGTTCTGAAGATTCTCACTCAAAATGGTATTGATTTAAAGTCCTTTACTTCTAAGTCATCTTATTTACTATCAAAGGAACTTACATTGCGGAACGCCTGCACTATTGCAGTTAGCGAAAAATCATTTTTACTTTGTAGTTTTGATAATCAAGTTGACAATGATTTTATCTTAAGAGTATATGAACAAAAAAAGAAAGCATATGCCATTTTTGAATGTAAAAGAGTAGGAATAGAAGAAGGAATGAAAAAGGGTCCTCAAACAATTGAAAAAGCCAAACAAGGAGCTTATGTTGCAAAGACTATTTCTTCTTTGCAAAAAGTGAGAGACGAGGCAGGCGTAATGCAAGGTTTAATATATAGAAGCGATGGGACTATAATTTCAAAACCATATACTGAGTTAATGGAGGAAGTAATTTACTCTAATGACGTAGAGTTGCTACGAAGATTTATTTTGACAGTTGGTATTGTCAGCAATCATGGAAATTGGTTTACAGCAGATAATCAAAATAAAGAAATGAAAGTGTTAGCTCAATCATATGACTGGCTTCTATTTTTAACAGATAATGGTCTTTCTCACTTTATTGAAAAACTTTTATTAAATCCTATATTAGAACATGAAGTTATAAAAGAGGCTTTTCATGCAAGTTACACTGCTGAAAAAAAGAAAAATCAATTTACTAAAGTTCAAATGAGTTTGAAGGCAGACAAAATGCTTTTGAGGTTTTTTCGGGAAAACTTAGCAGAGATCGAAGGCTGGTTTAATGTTATTTCCCCTTCTGGAAAAACAATTGATACTTTAAAATTAGAATTACATGAACTAAAAAATAAAAATTGGGAACAAATATTGAAATGACTGCCGGTAGAAATATAAATACATTAAGCCAACATTGGGGAACACCACATAAGTATGTAAAGGCGGCTAAAGATGTGCTTAATGGTCAGATTCATTTGGATCCATGTTCAAACAAACATTCTATTGTTGGAGCACGAGTTGAATATTCCTTACCTGAGTATGACGGATTAAAAGAATCTTGGAATTATCCAACTATTTATGTAAATCCTCCTTATGGAATTGATAAAGCACGAGGCACTTCAATTAAAAATTGGCTCGAACGATGTGCTCATGCTAATTCTGAATACAATTCTGAGGTGTTGGCGCTTGTTCCAATTGCTGCAAATACTAGTCATTGGAAAAAATATGTTTTTACAAAAGCAAGAAATATTTGTTTTCTTTATGATACGCGGCTTAAATTTCTGGAAAATGGCAAAAATGGTGGAAAAGGCGCACCAATGGCTTGTGCAATGATTTATTGGGGGAATAATTCTAAGAGGTTCTATAATGTTTTCATTGAACATGGTGCGGTAGTTGATATATCAAATTTGATTGGAGAATCTATAGGAATAGATAGAGTTAATTTAAAATTATTTAACTAATCGATCCACAGTGAAAGCTCACGCTTTAAATAATCAAAATCAACTACTTTTCATACTCGCGCCAGGTCGTACTGCAAAAACCGTCGCGCTTTATCATGGAATGTCCGCCGGTTTTGTTTGAAATCTGGAGTCTCGAAGAAGAATCGAAACCGTTCGACGCACCGCTCGCAATCGAAGACAATCCGCAGGAATTCTTAAATTAAAATCGGCATTGCAGCAAAAAACAACTATTTGATAAAGAAAAACAATAATCTGATTGAGAAAAACAATAAACAGATACGGAAAAACAACTCACGGATACAGAAAAACAGTAATCGGATGGAGAAAAACAACCATCGGATTGAAAAAAACAGTCGTCGGATGCAGAAAAACAAATGATGGGTGCGGAAAAACAAGTATCGGACGAAGAAAACAGGATTATTCGACAAAAAATTCTGCATTAAACTGCCGGAAAGATTGAGCGAAGCTATTAAAATCCTTAACTGAATTCTCTCTCAAAAGCCGATTTTGCGGCGTGATAACCGCACATTCCGTGCACGCCGCCGCCGGGCGGAGTCGATGACGAGCAGATATAAAAGCCTGTCGTCGGCATCGCGTAAGGATTGAGTTTTGCGACGGGACGCGTAAAAAGCTGGCTCAAGATACCAGCGCCGCCATTGATGTCGCCGCCGACGTAGTTAGCGTTCCAGCGTTCCATTTCGGGCGCGGTTTTCGTCGCTTTGGCGAGAATGCAGTCGCGAAAGCCGGGCGCGAAACGCTCGATTTGGTTTTCGATTATCTCGCTCATATCGACGGGCGAGTTGTGCGGGATATGGCAATAAGCCCAGCCGACGTGACAGCCTTCGGGCGCGCGCGTTGAATCGAAAAGACTGTTCTGCGCGACTAAAACGAACGGTTTATCCGAAATTTTCCCTTCCGCGTGCGCGCTCTCCGAAGCGGCGACCTCCTCGAAAGTGCCGCCGGCGTGAACCGTTCCGGCTTCAAAACATTCCTTTGCTTTCCACGGAATCGGCTCAGATAACGCAAAATCCATCTTAAAAACACCCGCGCCGTATTTGAATTTTTCGAGCCGCCGGCGATATGAATCGGGCAAGCGGTGCCCGGCTATCCGCACGATTTGGCGCGGCGTAATGTCAAACAGGACGGCTTTCGACGGCGGCAGCTCGTCGATGTTTTTGACTTCCCATCCGGTTTCGATTTTGCCGCCTAAGGAAAGAAAATAACCCGAAAGCGCGGCGGCGATTTTATACGCGCCGCCGCGCGGGAAGCCCCAGCCGAGCGCGTGACCGGTGAGCAGCAAAACCAACCCGTAAGCCGCGCTCGGCACAGTGTCGAGCGGAATCATCGAGTGCGCCGCGTTTCCGGCAAAAAGCGCGCGCGCGCGCGTTTCCTTGAAATAATGATTGACCAGATTCTCGGCGGAAGTCAGCGATTTAAGCCCGAAAGCCGCCATCAAAAAAGGATTGCGGCGCGGAAACCGCAGCGGCGCGAGCAAGTCGGGTATAAGCACCTCAAAGTTACGCGCCAAAACTTCGACGAGCCGTTTATAACCTGCCGCGTCCATGCCGAGACCGGCAGCGGTTTCACGGACGCTGCTTTTGAGCATTACGGCGGTTCCGTCGTCGAGCGCGTGCGCGACCGAAGCGGGCGGCTGGATAAATTCAAGCCCGAAATCCGCTAAGGGCAAAGTTTGAAAAAAAGGCGAGGCGACCGTTAAAGGATGAATCGCCGAGCAGATGTCGTGAACAAATCCCGGCAGAGTGATTTCTTCGGAACGCATTCCACCGCCGATTTTTTCCGCCGACTCGACGACCAGCACCGAAAGCCTGCGCTCGGCGAGATAAATCGCCGCCGCCAGACCGTTCGGACCCGAACCGATTACCACTGCATCGTAAGTGTAATTTTTCACCTTCGTCTTTGACGGAAATAAACCTTAAGCCGCCCGCCCCTCGGCAAAGTCTTCCATAAAATGATGACAAAACTTTTCCCATTCGCCGCGCTGCACGCCGAGGTAAGAGCCGAGATTGACCGCCGCGTTGCGAACCGTTTCGAGCGTGTTTTCCGTCGCGCGGGCGTTCATTTTTTCATTTAACCCGATAACGCACAGCGTTACGCGGTCGCCGCGCCGCACAAGACAGAAATTGTTGGTTGATTCGGCGGTAAAAAAGTGTGAAATCACCGATTTGTCCGGCGCTTCGGCGGTCGGGTCAAAGGTCGGTTTAACCGAAATGATAAATTCGTCCGGCGCTTCATAAATATCGACGATGCGCACCCAGTCGTATTTCATTGTGCCGGTCAGCAAAATTCGTAAAAAGCCGCCGGCGGCTAATTTTTTGGTCGTCAGCGGCTGCCCGCGCTCGTCAAAAAGCTCGAACGAGGAAAGCATCGCATGGGCGTTCCATTCGTCCGCATCGAGCAGTTTTGCCTTTAAAGTAGAAAAAACTTTTGCCGCCGCCCGTTCGTCGTCAAAAGTTTTATCGGCAGAGCTGAATGAGCTGTGACTCTCGTCAAGCCGCGACTGCTCCAATAAAGTATCGGTTTTAAATTTCATTTCCCCAACCCGTGTCCGTAAATTGTATGGATAAATTCGATAAAAAGCGTCGAAATACGCTGCGCCCGGCAACCGAATTTATTTTCTAAAGTTTAGCTCTTTTCCTTCGGGCAAGGCAAGCATTTTTGAAATAGAACAGCCTGCCGGTTTTGTATTACTTAAAAAGTCTAAAACCAGAGCGAAAGGTTAATTTTGCGGTTCGGGCAGCTTTAATTGAAAACCCTGTCGCCGGATATTTTTGACGCACGCACTATCGAGTCCTTTAACGCTGCCGCGGTCGAAAAACTCCGCTATCAGATTCGTCACGCAGTCCAACCCGTCAAGCCCGCCGAAGCCGTGACCGCCGCTTTTAACGACGATGTGCAGGCTGTTCCGAAAATTTTTGGCGACCATATCGCCGTAAAGCGGCGGCGTCACCGGGTCCCATTCGCCGGTCATTATCAGGATTGGAACGGCGGAACGAACAGGCTCGGCATAATCTTTCGGAACGATGCCGCGCCGCCAGACGGCGCAGGCTTCGCGCTGTTGACGCAAACGGTAACTGCCTAAAAACGTTTTTTCCGTATCCTTCTCGCCTTCGCCGGGCTTGATAAACGGCAAATCTTCGGCGCAAGTAACGGACAGATAAAGCCCGGTCGCGCCCGCGCCGACCAGCTCCCGGCGGTAAAGAATGGCGGTTTCGGCAAGCGGTGTAAAGTTGCCCGCGGCGGCTAAATGCAGGAATAAAGGAACGCGGCTTGACCAATACGTCGAATACATCATATAGCGGATGGCTTCGGCGGCTAAATCGCGCGAAAGTTTCACGCGCACGAGTTTACTGTCCGCCGGATTTTTGACTTCCGTTTCGACGCGTCCCGCGATTAATTTTTCGAGCACCGCCCGCTGTTCGGCGCGAATATTCGGAAATGCGCCGCGACAGGTTTCGTCTGCCAGGCATTCGTCAAGGACGCCCTGCAGCGCGCGTTCGGTATGCTGCGGAAAATCTCTCGGCATAAACTGGCTGGGCACGGAAACGCCGTGCAGATGCGCCGCGCGAACGTGCGCGCCGTGCCGCCGGATATATTCCTGCGCGGCGCGCGTGCCGTATGAACCGGCGTCGATGTTGATTTCGTCAAACCCGAGCGCGGCGCGCACTTCGTCCAAATCGTCCATCGCAATCGTCGTCGTGTAAAGCTTGAGGTCGGCGTTCTTCTCCAGCTCGTCGCGACATTTTTTAACGTCTTCGGGCGGATTCCAGTGTTCGAGATAGCTTTGCAAATCCGCCGCGTTGAAAAACGTGCAGTTCAAAGGGTGCGAGCCGCCCGTGCCGCGCTGGTCGAGAAAAACAAGGTCGCGCTTTTCGCGAACCTTCAATAAATCCGCCGCGACATACGGCGCGTCTTCGGTAGCGGACGAGCCGGGTCCGCCGGCGATGTAAAATACCGGGTCGGGCATCTTGTTCTGCCCGGTCGCGGGAAAAACGACGATTTTCAGCCCGATTTTGCGTCCCCGTCGAAGCGCACGATTTTCGAAAACCTCGTACGTGCCGCAGAGCGCTTTTTCCTTCGAGTCCGGCTGGGCACCGGGAACTTCGCAGGACTCCAGCGCAATCGAATTGTTTTTTGAAGCGTTCCCGGAATTTTTGTTTTGCGCGAAAACCGTCGGGCATAACACCAAAATTAAACCAATCGAAAAGTAAATTTTCATTGCATTTTCTCCTGCGGGCTTGAATCCGAAATCTATGAATTAAGCTGTTTTATTTGTTTCTTTGAAAGTCTCCCGCCGCCGGGGCTATACAAATCTTTACATTATGCCGGAGCAAAGTCGCTTGACAATCATTTTTTAATATTATCTGATTGAAAAATATTACGTTTACAACTCGCAGTCAATAGCTTACATCTATGGTTGCGAAAAACTGGTAACAATTTAACCGATTCACCGGCTGAAACTTATTCCCCTTAAATTTGCAATCGCCGAATCAAGGTAAGAGTTAAATTTATTTATGTACGTTCAATTCCCAATCGCGGATATTACTGTGTCCACTTCATGGACAATTTATCCAAAATAACTCGATTTTTAATTTAGGAGAAGATAAAAACCACTTTATGAAATTTGCATCTAAACGCTTAGCCCCATCACCGTTGGCAGCTTTGCTTTTAATCTTATCGATATTTGCTCCGTCCGTTTCGCTGTCTGTCAACGCTCAGATTTACAGACAGGATGACGACGCGTCGGAAGGCTTAAACCTCGTCCAAAACTCGACGGACGAGACGGAAGACAGCATCAAACGCGACGGCGACAATTTCAAGTCGCCGAAAGCCGCCGAACGCGACAAGCGCCGCCAGGAAGCTTTGAAGCAGAAAATTGCCGGTAAAAAAATCAACGGCAAAGTGCAGCAGGTTGCGAAAGGTCAATACGTCGAAATGTCGCTCGAAAGAAACGACCGTGTTTTCGTTATCTTAGCCGAGTACGGCAACCAGACGGCGACGACCGCCGGGATTCCGACCTACAACGGACCGATTCATAACGAGATGCCCGAACCGAATCGCGCCCTCGACAACAACACCATCTGGCAAGCCGACTACGACCGCGCGCACTTCGAAGATATTTATTTCAACCAGATGGTCAATTACTACCAGACGCAGTCGTCCGGTCGCTACACAATCAACGGCAGCGTCACCGAATGGGTCAAAGTTCCGTTCAACGGCGCGCGCTACGGCAACAACGGCTTAGGCGACGCGGCGGCATGGACGTTCATCGCCGACGCCGTCAACATCTGGACGCGCGACCAGCTGGCGGCGGGCAAAACCTTGCAGGAAGTCACCGATTACCTGAAAACCTTCGACAAATGGGACCGTTACGACTACGACAACGACGGCAACTTTGACGAGCCGGACGGTTATATCGACCACTTCCAGATTGTCCATTCGGGCGCGGGCGAAGAAACCGGCGGCGGCGCACAGGGCGCAAACGCTATCTGGTCGCATCGCTGGCAGGCGTGGTACAACTTCGCCACCGTCACCGGTCCGTCCTTCAACAAGGACGGCGGCGTCGAGTTCGGCGGCGGCTGGGGCGCGAACCCGAACGGCGGCACATTTAGCTCGTCGGGCGCAGCCGTTAAAGGCATCAACACGACCAATGCCGGCGCGGCGACGGTTCAGGACGCTTACGCTGTAAATCACACCGGCATCTACGTCGGCGATTACACGGTTCAGCCGGAAAACGGCGGACTCGGAGTTTTCGCGCACGAATACGGTCACGACCTCGGTCTGCCCGACCACTACGACACCAACGGCGGCGACAACTCGACCGGTTTCTGGACGATTATGTCGAGCGGCTCATACTTAGGCAGCGGTCAGAGCGACATCGGCTCGAATCCGGGCGATTTCGGCGCGTGGGACAAAATCCAGCTCGGCTGGTCGAATTTCGATACGGCTTCGACCGGCGTTTATTCGGAACACAAGCTCGGACCGGCGGAAACCAACACCAAGAAAGCGCAGGCGGTTATCGTCACTCTGCCGCCGGACAAAAACGACCTTTTCCTTTATGACCCGTCAATCGGCGCGCTCCAGTACGGAACGTACGCGTGGTGGGGCGGAAAAGCCGACAGCGGCGACACCACTCTGACCAGAACAATCACCGTTCCGGGCGGAACCTCGACGCTGAATATGCGTCTCAACTACCAGATTGAATCAAACTGGGATTACGCGTATGTTCAGGTTTCCAATAACGGCGGCGCAAGCTGGACAAATTTGGCGGGAACTTATACCAACGCTTCGGGGACGCAGTCGGCGCTGACGACAACGACGAATCCGAACAGCAAGAACCTCGGCAACGGCATTACCGGTTCGACCGCGAACGCGACCAATGCCCCGAACGGCTGGAGATTGGCGTCTTTCAATCTGACGCCGTACGCGAACCAAAGCGTGCAGCTTCGCCTGCGCTACAAAACCGACGAATACACGACGCTCAACGGTTTTCTCGCCGACGAAATCACGCTTAACGGGGTGGCAATCGACAACGCCGAAAACGGCGCCAACGGCTGGACGCCGAACGGCTTTAAGGCGACCAACGGTCTCGAAAAAACCAACGCGGCGCATTATTACATCGCCGAATACAGACAATATCGCACATACGACGAAGGCTTAAAAACCGGACCGTACACGTTCGGCAGAATTACGCCGTATGGTAATTGGGTCGACCACTATCCGTATCAGGATGGTCTTCTCGTCACCTATTGGGACACGACGCAGGCGAATAACAACACGAGTCTGCACCGCGGCGAAGGTCTCATTCTTCCCATCGACGCGCATCCCGAACCGCTCCGCCGCCGTCAGCTTCCGATGGGCGGAGGCTTGTGGAACTTCGCGCCGTGGACAAGTCGTATTCAGGCTTTCGATTCGACCTTTGGATTAAAGCCGACCGACGCAATCAGCATTCCCTTCCGCGGAACGCTGACTGGCGCTGTTTCTCAACCGGAATCGTGTTTAGCTCCTGTAACAACCGGCACAGCTCCGAACACGACGACCACGACGACGTGTGGATTCTTAGTGAATATCCCGTCGCTTCCGGCTGTTACCGAATTCAACGACAACAACACCTACTGGTACGCGGAAACCGCCGCCGCCGGTGTCATTGTTCCGAAAACGGGCACGACTATTCGCGTCATCAACACCAGCGCGCAGGGCAGCTTCATGAAGATTGAAGTCAATTCTGCATTAGCGCCGGTTACGCAGTAGTAGTAGTAGCAGCAAAACGCGTTAAACTAACGTAAAAAAGACGGCGCAGCTGATAATCAGCTGCGCCGTCTTTTTTTAAATTAGAGGGCGGCAGATTTTTGAAACAAATCATAGTCTTTCGCGTGTCTTACGAAGCGGAGAGACGATTATGAAAATAACTTTTATCCTGTTGACTATTATTATTTGCGGCAGCGGCGCATACGCGCAAAACTACCCGGCGACCGGAAATGTTAATAAACCGCTAATTATCTTGTCTGATACCGCCCGGTATCAATTAGTTTCAATGAATCAAACCGGTCTGCTTGTCGTCAAACTCGATAGGTTTACGGGCAAAAGCTATTTTTTCGATACCACAACAACCGGAAGAAGAAGATGGTATCCGCTCGAAGTGCGCGGCGGGCTGCCCGCATCGTCAACGAACACGACGCCGAAGTATCAAATATATTCCGAAGCAGACGATTTTAATTTTCTGACAAACAACGAAACCGGGCAAAGCTGGATTTTGTACGGCAGAACGTGGGAACCGATTTTAGATTAACTTCAAGTGGCTTAATAAACCGGCGTTTTTGCGACTTTTTTCCCGCGTGTCCTCAAGGAATGTATGTATAATGCCACGGCTCGCGCGGCGCGGCGAGCGGTCCGGCGAATTTGCGGCTCGCCCCTGTCACCGCCGCGTTCAGTTTTCGCGTCCAGTCTTGAGCGTCCCAGACCGATTTTATCGTCGAAGATTCGGTCGTCGCGATGATTTGATTTCCCTGCCGGATTTTGAAATCGAATGCCCGAAGCTGTCCGTGCTGTGATAGTCCGGGCGCCGCGACGGTCGGCGAAACCGCTAAGCTCTGATTCGACAGAAAATTTTGAAAACGCCTGAGACTTGCTTCGTCGGGCTGCGGTTTGTATGCCGGATTGGCAAGCTCTTTTTCGACGGCGGCAAATAA
>DASWRC010000263.1:0-9567 GCA_036403375.1 Pyrinomonadaceae bacterium
GATTTTACCGGCGAATCGTTTTTTTTCGTTTTTCTAAGTTCCGCGTAAGGCGTAAAAACGATTCGCCCCGCGCGCGCGCCGAGCGTTAGACAAAAATCAACGTCAAAAAGCGAATCCGGCAGATTTTCCGCATCAAAACCGCCGGCTTCAACAAAAGCCGCGCGGCGGACTGCGAGGCACCGGGCGGAAACCGCCGAAAAATTACCGGTAACGCGCGTTCGATACAAGCCTTCGTCGGCGTCGCGCGGCAAATCAAGGTTTGCCGCGCGCGCTAATTCTTCAAAACCCAGAACGAACGCGCCGCCGGAAATCGTTTCATCGGGCGCGAGAACTTTCCCGCCGACCGCGCCGATTTCCGACTGAACCGCAAACGCCGTCAATTCCTTTAACCAATCTTTTGAAAGCGGGCGTAAATTTATGTCGGCAAAACATAAAACGTCGCCGCCCGATTCGGCGGCGGCACGATTCAGACTCTCGGCTTTCGATAAATTTTCGCGAAAGATTACTTTTACATTGTCCGAAAAATACAAATCGCGCGGCGCGCGGCAAATTAATATCGTTTCGAGATTTTCGTAAGCGGTTTCATCTAAAAATCCGACGACGTTTTTCGCTGTTTCGAAATCCGAGTCTGCCGACAAAATCAGGCTGACGCGCGGCAGCGCGGCGGGTAATTCGTAACGAACGCGGTTAAATTCGTAAACTCCGCGCGTGACGACTGCCGGTTTTTCAGTGCGCTCGAAATGTTCGCGCAAAGCGGCGCGCGCGCGTTCATAAGCGTAAGGCTTGGCATCGGCGGAAAATGAAACCGAACCCGGAACGACGCGCCAGTGATAAAGAATTTTCGGGATGTGACGAATTTGCGATTCATCGATTTGTTCGATAAATCGCAGCGTCAAATCGTAATCCTGACTGCCTTCGAACCCGCGGCGAAAACCGCCGATTTTTTGCAAAATTGCGGTGCGGTAAACCGCAAAATGCGTCACGTAATTGACCGAATAAAAAAAATCGAGGCTCCAGTCGGGTTTGAATTTCGGCAGAAAATACGTGTTTTCCGCGTCGGTCATGTCTTCGTCGCTGTAGATGAAACCGGCGTCCGGAAACTGGTTGATTTCCTTCACGACGTAAAAAACCGCATCCTCGGAAAGCTCGTCGTCGTGGTCGAGAAGCGCGGTAAATTCGCCGGCTGCAAGTTCGAGCGCCGAGTTCGACGCGGCTGAAATATGACCGTTTCGGCTGCGAAAAACGATTTTAATTCTTTTATCTTTTCGCGCGTATTCTTCCAAAACAAGCCGCACGTGCGGCGCAGTCGAGAAATCGTCGGCGATGCACAGCTCCCAGTTTTCGTAAATCTGCGCGCCAACCGACTCGATGCAGGCGCGCAGGAATTTTTCCTCGATATTGTAAACGGGCAGGAGAATTGAAACGAGCGGTCGATGCGCGAAACGAGCGATTTCCGAGCGCATTCGAGCGCGGTCGGTTTTCGTCAGCCGGTGCTTTTGAATCCATTCCTGATAATTTCCGGCTTCACGCTTTTGGCGCTGCCGCCGCCGGATTTTCGCTTTGAGCGCCGACCATCCTCCCGTCTTTATAACGCGCGCGGCGGTTTTGAGCTTTTTATGGATTTCCATTTGAATTCACGTTCCCGGTGATAAACCGTAACGCCGTTTTATCACCGTTTGAACTTCGTTTCCCAATCCAAAATCGGGCGCACGACGCCGGGCATCGGTCCGCCGTAATCGCCGCGCGCGGCGTCGCCTTCGAAACTATCGACGACCGTGAAAGAAACCGCGTCCGATTCGCTAAAGTGAACTTCCAGTGGAAGATAAGTCGAAACGACGACAGTCACCGAAACGCTGCCGTCCGCTAAAAAATTAGGCGGAATCCAGCACGTGCTCGTATATTCGCCCTTTTCGCGCGGCGTCGTGCGCCACCGGTCAAACCAATCGTGCGAGATAAAAATACAGACGCCCTGTTCGTTGTAAAAATGAAAATTCGGAACCAGCACTTTCCCGTCCTGCAAAACTTCGTACGTCATCTCGATGCCGATTGGCTGGCGAATGTCGAGCGAAGCGTTAGTTTTGCCGCTTTTATCGCAAACGCGCACGCGCCGCAATCGCGTAAATTCGTCGCCGGGCGCGGCGGGCGCGTTTTCCCACGATTTTTCCGCGCCCGATTGCGATTGCTCGTGCAGATATTGGTTGATAACCTCGCTTGTCTCGCCCGTCTTAATCAATTGCCCGTCTTTCAGCCAAATCGCGCGGCTGCACAGTCGCGAAACCGCCTGCATATCGTGCGAGACGAACAGAACGGTTCGCCCGGCGCGCCCGACCTCACGCATTTTGTTGAGACATTTTTTCTGAAAAGCGACGTCGCCGACCGCGAGCACTTCATCGATAATCAGGATTTCCGGTTCGAGATGCGCGGCGACCGAAAACGCGAGCCGCATGTACATGCCGGAAGAATAATGTTTGACAGGCGTGTCGATAAATCTTTCGATTTCGGAAAAAGCGACGATTTCGTCGAATTTCGATTCGATTTCGGCGCGCTTCATCCCGAGAATCGCGCCGTTCAAAAAGATGTTTTCGCGTCCCGAAAGCTCGCTGTGAAAACCCGTCCCGACTTCCAAAAGACTGCCGATTCGCCCGTGAATTTCTGCCGTGCCGCGCGTCGGGCGCGTGATGCGCGAGAGAATCTTCAAGAGCGTCGATTTGCCCGCGCCGTTTCTCCCGATAATGCCGAGCGCTTCGCCATCTTTGACCTCGAAACCGATGTCTTTCAGCGCCCACAGCTCGTTCTTTTTATCGCGGCGCGGATTTTTCACAAAACTCGCAATCGCATCGCGCAGCGAATTATGCCGCGCGCCGCCGAGGTGATAGAGCTTCGATAGATTTTCTACTTTAATTACGTTCACTTACAAAACAATTTAACGCCGGCGGCGCGAAGCCGCAAAGCCGCAAAAAAATAATTATAAAATTTCAATGCGCCTTCGCGCCGCTGCGCGCATGGCGTTAAAAATCAAATCATATCCGCGAAATCGTCTTCCATTCGCTTGAAAACAAAGAGCGAGACGAGCATTAAAACCAGCGTCATCGCCGCCGAGATTCCGATGGTCAGCCAGTCGAATTCCTGCGCGAAAAGCGCGGCGCGAAAGCCCTGCAAAATTCCCGTCAAAGGATTGAACGCGAGCAGGAAGCGCGCCCTTTCCGACAGGATTTCGGGCGGATAAAAAATCGGCGAAGCAAACATCCAGACCTGCAGCGCGAAGGGCAGCGCAAATTTCACGTCGCGGAAACGTACGTTCAGGGCGGAAAAAAGATTTCCCAAACTGACCGCCAGCAAAACCGCTAAAAAAATAAAAAGCGGCACGCTTAATATTTGCCACGACGGCGCGATTGCGCCTTTTGAAACATAATAAATCATCATCGCCGCGAGCACGGCAAAGCCGAAAAGCAAATCGAAAAGTCCGGAAAGCGTCGCCGAAATCGGCACAATGAGACGCGGAAAATAGATTTTCGTCACCAGATTCGAGTTTCCGACCAAACTGCCGGCGGCAAAGCTTATCGAGTTAAAAACAAACAGCCAGACGAGAAAACCGCTCAGCGCAAACAGCGGATACGGCACGGTTTGCGACTCGAAACGCGTCACGGTCGAGAAAATCAAGGTAAAAATCGCGGTCGTCAAAACCGGCTGCAAAATCGCCCAGACGACGCCGATTGCCGTTTGTTTGTAACGCACTTTAACGTCGCGCCACGTCAGAAAATAGAGCAGCTCGCGATAGGTCCAAAAATCCTTTAAATCCAACTCCAGCCACGAACCGCCCGGCTTGATGTATGTGATTTCGGTTGATTTTTCGGTTTCCGTTGACAAAAATATTTCTCCTGCGCCCGCTGCCGATTTGAATTGGCAAAACTATTTTGTGCCGACCAGTTTAACGCCCAGCAGGAATCTCACGACTTTATTAAAAGTCAGCAATTTTCTAACGCGCGGCGGCAGCCGGTCGAGCAGCGTTTCGGCGATTTTGTAGGGCAGCGCAGGCAGAAAAATTCCGCCGATGCCGAGACAAACCCGCGTTTTTGAAAACCCGACCCGGCGAAAAAGCGCGTCCAATTCCGTGACCGTGTATTCCTTCAGGTGAAGTCCGGTCGCCGTCGCGTCAAAGTCGCGTGAAACGTCGTGCGGACCGCTCAGGCGATTTGGCGTAATGCAGAAATACGTGCCGCCCGTCTTTAAAGCGCGAAAAACATTCTCCAGCTGCCGGAAAGAATCGTCCGGGTGCAGATGCTCCATCAATTGATTGCTGAATGCGATGTCGATGCTGGCGGGCGCGAGCGGCACGCTGCTGCCGTCCGACAGCATCAGCTTAAAATTCGCGGGCGCGTTTGCCGTTTTGGTGATTTCGCTCGAAACGTCGATGGCGTAAACCTTTTTCACCTGCCCGGCAACCGCAAAAGCCACCGCGCAATCGCCGGGACCGATTTCGAGATACGTGCTGTTTTCGTTAAGAAATGGCTGTAGCCGCGCGACTTCCTTATCAACTTGTTTCTGCTTTTCGGCGGGCGAATAATTGTCCTCGACCAGAAATGGAACTTTTTGAAAAAGCTCGTCATACGCCTCGGTGTAAAGATTTTTACGTTCCTCGGGAGTCGAGTGTCGCAATCTTTCGGCGATTCGTTTCTCGATTTCGTAATGTTCTCTAATCTCGGCAGCGGTTCTATTTTTCATTTTTATCCGTCAGATATCGCGCCGCCTGTTTTTCCCGCTTTCGCTTCCGGTACGCGTCAAGCACGCTTTTCGGCAGCGCCAGATGCACCAGCGCCTTGCCGATTTCTTTCGCCGAACCGGCGCTGCGCCAGCTTTCTTTGCCTAATTTAAGCGCCTCTCGCTTGTTGCCGTTTTGCAGTAAAATTCTCGTGTTGCGAAACTTTATCCGCGCTTGAAACTTGTCCAGTTCGGCGCGGCTGACGCCCAGAAACTCGATGTTTCGATTTTGCGCTTCGATTACTTCGCGGTGCATTAAAACAAGGTCTTTACTGGTATTGTAACTATGATAACGCCAGACGGAAAGCACCTGCGGGTCAAACGCAAAATCGCCGAAAGTCGCCAGCCGGACGTACATTTCATAGTCTTCGAGCCGCGCGTCCTCGTTCCACGAAACCTTTTCAAGAGCCGAGCGGCGGTAAAAAACGCTCGAGCTGACGGGCGAGCCGCCGTTGAGCAGCATCAAACTCGGATTGCCGTCCGCGTACTGCGCCCAATCTTCATCAATATCCGTCGAGGCGCCGAATATTTGGTCGTTATCGTCAATAAAAAACGCGTGTCCGAAACCTAAAACCGCCGATTCGCGCCTTTCCATCAATTTCACGCGCTCTTCAAAAAAGCGCGGCAGCCAGTAATCGTCCGAGCCGACATAAGCGAAATATTTGCCAGCGCTTAAAGATAATCCCTCGTTCAGAGTCTTGCACAGACCGCGATTTTCGCGCACCATTAGCTCTGCGTCGAACGGGCAGTTTTTCAGCACGCGTTCGATAATCCGGGGCGAATCGTCGCGCGAACCGTCGTCAATCACGAGCAGCTTTGCGGGCGGCAGAGTTTGACCGATGATTGAATTCAGACACTTCTCGATATATGGCGCGTGATTGTATGACGGAACGAAGGCGAAAACTTCCCCTTTTTGACGGTCTTTGTCCATTTCTAAACTTCTAACTATAATAAAACCAAATTTTTCGCTTCTTGTCATTGCGAAAACGCAACAAAATCGCCTCAAATTACCCGGGATGAAAGTTTTGCATATTCTAGATTCACTAAACGGCGGCGGCGCAGAAATGCTCGTTCTTGACGTTTGCCGGAACGCCGAAAAAAACGGACTTGAGGTTTCGTTCGCGGCGACCGGCGGCGGCAGTTTAGAGGAAGATTTTCGGGCTTCGGGCGTACCGTTTTTTCGCCTTCAGCGCCGCCTGCCGCTCGACCCGTCGCTCGTTCTGAAACTGCGAAAAATTATCAGGGCGCAAAACATCAAAATCGTTCACGCGCACCAGGCGGTCGAAGGCTTGCACGCCTTTTTTGCCGCGCGCGGCACCGGCGCAAAGCTCGTTTTGACGTTTCACGGCTACATTCCCGACCGGAAAAATCGTCGTGTTTTAAGGTTTCTGATTCCGCGCATGAGCGCCAATATTGCGGTCAGCAGCGAATTTCTGCGGCGGCTCGGAGCAGAAGAAAATTTTGATACGACGCGCGGCTTTCACGTCGTTTACAATGGCGTTGACGAAAAAAGATTAATCCCGAGCGGCAAGGATTTTCGCGCTGAAACCGGTGTCCCGCGCGGCGCGCTGCTTTTCGGAATGATCGGAAACTTTTACGCGACACCGACCAAAGACCATCTGACGGCGTGCCGCGCGCTGCCGGAATTTTTCCGTCGTGTGAGCGGCGCGCATTTCGTTTTCGTCGGCGGCACGCAGGCAAATTCCGATTTTGAAAAATGCGTCCGGTTTTGCCGCGAAAACAAAATCGCGGAGCGCGTTCATTTTACCGGCGCGCGGCGCGACGTGGCGGACATTCTCGACGCGCTCGACGCGTTTGTGCTCTCGACGCGCAGCGAAAGCTTCGGCATTGCGGCGGTTGAAGCGATGCTCGCCCGTGTGCCCGCTGCTTTGTCCGGCATCGCGCCGCTTTTAGAAATTTCCGGCGACGGCGAGTTTGCCGAAATCTTCGAAACCGGGAACGCGGCGAACCTCGCGGAAAAACTTGTCAAAATCGGCGAAAATAAAGGTTTTAGAAGGGATTTGGCTGACCGCGCTTACCTTTACGCGCGAGAAAATTTCAGTATTGAAGTGCATCTTGAAAATTTGAAAAAACTTTACGAAACAATAATTTGAAATCTGCCGCCGAAAATCTGAAACTGCTTGCCGGAATGCCCGAAAAAACGGCGCGCGGCGGCATCAATGCGTGCGAGCCGCCGTTTCTTCGCGAGCTTGAACGATTGGGCGTCGAGGTTTCAGAGGAAATTTACACTTTTCACAACGACGAAAACATCTCGATTTTTCGGAGAATCTCACAGGTTTGGAAAGCGGCGCAGAAATTTCGACGGCGCTTGCGCGCGGAAAATTTTGATGTGTTTCACATCAACACGTCGTTTGAAACGAAATCCGTTTTGCGCGACGCCTTTTCGCTTTTTTGGCTGAAAAACGGTAAAACGAAAATCTTTCTCAAATTTCACGGCGCGGATGTTGATTTACTCAAAAAAGGGAATTTTGCGCTCCGGTTTTTGATTGGTTATTTAATCAAAACGGCGGACGCCGTCGGGCTTTTATCGTCGGAAGAAAAACGCGGATTCGTCGGCGCAGGATTCGCGGAAGAAAAGTTTTTCGTCGTTAAGAATGCGCTCACTACTTTTCCTCGAAAGAGTTTTCCACATGTGGAAAACTCTTTCGAGGAAAAACCGTTTCGTCTGATTTTCGTTTCGCGCCTTGTGCCGACCAAAGGTTTAATCGAGACGATTCGTGCCGTCGCAATCTTACGCGAAAAAGGTTTCGGCGTGTGTCTGGAAGTTCTCGGGAGCGGCGAAACCCGAGGTCCGGCGGAAGATTTGGCAAAAGCGCTAAAAATTGCGGAATTCGTCAATTTTCGCGGTCATGTCGATGAACGTGCGGTGCAGGAATACTACCGCGAATCGGATTTGCTGGTTTTTCCGACCTTTCATATCGAAGGTTTTCCGATGGTGATTTTCAACGCTCTGCAATTCGGCTTGCCGGTCGTGACAACGCGCATTCGCGCGGCGGCAGATTATTTGCGCGAGCGGGAAAATGCGCTTTTCTGCGAGCCGAAAAATGCGGCTGATGTTGCCGAAAAAGTTGCGCAAATCATTGAAGATAAAGATTTGCGCAAGCGAATGAGCGAAAACAACCGCGCGCTGGCAGAAGAGTTTACGGCTCAGAAAATCGCGCCCGAATATCTGGAAATTTACCGCAAAATCGCGTGATTTATTGTAATTTCGAGAGGCGGATTTTTGCGGCGAGCGTTTTGGCAATCCACGCGATGAAAAGCCATTGGAGAACGATAAATGAAGCAAATAAAAAGAGTTTGACGCTCAGCACCGGATTAGCGAATTCTCCAAAAAAAGCATTTCCTATTTCATAGCACAGGCGAGTGGAAATAAAGGCGGGCACATTCATACTGATAAAAGTCTTTCCGATGAATGTTTGCGGCACGTTAGTCATATTTTGACTTTTGGCGGCGAAGTAGCAGACATTCACGGCTGCCAGAACGATTCCGAAACGATTTGAAAACAGGTTGACGATGAAATTTTTCATTTATTTTACCTCCGAGATTTGCTATTTTCGTTACACAGCGTTTTTTCAGATTTGTTCCAGAAAATGTCGAAGATAAATTTTCCGAATCCGCGCAATCATGAATTTACCGAATGGGTTTTGTTCGGCGAATATTATTACAACGCGCGCGACATTATCGGTTTCGGCGGCGATTTGACGCTCGAAAATCTTCGCAATGCTTACGGGCGCGGCATTTTTCCGTGGCATATCGACGGGCTTCCGCTGCCGTGGTACTGCCCGGAAAAGCGCGCGATTTTAGAATTCGAGCGGCTTCACCTGCCGAAAAGCTTGCGGAAAGAATGGAACAAAACGCGCTTTACTTTTACGATTGACAAGGATTTTGACGCCGTCATCAAGGCGTGTGCGCGCGCCCGTCGAAACGATGGCTACGGCACCTGGATTACGCCGGAATTTATCCGCGCCTTCGGCGAATTTCACGCGAGCGGAGACGCGCACAGCGTCGAAGTCTGGGACGACGAGGAGCTCGTCGGCGGACTTTACGGCGTCGATGCGGGCGGCGTATTCTGCGGCGAAAGTATGTTTCATCTTCGCTCAAACGCTTCAAAATTTGCGCTTCTTCATCTCGTCGAACACTTAAAAGCGCGCGGCGCGACATGGCTCGATATTCAGGTTATGACGCCGCATTTTGAAGTTCTCGGCGCGGAAGAAATCCGGCGACAGGTTTTTCTGGATAAACTGGAAGAAACTCAAAATCGCGGCTTAAAGCTGTTTTAGAAAACAAAGGGCGAAAGTTACTTTTTACCTTTCCCTTTTGTTTTGTTATACATCCCACTGTAATTAGAAGTTGAATCCGGAAGCAAACCGGATTTGGCGGTTCGTAGTCGAGCCGGCGGTTCTGCCGAACGTCCGGGCGCCGGACGCCAAAGATTGACACTAAAGCAGAATACTAATAATCTTCGTGTACCCGTTTTAATAATTAAGTCTTATATGAGAATTGTCAGTAGCGGAATTTTGATGATTTGCGGCGCCTGCATCGCCCTCGGGATTATCCATTTTCGCTTTTGGCTCATGGAACGCGCGCGGCGTGACCAGCTTGCCTTCTCGCTTGTTTGCTTTAGCGTCTCGGGATTCGCCGCCGGGTACGTGACGCTTTTCGGCGAAAGTGTCGGTTATCCGATAGCGGTGCCGAATCCGTGGATGCTCCTCGCCCAATTGTCTCATTTGATGCTGCTGATTTTCTGTCTCGATGCGAGCGTGCGCGCATGGCGGCGCGGCGAACGGC
>DASWRC010000264.1:0-6139 GCA_036403375.1 Pyrinomonadaceae bacterium
CGTAATGAGCAGCAGACTTTGATTGCCAAAAGACAAGAAATCAGGTCGGATAACAAAGATTCGACAAATGATGAAGAAAGAATTACGCAGGAAATAGAAGCGCTTGAGAAAGCAGCGAAACAAAACGAAGCGGAAATTTATGATTTTTTGGCGATGTTGAGAAAAAATAAAATCTGATTTTATAAGGAGTTTATATTGGACGAAAATCTAATTGCAACACTTGAACAAAGTTTACGCCAGACGCGCAATGCCCAGCAGCGGCTGATTACCCGTCTGAATGAGGTCGAAGGCGAGGCGAATCGTCTGCGGCAGGAAATCGAGGCGCTCGAAAACAGCGCGGCGCAGACCGAACAGGCAATTTACAGCCTTTTGGCGACGATGCGCACCGGCAAGCCGAACTGGAATCTTCCGAATAATTTCCGCGTTGACGACGATTATGACATTCCGCAGGACATCAAGCGCTCGTCGCGGATGAATCAAAATAACTATAACAATCAGCAGGATAATTACGGCAACAACTCCAATCAGAATCATCAGCCGAACAATTACCGCAACAATACGGTTTCGTACATCAACAATTCGCGCAATATCCCGTCAATCGCGCCGAATATCGAGCCGGTCAGTCACCGGTTTTCAGACCGCACGATTACGCAGGCTTGCACCTTGCTGCTCCGCGAATATCAAAGACCGCTTCACGTCAACGAGCTTTACAATATGCTGGTCTCGGGCGGAATGGAGTTTAAGGGCGAAAACCCGACGATTTCGATTGCCGTTTCCTTAAACCGCAACCGCCGTTTTCGCAAGGTCGCGCCCGGCACGTTCGATTTGGTCTTAAAACAAGCCGCTTCTTAAACTGTTGTAAATAGAGAAAGAAAAAGCATTTTTACCTTGTTATTTTGACGGAATCGGGTAAGAATGAGTATCTGCTTTGGTAAGTGTTTTTTTCTTTTAACTTTTCGGAGGACAAATGAATTTTCAGAGATTTGATTATTTTAAGGTTTCTGTTCCGCTATTCTGCCTTTTTGCTTTAGTCCTCGGGCTCAGCCTCGGCGCGTCGGCACAGAAGGTCAGGCTGCGGTCGAGAATTACGCCTAACTGCACGCAGGTAAGAGCGACGGGCAGCGGCGTTTGGAAATTTGCGGACATTTTTGCCGAGGGAAACATCGCCGTGCAGGGAAGTTACGGCTGTAACGGCGCGTTTATCTACGATATTACAAATCCGGACGCGCCCGTTCTGGCAAACTGGTACAATCCCGGTAACAGCCTGCAATTTTTAGAGGCGATCGTCGTCGGCAACCGCGGTTATTTCGGTATCGGCAGCGGCAGCGGCAGCGCCGGCGTGCATATCGTCGATTTGACTAATCCGTATAGTCCCGTTCTGCTCGGCACGGTTGACCCGGCACACGGCAACGGGCACACCATCATTCACGAGATGATGGTCATCAGTCAGAACGACAAGACCTACTTAATCGAAAATTACAACCAGCTTTCAAGTTCGACGAAAATCATCAAAATTATCGACGTGACCAATCCGGCGGCGCCCGTTTTGAAATGGGATTTGAACCCGACGGACGCAACCTGGGTTCACGCTTTTCATATTCGCGGCAACCGGATGTACACCTCGGGCTGGGGCGGCAAAGTAGAAATTTACGACATCAGCAATCTGGCGACGCAGGCGCCGACCCTGCTTGGCGCGATAAACGGAAACAGCACGAACCACAGTACTTGGACGAGTGAAGACGGAAATTATCTTTACTCGTGCCGCGAAACATTCGACGGCGACGTGCGCGTTTACAACGTTTCGAATCCCGCCCTTCCGACGCTGGTTAAAGCAATCAAGGCAAGTGATTTAGGATTAAACGCCGTGACGCCGCATAATCCGGTCGTGATGGGCAATAAACTTTATGTGGCGTGGTATCAGGCGGGACTTCAGGTTTTCGATATTTCAAACCCGGCAGACCCGAGACGCATCGGACAGTACGATACTTTCCAGCCCGCATTTGCGCCGACCGAGGAGGAACAGCTGGCATTAAAAAATGCCGAGCCGTGGGATATGATTTGCGGCAGCCCGAATTTGCAAAATTCTGCCTTGCCGTCAAGCTACGACGGCGACTGGGCGGTTTACCCGTTTTTAGGTGAAAACAAAATTTTGGCTGGCGATTTGACGAACGGGCTGTTAGTGCTGGATGCTTCAAACGCGACCGCGCCGCTCAAAAATTCAGTCTCTGATTTCGACGCCGACGGTAAAACCGATTTTTCCGTTTACACGCCGTCGAGCGGAACGTGGAAGATCGAGCAAAGCTCAAACAGCAATTATTCGGAAACCAATTTCGGACTCGCCGCAGACAAACTGGTGACGGGCGATTATGACGGCGACGGAAAATCGGACCTGGCAATCTTCCGACCATCGACCGGTACGTGGTGGATTCGCCAGAGCAGCAATCCGACGAATGCCGTGGCGGTTAATTTCGGCTTGAACGGCGACGTTCCGGTCGAAGCCGATTACGACGCCGACGGCAAAACCGATATTGCCGTGTTCCGTCCCTCGACCGGCGTCTGGTATATCAATCAGACCACATTGGGCATCCGCATCACGAAATGGGGACAAACCGGCGACGTTGCATTTACCGGCGATTACGAAGGCGACGGCAAAGCCGATATGGCAATCTATCGCCCGGCAAACGGCACCTGGTACATTATGCAAAGCTCGTCGAGTCTGCCGCTGATAGTGCAGTGGGGCGTTTCGACCGACAAGGCGGTTTCGGGCGATTTCGACGGCGACGGCAAATACGATTTGGCGGTTTATCGCCCGTCTGAAGGCAACTGGTATATTTTGAATACATTGAATGCGTCCGTTTCGATTTATCGTTTCGGGCTGGCGGAAGATTTGCCGGTCGCGGCGGATTACGACGGCGACGGGCGTGCCGACATTGCGGTTTTTCGCCCCTCCGATAACGTCTGGTATCGTCTGAACAGCTCGAACGGCGCGTTTTCGGCGCGTGTTTTCGGTCAGAACGGTGACGTGCCGTCGCCGACTGCCAGCCAACCGCAGTAAAATTTAACGATGAATTTGAAAATCCAGGGTTAAAATCGGGCAATGATTTGACTTTGGATTTTTTGTTTTTAAGATTGCAGTATGAAATTGTTCCTGAATATTGAATCCGGTTCGCTTGCCGGACGGAGATTCGAACTTTCCGAAGGTTTTTTCACCATCGGTCGCGGCGACCGGTGCAACATTCGGTTTGACGCCCTCACCGAAAGAATCGCGTCAAAAGAGCATTGCTACATCGAAGTCAAATCCGACGGCTTTTACCTGACCGACAACCAGAGCACGAACGGCACGATTCTGAACGGTGAAAAAATTCAATCCGCCAGACTCAAATCGGGCGACCGCGTGCAGTTCGGCAAAAACGGCGTGACGGCATTCGTGCAAATCGAAGACGCGGTTTCGACATCTGAGCGGACGAGTGTTTTGCCTAACCAGAGCGAGGAAACACGGCTCAATATTCCACAGGGAAATCAGGCAAACATCGCGACCCAATTTTACATTGCGCCCGAATCCGCGCCCGGCAGTCAAATGACGCAGGTTGCGCCGAAATTCGGACAGACGCCGCCGGCTTCTTTTCAACCGCCGACCGCCGACCCGAATTTTTACAATCCGCCGCAGCCGCCGGTCTTTCAAAATCCGCCGGCGAATTTCAGACAATCATTGCAAAGTCTCGGAATGGGCAGTCTTCCGGTCGAATACCTGCCCGAACCGGAGCAGAATCAAACGTTAAAATACGTCCTTATTGCGGGCGTTATTTTTGTCATTATCTTTCTCTCGCTGATTGTTTCGCTCCTGATGTTTGCGAGCGTCGGCATCGAATCGGCGGTGATGGCTTCGGTCGTCGCGTTTATTCCGGCGATGTTCTACCTTCTGCCGCTGGTCTGGCTCGACCGCTACGACCCGGAACCGTCGTGGCTGCTCGCGCTCGCTTTTGCGTGGGGCGCGCTGGTCGCGGTTATCGTCTCGTTTATTGTCAACACGGTTTTAGGCAGTCTGTTAGGCGCGGAATTTGGCGCAGTTATTTCGGCGCCGCTTTTTGAAGAAGGCTCGAAAGGCGTCGGGCTGGTGCTTTTATTGATATTTTTCCGCAAATATTTTGATGACATTCTCGACGGGATTGTTTTCGCGGGCGTCATCGCACTCGGGTTTGCGACCGTTGAAAACGTGCTTTATTACGGTCGCGGAATTCTCGAAAACGGTGCCGGCGGATTGGCTGTATTATTCGTCGTGCGCGGTATTATGTCGCCGTTTGCACACGTCACTTTCACAGCGATGACCGGAATCGGCTGCGGAATCTCGCGCGAATCGCATAATATCGTCGTTCGATTGGTAATGCCGATTATGGGTTACGGCTGCGCTGTTTTGCTGCACGCCATCTGGAACGGCATGGCGGTCATCGGCGGTCTGGAAGGCTTTATTCTCGGCTATCTTTTCCTCGAAATCCCGTTTTTCCTGATATTCGTCGGGTTCGCTTTCTACGTCATGTTCCGGCAGAACAAGATTCTGAAAGAAATGCTGGCAATCGACGTGGCGCGCGGGCTGATACCGCAGGAACATCTGCAAAAAGCGACTTCCGCCTTTAGCTCGACGGCGTGGCTCGCGAGCGGGTTATTTTCGGGAAATTTCCGCGCCCGAAGCGCTTACCTGCGCTCAATCGGCAAGCTCGGACTTTCCTACTGGCACATCCAGCGCGCGACCGCCGCGCAGGGACAAACCGCCAGCTTCCAGCAAAATCCAATCCTCCGCAGCGAAGTCCTGCGCTGGCGCGAACAAGTTTAAATGGTAATTGGCAATTGGTATTTGGTAATTGGTAAAATAAAACCAATTGCTAATTACCGATTACTTTATGGACTTTGAATTAAACGAAGAACAGTTGATGGTGCGGTCTTCGGTCAGGGAATTTGCCCGAAACGAGATTGCGACGCGCGCGCGGGAATACGACGAAGCGGAGAAATTCCCGAAAGAACAAATTGAAGGCTTGGCGGAGCTCGGTATTTTGGGGATGATTATTCCCGAAGAATACGGCGGCGCGGGTTTCGATACGGTTTCCTACGCGGTCGCACTCGAAGAAATCGCGCGCGCCGACGCCTCGGTCGCCGTCATTGTGTCGGTCACGAATTCGGTTTGCTGTTACCCGATTTTGAGCTACGGCACGGAAGAACAAAAGCAGAAATTTCTCGTGCCTTTAGCGAAGGGCGAAAAGCTCGGCGCGTTTTGCCTGACCGAGCCGCAGGCGGGAAGCGACGCGACGAACCTCAAAACCCGCGCGGACGAAGACGGCGATTTTTACGTCATTAACGGCACGAAATCGTGGGTTACGAACGGCGGTTTTTCGGACGTGCATATCGTCATGGCGGTCACGGGCGAGAGCGCAGGCAAAAAGGAAGTGACGGCGTTCATCGTCGAAAAAGAAACCGAAGGCTTACGGGTTTCGTCAATCGAGCATAAAATGGGACAGCGCGCTTCGCAGACGACCGAGCTCGGCTTTACGGACGCGCGCATTCCGAAAACTAATGTACTCGGCAAACCGGGTGAAGGCTTGCGCGTCGCCTTTTCGAGCCTCGATAACGGGCGCATCGGCATCGCCTCGTTATCGGTCGGCATCGCGCAAGCCGCGCTCGACGAAGCACAGAAATATTCAAAAGACCGCATCGCGTTCGGCAGACCGATTGCCGAACAGCAGGCGATTCAATTCAAGCTTGCCGATATGGCAACCGGGACGGAAGCCGCGCGGCTTTTAACGTTACGCGCGGCGGCGATGAAAGATATAAACCACAAGCAAACCGGCGTGGCAAGCGCCCAAGCCAAGCTTTTCGCGTCCGAAACCGCTAACCGTGTCTGCGCCGAAGCCATCCAGATTCACGGCGGCAACGGTTATTCGCGTCATTACAATGTTGAAAAATACTATCGCGACGCACGCATCACGACCATTTACGAAGGCACGAGCGAAATGCAGCGCATCATCATCTCGCGCGGAATTCTAAAGGATTGAAGTTTTGCGCCGTTATTCGACTTAACTTTGCGTCTTTGCGTCTCCGGCGGGAAATTAAATTTCTTCTCCCGCCGGAGACGCAAAGACGCAAAGTTTTT
>DASWRC010000265.1:0-7690 GCA_036403375.1 Pyrinomonadaceae bacterium
TTAGAAAATCGTCAATCTCACAGAAAAGCGGTAAAATCTCCATTGATGGAAAGCTCCTTTCAAATAAATGTTTGTTGATAAATTCATTTTACTTGAAAACTGAGTCTTTCCATCTTTTCTTATCCAATACTGACGTTAAACTAAATCAAAAATTATTAGCTTAGTCAGGAAAATAAAAAAGTTCTTACGATAATTTGGTAAGAACTTTATTGTTTTGGTAACAACTTTATTGTTTATGTAAGAACTTTATTGTTTTTGGTCAGGAACTCCGAACTTAGAATAATTTGAATTTGATAGATAAAAACTTTTTCGGATTTTGGCGAAAATCGTACATCAGCTTGGTCGCTTCGGACGAAAGCTGGTTGATGTTCGACATTGTTTGATTGGCGTTATTGTAGAGCATTTCGTCCGTTATGAGCTTGCCGATTGTGCCTTTGCCGGCTTGCGCGTCGGTGATTAGAACGTCGATTTTGTCGGCGGTCGAATTAAATTTCGCGAGCGTGTTGCGCGCGTCTTCGTAGAGCTGTTCATCCTTCAAAAACTTCCCTGCCGTGCCTTTGCCTTCATTTAAATCGCTCGTAATAACTTTAAAATCGTCGGCGATTCCGTTGAGCTTTGAAGCCGTCACGCGTAAATCCGCAACCGCCTGGCGGGTTTCATTGTAGAACGCTTCATCGGTGACGAATTTTCCGGCGGAGCCTCGCCCGGCGCGAATGTCGTTCGAGATGGCTTCGAGCTGCCGGACGGTTTGATTCAGGCTGTTGTAAAGCGCCGGGTCGTTGATGAGCTTTCCGGCGCTTCCCTGTCCGCGATTGACGCGGTCGAGCGTGTTTTGCAGCTTGGTCATCGTCAATTTCGTTTCGCTTACCGTCGTATCGAGACTGCGGTAAAGCTGGTCGTTGTTGATAATCTGCCCGAGAGTTCCCTCGCCCTGATTGGCTTTGTTGAGAATTTCGTTGGCGGGCGTCGCGATTTTGTTGATTTGCTGTAAAAGCTCGTTGCCGGTCTGCGTCAATTGGTTGATGGAAATCGCCTGCGTCGAATCGAGCACGTGATTTTCCGCGACCGCCGAGCCTTTCTGCGTGCCCGGCGTGATGTTTATCATCTTGTCATTGGCGAGGATTGAGGTCGCGACGAGCTGGGCGGTCGAATCCGTTCGGATTCGCTCGGTAATCGGGCGGTCGTTCAGCTCGGGGTCAACCGCCATCACGGCTTCAATTTTCGCGTCTTCCGGACTGTCGGGCGGCAGCAGCGTAACTTTTTCGACTTTGCCGATATGAACGCCCGCGAGCTGCACTTCCGAACCTTCGCGCAGACCGTCAGCCTGCGCAAATCGCGCTTTGAGGCGCATTTTTTTCTCGAACGGGTTAAAATCGCCGGTCGAATTCAAAATCAAAAACGCCAGAATCAGCAGTCCGAACAGAACGAATATGCCGACGCGAAGCTGGCTCAAAGTTATGTTTTGTGTTCTTGCCATAAACTTTCCCTTTTATTTACCGCGAATAAATCTTGTAATATACGGGTCGTCCGTCTTTCTGAGCTGTTCGTCCTTGCCGCTGAAAATTATTTGCCCGTCGCGAAGCATTAATACTTCGGTATTTATCAAACAGAGCTTTTCGCCTTCCATTTCGTAAATCACTTCACCGTCCTCGTTGACGGTCGCATACTCGGACGAAAGGTATTCGAGATTGTTCATCTCGTGCGTCACGAAAATCGAAGAAACGTCTTCCAAATCGCGTAATTTGATAGCCAGCTCGCAGATTGTCCGCGCCGTCGGCGGGTCAAGCCCGGCGGTCGGCTCGTCAAACATCACGATGGTCGGGTCGCCGACCAGAGCGCGGGCGATGCCAACGCGGCGGCGCATTCCGCCCGAAAGCTCACTCGGCATTTTATCAATCGCTTCTTCGAGGTCAACGAAGCGGAGCATCCGGCGAACTTCCTTTTCGATGGTTTCTTCGTCAACGCCCTGCTCGATAAGCCGGTACGCGACGTTTTCGTAAACCGAAAGCGAATCAAACAGCGCGCCTTCCTGAAAAACCATGCCCATCTTCTGCCGCACGCCCATCATTTCCTCTTCCGTGTAATGGGTAATGTCTTCGCCGTCCACCAGAATTTGTCCCGAATCCGGCTTTAAAAGCCCTAAAATCAGGCGAATCGTCGTCGATTTTCCGCCGCCGCTGCGACCTAAAATGATTTTCGTTTCGCCGCGCCGAACGGTAAAGCTGACGCCGTTGAGGATTTTTTTATCGTCGAATGATAGATGCACGTCACGAAATTCAATCGCCGGCAGAATCCGGTTCGGGTCGTCAACCGCTTCCCGAATATCAGCCGTCGGCGCAAGCTCGGCTTCGGTAATATCTAATGTTTCTACTTCGGGTTGTTCCAGTTCGGAAGTGAGCATAATGAATTTTCGTCAATTATAAATGTTAAATATGTCCGATGTCGAGAATTGACTGAATCGCCTTCGAGAGGAAAAAGTCGAAAATGATGACGACAATCGAGGACAGAACAACCGCCGAAGTCGTCGAACGCCCCACCCCGACCGTCCCGCCGGTGGTAGTTAAACCCTTGTAACAGGAGATACTTCCGATAATCAGCCCGAAAAACAGAGGCTTGATAATACCGCCGACCAAGTCTTCGGTCGTGATGCCCGTCCGGACGGAAGTAATAAAAACATTCACGTCCTGATTAAAAATACCCGAAGCGACGATGCCGCCGCCGATAATTCCGAAAATGTCGGCGGCGACGGTCAAAAGCGGCAGCATAAATATCAACGCTAAGATACGCGGCGAAACGAGCTTCCGATTGGGGTCTGTCCCGAGCGCGCGCATCGCGTCGATTTGCTGCGAGACGACCATCGAACCGAGTTCGGCGGAAATCGCCGAACCGATGCGACCGGAAACCATCAAGGCGGATAAAACCGGACCTAATTCTCTGACCAGCGAAGTTGCGACCGAACGCCCCGTTTGGTCTTGAATACTGTAATATTGCAGCGTCGGGAAAGTTTGCAGAATCAAAACGCCGCCCGTAAAAAAACCCGTCAGCAAAACAATCGGCAAACTTCCGACGCCGATTAAATCCATCTGGCGAATCGTTTCCCCTAAATAGCGCGGTCGGTGCAAAAGTCCGACAAACGCTCGCCAAACTAAAAAACTGATTTCCTGTAGTTCAAATAAAAAATTCTTGAGCGGGTTCATCTACTATTTTGAAACAAAAAGACTTTTGCCAAGATTACAACGAACTCGCAAAAAAAAAAAGCCGAACTTTTTGAAAAGTCGGCTGGAAACAAAATTTCGAGAAGAATTTAGCGCGTAAAATTTATTGCGGGCGACTCTGATTTCGACGCGGCTGAAAACGATTTACGGGTCGCGGCTGCGGATTATTTTGAGCGTCCTCGTTTTTCGCGTTTCGACGCTCCTTCATACGCTCAATCAACTGCTCGCGAAGGCTGCGGAATTTAACGAGCTGTTCCGGCGTCAGGACTTTGCGAATCAGATATTCGGTTAAAGTTTTCTCCCGCAATAATTCGGACTGCGCGATTTGCGCTTGTCCGGTCAATTCCTTTATTTGCTCGTCGGTTGATTCGTCCGCGTAAATCGCCGCGTCGAGCGCGCGGTTCGCGGCGCGCCAGCGCTGCTGCGCTTCCTGCATGACGGGTCTTCGTTCCTGATTGATGCGGCGGATTTGCTGAACCTGTTCGCGCTTCAAACCGAGTTCCTGTAAAAGTCTGAACGGTCTTGCCGCCTGACGTTTCGGCTGATTTTGATTATCGGGCGTCGGCTCTTCCTGCGCCCGAACGGTCGAAAACGCGAGCGCGGTCAGCAAAATTGTAAAAATCAAGTTCAGAGAATTTGTCTTCTTCATATAATTTCACCAAACGGGTTAATCTTTCTTCGTATCAATCTCTTCAAAAAGCTCCGCCAATCTTAAAGTATCGTCTTCATCGTCGTCGGGAATAACCTTCGGCGCAACATCTTTATCGGTTTTATTACTGCGCCGCGCGTCATTGTTTTTCCGCGTCGCTTTATCATCAGACTTCGACGGCTGCCGTTGATTGTTGACCGCTTTTACGACCCGCTTGTTTTCCGATTCGGGCTTTGAAACCGCAACCTCGGGAGTTTTTTGCTCAGTCTGCGGTTTTGAATCCTTCACCGCCGAATTGCTTTGATTTGCATTATCGTTCGAATTTTCAAGCGTTTTCTCAACCGTCGGGACAACTACGGCGGGTTTGGAATTTTTATTTGTTCCGGCAATCTCCCCGCCGTTTTTTGAATTTAAAGCAAAAAGCGCGATTCCGGCAAACACCGCCAAAAGCGCCAGCGAGGCGGTCGCCAGCGCCCATCCGCGCGGAGGAGTAAGCGAGAATAAATCACGCACAAAAGCCGGCAGCCACGAACCTGTCGGGGTTGAAGCTTTCGACGGATTTTCTGCGCTCTTCGAGGGAATTTCGATGACCGGCGTCTGCAATTCCGCGAAATCCTTCAACTTCCAGTCGTTAATCGCAAATTGCACGCCCGAAAATGCTTCGAGCTCTTCGGCGCACGCCTGACAAAGGCGCAGATGCGCTTCAAACGCCGCCTTTTCGCGAGCGTCCGTTTCGCCGTAAAGATACGAAACCAGCGCCTCGCCAAAATCGCAGCCTGAATTTTTGTGATTGTTATTCAACATAACTTTTAATTAAAACGCGCGCCTCAAACAACTTCGAGCGGTGTTCTTTCGAGCTTCATTCTGAGTTGTTTGAGCGCCGTATAAACACGGCTTTTGACTGTGCTGAGCGGCAGCTGCAGGGTTTCAGAAATTTCCTGAAACGTCATTTCTTCAAATTCCTTCATCACAATCACCTGTCTTAACTCCGGCGGCAGCGCATTAACCGCTTGTCTGACGTGCGTTAACCTTTCGCTTTGCTCTGCCTGCCGCGCGGGCGATTGATTGAGCGGCGCGACAAAGATGCGTTCGTGCTCGTTTTCCTCATCGTCCAGAAAAGTTTCCGAACGCGTTTTCGCGCGTCGCTGTTTTGTCAAACACTGGTTGACGGCAATCCGGTGAAGCCACGATGAAACTTTTGCCTCGCCGCGAAAATTTGCAAGGTTTCGGTAAGCGGCAATAAAAGTTTCCTGCGCCGCATCACGGGCTTCGTCTTCACGGCTGAGCATACCGAAACAGAGCGCGAAAATCTTACGCTCCCATCTTCTGACTATCTCGCTGAAAGCATCGGGTTCATCACCTAAAGCCCGCTCGATCAATTGCTCGTCCGTCAAACTTTTTAACATTACTCGTGTCCGCAAAAATAACTTAGCACGAGATTATTACTAAAAAAACCTTTCGCGAATGAATTAATTTCACTCACAACTTTTAGACGCCTGAATCGAAAAAAAAGTCGAAACCTTATAAAAAAAAACGGCTTGGAACCAGCCAAACCGTTTATATATATTTGTATTTTATTCAGCCGCCCAAATCGTCAGCCGGCAATTATTTATTATCGATTTGCTTTCAGCTCGTCATAGTATTTCATCATTTCGTCCGCTTCTTTTAAGATTTCCTTTTCTTTTTCGAGCCGGCGCGCGTCGTCGCTCGCAGCGGTTTTGCCTTTTTCAATCCAGGTGATGAGTTTGGAATCCTTAAAATAAAACTTTTCATCGGGTGCGAGCAATAAATACTTGCCCGACGGCGCGTCCTTGTACTGCTTTTTGGTGCGCGGATAACGGACGAGCAGAATCAATTTGCCGTCCCTGAAATAGTAATCGTCGGTACGCTGCTCTTTATACCCGCCGGAAGTCCATGCCTGGCGAATTTTCACGAAGCCGGATTTGTTTTTATAAAAAAGATAATCCGAACCGCTCGTCGCGTCTTCGCCCTCGGCAAATTTTTCGAGCTTGAATTTCGCCTTGTTTTTCTCGAAATCCTTTTCGATAGAATCGTCCTGCGCGACGCCGGCAATCGAACAAAGCGCAACCATAACGACAGTAAATAAAATTTTCATAATTTCCGCTCCAATTTTTATGTTTTTTATTAAAGTTGCAAAATCTATCTAAACAGACTGTTTACAAACTTTTTTTTGCCTGTCGAGCCAAACATAAAAAACGGCTGATAGGTTTGCACCAGCCGTTTTTCTAAATTAATTCGAAAGCTTCGATTCAGGAAAACCAATCTTTCTCTTAAAACTATCCTTATTTATCGTCGAGCGCCGCGACGCCGGGAAGCGTGTCGCCCGCGAGAAACTCCAAGGTCGCGCCGCCGCCGGTCGAGATGTGCGAGATTTTATCGTCTAATCCGGCTTGATTGACGGCAGAAACCGAATCGCCGCCGCCGACAATCGACGTTGCGCCCGCGTCGGTCGCTTCGGCAACCGCCTCTGCAATCGCGACCGTGCCCTGGTCAAATGGTTTTTCCTCGAACATGCCCATCGGACCGTTCCAGACGATTGTTTTCGCGCCTCGCAAAGCATTTTTGAAAATCGCGACCGTTTCCGTGCCGATGTCCAAACCGACCAAACCGGTGTTTGTAAATTCGACCGGAATCGTTTTATGCGAATTGAGCGGGTCGTAGGAATCGACGACTTGATGGTCGGTCGGAAGCAGCAATTCAACGCCCGCCGCGCGCGCTTTTTCTTCGATTTCAAGAGCTTGCGGCATCATCTCGTCTTCGACCAGCGATTTGCCGACGGTCAAGCCGTTCGCCTTGAAAAACGTGTAAGCCATCGCGCCGCCGATCAGCAGTTTATCGACTTTGCGCGCGATTAACGATTCGATGACCGGAATTTTGTCCGAGACCTTCGCGCCGCCGAGAATAGCGACGAACGGGCGCTCGGGGTTGTCGAGCGCTTTGCCCAAAAAGTTTAATTCCTTTTCCATCAAAAGACCGGCGACTGCCGGTTGGACGAATTTCGTAATGCCTTCGGTCGAAGCGTGCGCGCGATGCGCCGTGCCGAACGCGTCGTTGACGTAAACGTCCGCCAATTCTGCCAATTGTTTGGAAAAGCCCTCGTCGTTTTTTTCCTCTTCAGCGTGCAGGCGCAAGTTTTCCAGTAATAAAACCTGCCCTTCCCGTAATTGCTCGACCTGCTGACCGACTTCGTCGCCGATGCAGTCCGAGACAAAGAAAACCTTGTCGTTTTTGACTTCCGCGCGACCGAACGCCGTGCCGCCCTCGGTTACCTCGACGGGTTCTTCGCCCTGCGCCGAAACGTCCTGCAATTCGGGCAAAGCGCGCAGGTATTCATAGACCGGCTTGAGCGAATATTTCGCCGCATCATACGGCATTCCTTTTTCTTCCGCCTTTTTCTTGTCCTTCAAAGGTCTGCCGAGATGCGAAGCGAGAATGACTTTCGCGCCCTCTCCGGTCGCATAAAGAATCGTCGGCAGCGCGCCCCGGATGCGCGTATCGTCTTCGATTTTGCCGTTTTTAATCGGCACGTTAAAATCAACGCGAATAAAAACTCTCTTGCCTTTAATATCTATGTCTTTAATGGTTTTCTTGTTCATAACTTTTGAATTTCTTTAATGCAAAAAATATCCCTGAAATGATTCCGGCGATGCCTGCAAATATTCATAAAAAAGCGCCCGGAATAAGAGCGATTTTATCACCTTTCATCGCTTTTCTTCCAGACGCTTTTTTATGAATAGCTTTAAGCCTTATTTCAAGCCGTTTTGAAATTTGGAGTTAACTTTATCGCCTATAAATGTAATCGTCA
>DASWRC010000266.1:0-3393 GCA_036403375.1 Pyrinomonadaceae bacterium
AGTTGGAGCTGGAGAACGAATAAACGGTCGTTGAAAAATTTTTCAACGACCGTTTGCCCATGTTGACCGGTTATTTTACTGAGAACTTCCAGCCATGTTCTCTTTTTGTTTGTCGGTCAGCGCAATGCCCAATTTTTCTAAGGTCGCCGTATTGAGCGTGCCCGTGCCTTTCATGCCGCTGGTTTCCTGAAAGGCTTTAAGTGCGGCGCGCGTCGCCGGGTCGAGCGTGCCGCTTGCTTCGCCCGTGTACAGATTCTTTTCCTTCAAAAGTTTCTGTGCCTCGGTAATTTGCTCTTTCGTCGCGCGGAAAACCGGCGCTTTTTTGGTCGGCGTCGTTTTACCGTCGTCCGCGGCGGCAAAAGAATTCGGGTCAACCGGAATTTCTTTTTGTTTATCGGTCAAAGAGATGCCCATTTTCTCCAGTGTCGCGCGGTTCAGAGTGCCGGTCGCCTTCAGACCGTTTGTTGTCTGATATTTCTTAATCTCGATGCGAAAAGTGTCGTCCATCTTGCCGGTTTCAGGCGATTTCAGCATTTTCTGCACCGTCGTTACCTGTTCTTTTGTCGCCCGAAAAATCGGTTTTTTCGTCGTTTCGACGGCTGGCGTCGGTGACGGCGTAGTTTGCGCGGGCATCGAAACGCCCAGCAAAAGCACTGCGAACATCAAAAAGATTAGCTTTTTCATTGTTTTTCTCCGTTTTTTTTGGTTTGTAAGAATTGAGAATCAGAGTTAGACAAGAAGGAGCAGACGGAGCACACCTAAATCTTATGGAAAGTGATTCTAATTCTTGGTATTTCAAGGGCAGTATATACCCGTTTTTTCAGAAGTCAAGCACTTTTTCCAATTGCTGCAACAAAAAACGCGATAATAAATTCGATTTTATCTAAAATAAAAGTATGTCATTGGAAAAAGTCCTCGAAGAACAAATCCAGCGCGCCATGTCGGAAGGCAAATTCGACAATCTTAAAGGCGCGGGTAAACCCTTAAACCTCGACGATTATTTCGCCGCGCCCGAAGACATCCGCGTCGGCTACACGCTTTTGAAAAACAACGAATTCGTGCCGCCCGAGGTCGAGCTGTTGAAGGAAATCGGCATTTTGCGCGAGAAAATAAATAATTGCTCCTGTGAAAGCGAAAAGAAAGCTTTAACTAAAAATCTCAATGAAAAATCATTGGCGCTGACGCTTGTTTTGGAACGAAACAAACGGAAAAAATAAATTTTATGCGCTCGCAATCCGCCGGTCTTTGGCGACACCGAGATTTTTTGAAATTGTGGAGCGCGCAAAGCATTTCTATTTTCGGCTCCGAAATAGCTTCGCTCGCCTATCCGTTGACGGCAATTGTCCTACTGGAAGCAAGCGTTTTTCAGATGAGCGTCCTGCAGGCGGTCGGCGGCGCATCGGCAGTCGCGGTCGGGTTATTTGTCGGCGTCATCGCCGACCGCGTGCGCCGCAAACCGCTTCTTATCACGGCGGATTTAGGACGCGCTTTTTTGGCGATTACCATTCCGACAGCCGCTTTTTTCGGTATTCTTTGCATCGAACAGCTTTACGTCGTTCAATTTCTGGCAGGCGCGCTCGGCGTTTTATCGCTCGTTGCGGAAATGGCTTTTTTGCCGTCTCTGGTCGAAAAAGAGCAGCTCGTCGAGGGCAACAGCAAGCTCGGCACGACCGAATCCGCCGCTATGATTGCCGGACCGACTATTTCGGGCGTGCTCGTCCAAATCTTGACCGCGCCGCTCGCGATTTTAATGGACGCCGCGTCGTTCGTCGTGTCGGCTTTTATTATCTGGCGAATTCGCGTGCCCGAAATTTTAACTGAAAAGGAAACGCGCAGCATCCGGGCGGAAATCGGCGAGGGGCTGCGCTTTGTTTACACGCATCCGATTTTGCGCCCGCTGGCTGAGTCAATCGCTCTGTATTTTCTTTTCCGGCAGATTGTGCTCGCGCTGTTTATGCTTTACGCGATTCGCGAGCTTCGACTCGAACCGTCTCTGCTCGGCGTGATTTTTTCCGCGCTCGGTTTCGGATTTCTGCTTGGCGCGCTCTTTGTTAAAAAAATTACAAATCGTTTGGGAATCGGGCGCACGATGATTGGTGCGAATCTTTTGAGTATCCTGTCGCTGGCGCTTGTTCCGCTTGCCGCCGGTTCGACCTTCACGATTGTTGCGCTTCTCGCATTCGCGCACTTTCTGCACGCTCTCGGGGTGCAAATTAACGGAATAAATTTAGTTAGTTTGCGGCAATTCATAACGCCGGGTCATTTGCAGGGACGAGTGACTGCCAGCTTTCGTTTCGTTAATATGGGAACGATGATGGTCGGCGCTTTGCTGGCGGGCGTTTTGGGCGAGTGGATTGGTTTGCGCTCAACGATTGCCGTCGGCGTCGCGGGAATGATTCTGCCGTTTCTGCGCCTCATTTTTTCGCCGGTGCGAAACTTTTAAGAGATAATCGAGCAAAATTAAATAAGTTGCGAGCGCAAAGACTTGCTCAATTCATCCGAATGAAAAAGTTTAGAAACGGAGAATTTTTGTGAAACTTCAAACTTCTGCTAAAATGACCGCATCATGAGCGAACATATTCGGGCAATCTACGAAAACGGCGTTCTGCGCCCCTTAAAGCCGCTCGATTTACCGGAAAACAGCGTCGTCGAGATTGACGTGCGCGATGTTTCGGAAAAAACGCACGAAAAAGCGGATAACAAATTCAAAATCGAAGTCTTTGAAGAATGGATGACAAGTCTTGATCCGACCACGCCAAATCTGACTGATGAGCAAATCAGCCGCGAAAGCATTTATGAAGAACAAATTCAAAGACAATTGTGAATTATCCAGCCGACACAAATATTCTCCTGCGTCTTGTTCAAACGAAAAGTACTCATCATGCGGAATCCGAAAATGCCGTAGATAAACTGCTCAAACGAGGCGACACGCTTTTCATCACTTTGCAAAATATTTCCGAATTCCGGAACGTTTGCACGCGCCCGCTTAATAAAAACGGTTTAGGCTTTTCCATTGAAGAAACCGACGCCGAACTTTCAAAAATAGAACAGATTTTCGACATTTTGCCTGACACACTCGACGTCTACAAAAACTGGCGCGAACTCGTCGTCAATCATTCGGTTTCCGGCGTTCAAGTCCACGACGCCAAAATCGTCGCCGCCATGAAAGCGCCCAACATTCAAAATCTGCTGACCTTCAACGCCAAAGATTTCAAACGTTCTCCGGGTATGAAAGCGGTTGAGCCGAAAGATGTTTAACGTCAGTATTGGATAAGAAAAGATGGAAAGACTCAGTTTTCAAGTAAAATGAATTTATCAACAAACATTTATTTGAAAGGAGCTTTCCATCAATGGAGATTTTACCGCTTTTCTGTGAGATTGACGATTTTCTAA
>DASWRC010000267.1:0-39543 GCA_036403375.1 Pyrinomonadaceae bacterium
CATTCGTCCTTGAATGAAACTGAATAATTCTTAGTTCACTTATTATGAAAAGAACCTTTTCACAAAGTATGTCTGCTTTTAGGATTTGATTATTTGTCTTATCAAGGATTTCACTAAGTTCGTCATTCCATTCAGTAGCTCTTTTTGTATTAGCGGCAGTCAATCCTTTTACATCTTCCGCTAAATCATAAATATTCTTGTAAACATTCAGGCTTTTCCTTATTGAAATATTGAACATATTTTCCATTAACTCTTTAATAATCGTCCCAAGTTCAGCCTCCAAAATGTAATAACTAAACATCAGCCGATTTTCGTTTAACGAGTCATCCAGCGGAATTTTTTCAACCTCATCTCTTAATTGACTCACTAATTCCTTGCGATGCTCCGTTTTCTCCTCGCCTAGAAGCAATCTATGAACATAATCGAAGCGAAAAGATGAGAATTTTTGAGCATCATCACTTTCTGCAATTTCTCTTAGTTTTTCAGTATGTTCTTCAGAACCAATATTGCCTAAACGATAATCACAAGCAGACTTTAACCAATCAACAATTTGCTGATCGTCCTCTAATATTTCCTGCTCGCCTATTTCTAGTAAAGTGATAATTTCTTTTGCAGTGTGGTAATGTCCTGAATAATATTCAGCGTATGCCTTAACTATTTTTACAGAAGAGGTTTCTTTGTCTTCGTTGTCAAGAACATTTACCTTTTCAAGAATTTCTTTGGAATAGCCTTCATTTATTAAATTTATTCCATAATTGCTAACTAAGTTTAGGATTACTTTCCTGTCAGTTATTTCAAATGTTTCAGGGTTTATTTCTACTAAAACATTTGATTGAGCTAATACAAGAGTTTCGTTTAACTCTCTATTAAGTGAGCTTTGCTTTATTATTTGTTCTCTTATTTCATTTAACGAGGCTAAATCTAAAATGTCATAGAAATGTAATTCTATTGTTTTTTGTTCTCTCCATTTCGGATTCGCCTCTGTAAGCCTTTGGAATTCATTTCTAGCCCAAACAAAACGAAATTCATTTTCTGGCTCTATGTAAAGCACATATATAGAAATAGGATTATTAAGCAAATAATTAAGATTGCTTGTTTTTATTTGTAAACGATAACTTCCATCTGTCTCAGGCTTAATAGAGCGAGTGCCTTTTAATTGAATTTGTGTGCGAAAATTTGTTGCAAGCCCATCTTTGAGAACTTCAAGGGAGACATCAACCCCGTAATCTTCAACGCGCTCATCTCTCAAGCAAAATTCTTTACTCGGAAGCAATGAGTCTAATGCTTTAAGGCTATTAGTTTGGATTTCGCTGTTTTCATCTACTTTTGGAAGGTTTTGTAAGTAACTTTCTTTATCAGTCATAATTTTATAATCCAATTGAATATCTTAAATCTTTCAAATTCTTTTCCGCTGAGTATAAATCGCCAATGTTTTCAGATTTTATATGTCTGTATCGGGTGTGAAAATCGAATGTTTCTATAACCTGCTCGAACTTTTTCGGCGTATCCGAGATGATATATAAACCGACATTGTGATAATCAATTAAAGTTGAAAGTCTGCCAACGCCCGACCAAGTTCCGGTTGACATTTCTACTTCAAAAGCATTTTCGGGAATAAAATTTCTTCCTTTTTCACGAAACCAAATTACGTCAATTTTTCGCAACAAATCATAATTGGAGAATTGGAGTTCAGGACATTTTGTTAAAGTTGAAATTTTTCCTAATTCAACATCATTAAACTTTTTGGATTTGTCAGGGCAAAATGTATGAAAGCCGCGAATGTTCCCAATTTCAATTAACCTGCCTTGAATAACTGAGTGCAAACTTTCTTCGACCGTGTTTTGTGTACTCGAAAACTTATAAGGTTTCAGCAATAATTCCCAAGCGTTTATAAACTCTGAACAATTTAATCTGTTGCCTTTACCTAAAAGGACAATATTTAAATCGCGGTCAATGGTGATTTTATATTCGCCGTTTCTATCGTGGCTGATTTCCGGCAAACATTTGAACAAAACTTTAGCCGGAATTATAACGGCGTTCTCAACCGAACCGCAGATGAAAGCAATAAAAGGATTGTCCAAATTATTCATTTCTTCGGCGGTCAAATAATTTAAGCCGTAGAAATATCTGCCATTTGCACCTTCCGTTGCGGCTCTGATTAAAACATTAGCTTCGGCGATTTTGTAGGTTCTTGATTTTAAAACTCTGATGAGTTCGACATCGGCTTGAAATTTTTTAGCCACTTGTAGAAATTCATCCGCGAGTGATTCAGCAACAGATTTAGAGTTCATTTTATATCTATATAAATTTGCCTGTATTATCTAAATCAAAATCAATTTCCTTAATCCAACTAAGCGTGTAGCCCTCTGTATCATTTGAAAACCTTAAATCCATTCCATCCCAAAACTTTTCAACAGTCCATTTCTTTCTGAGTTCGTCAATCAACAATGCTTCCACATCTTCTTCCGTTATATTTTTGAAGAAACTAATGATTTGAATGATTGCGCTCTTTTCATCTTTAGCTTTAACTTGTCGGTAAAAGTATGATTCATAAAAGCCGGAAAAGAATTCAAAATGATAAAGATAATTTTTCATAATGATTAATACTTTTGCACAAGCGTTGTTCCGCTGCCGCAAAACGGGTCGAGTACGATGTCGCCTTTACGGAAAAATGTTTCGGTCTTGAATTTGTCGGTGTGTTCGTCAAGAAAATATTCGACGAGCTGCGGAATGAATTTGCCTTTGTATGGATGCAGACGATGAACGTGCTTAGTTGTTTCGCTTTCTTTGTATTGGTCGAACGACAAAGCCCAATTTAAATCGTCGCCGAGTTTCTTTTTGTAAACGGCTTCGCGCTGGTAGTTTTCGTAGTAATTGATTAATTCCTGCTTAGGAATTAAAGTTGTGCCGTTTTCTCCGGCTTTGAGGATTCTTCCGTAATTAATGAGGTATGTAATATTTGAAGGCGTAACGGTTTTGCCGATGTGTTCGGTTGCCCATTCGCTCGCTTCTTTTACATTTAACAATTTTCCGTTTTCTGACATTTTACTTTTTGGTGATGTAAAGTTTAGAACAATTTTAATTCAGTTTCCATCAATAAAAAAGACGATGAATTGTGAATTGAAAACAAAGGCAACTTTTAATTCACAATTCATCGTTTGCCGCGCTTTAGTTTCTGGGCTTACTAAATTCAAGCGCGGCGATTTGTTGGTAGGCGGCGCTCGTTTTGCCGGGTTTGCGGGCGAGTTGGGTTTTGATTAGTTTGACGAGTTTGAGGACGCCCGATTCGGGGTCGTAGAGAGAATGCGGTCGCGTTCGTCCTGCGCGTTGCCGAGCGCGGCGATTGAGGCTTTGGCGGCGTTGTTTTTTGCCGTTAGCGTCGCCTGTTTCGCTTCAATGGCGGGAAGGTCGAATTCCGCGTCGTTCGATTTGTAGTTTTTGGTATGAAGCAGCGCGATAATATCGCCGAGAAAGCCGATTTGATTGTCGCGGCTGCGCTGTGATGTCGAAACCGGCGAGCGCGATTCGTCACGGGGCGCCAGCGGGTCGTCGGTTAAGCCCGTTTTGCGGCTGCTCGACGCGAATTCATTGACGAGGCTTTGTATATCATTGGTAAAAGCCGGGTCGTTAATCTCGACTTCGACCGAGCGTTTAACGTTTACGACGTATTTATACAATCCGTCAAACTCGGCTTGAACTTCGTCCGGTTTGACGGTTTTGTCGGCTTGCGCCGCGTCGACCGCCGCGAGCGCTGGCTTGGCTTCGGCTAGTTTGGTCTGCACAGCGGCGAGCAGAATCAATGCCTGTGCCGGGTTATAAGCTGCGCCGAGCGCGATTAGAATGATAGTAACCGTTTCAAAGTTTACGACATTTTTCGCGTGTCCTGATTCCATATTATTTGTTGGAGTTTTCTATGGTTGATTGACGTGTCTTGGGGAATCCGGGGAGTTACCGCTCGATTGTACTGTCCGCAGTTCACGGGGTATTTGCAATGAGAAAACTCAAGGCTGTAATTGTAGGCATTGCAGCTCTCGGGTAATTTTACGGTAAATTCGCGTTCCGAAAAACGTTTCGATTGCGATTGCGGAAAACTAATCCGATATTAAATATCAAAGACAATGATTTTTTCAGCCCTGACCGTTTATCACTTTTATTTTTTAAATTGCCGCGCGTCTGATGTTCACGGGACAATAAACTTACAAACTAAAAAAAAGCGGCTTGTTTAATTCAAACAAGCCGCTTTTTTATTTTTCACTTTTCACTTTTCACTTTTCACTTTTAACGTCGGTTTTCGCCGCGTCAGCGATGGCGGTTGCCTGCGCGTTGACCTGTCGCCAGCCGTCTTTGCCTTTAATCCACGTCGAGCTGACGCGGTATTTTCCGCCGATGGGTTTGCCTTTGTTGGTTGCCTTGAAGGTCGCGATGTTGTTGACCACCACCGTGTCGCCGTAGGTGCGAACGGTAATGTCGCTGTAAGCGAACGATTCGAATTTCAAATCACCGGATTTTATGCCTGCCAAACGCTCGGCGCGGGTTTGCAGCACACCATCCTCATTGGTCAGCGTATAGTCGGGCGCATAGATTTTTTCGAGCGCGTCCGCATCGTTTTTACCGAGCGCGGTTTCGGCGTCCTTCAGCATTTTCTTGATATCCGCTTCCGCATTCGCGCTCGGCGCGGGCGCGCTGTTGGTTGCCGCATTCGCCGGCGCGGCAGCGGTGTTTTTCGGCGTCACGCTCGCCTCGCCGCACGAGAGCAAAAGCAGACCGCAAGTCGCCATCAACATAAGCGTTAAAATTCTTTTCATCTTTCAATCTCCTTAGTTTCCACTAAAAAAACACAAAGCACGACGAAGCCCGACGCGTTAAATAAAAACCGAAGGAGCTTGATAAACACAAGCAGCAATAAAAACCGTCCGTCCCGGCGCCGGTCTTCCAAATCTTTGTGTGCTACGGATTTATGTTGCTAATGCGCTCATTTATACAACGATTACTTTTGCGAGTCAAATAAGCGCCCGGCTTAAAAACATCCTGCAATCTAAAATATGCGGAATCGCGATTGGCGCAGACGGCGCACTCTACGTAACAAACCAGAGTACGTCGCCGACGGGCGGGGCAATACTACGAATCGAGCAGTGAATGCGGCGTTCCCTTTTTCCATTAAGAGCAGTTTCGGCTGCTCTTTTATTATTCTCATTGAATTATCTTTTGCCGCTCTTTATGTAATCCGTGTTAAGTATGGATAGTTTTATCGTCTTCGGAAACGGCGGCTGAAAAACTATTCATCGAATTTGCCCGCGCTGATTTCGGCTTCGAAATAGCTTTCGGCGCCGGCGGGCGAGCCAGAGGCGCGGCGCAGCATGACGATTTGACCGGTATGCGTGAGCGCGTCCGAGACGGGACCTTGAATGATTTTTTCGATTGGCTGGTGAAGCGGTGCGTCCGAAGCCAGATAGGAATCGAATTCGCGGGCGGCGGCGAAAAACCTTTTAACTTCATCATTCCAGAGAAGCGGCGCGGAATTTAAATAAACAAGCTCGCCCTGCATCAGGAAAAGCGAGCCTTGAAGTAAATCGCCCATGTGTGCCAGAATTTCGGCGGGCGTTCTGATATTTTCGCTCATTTTAAAGGCAGCGAAATTTTCGGGCGCGTCCCGCACGGCGATGCGTGTGCGGAAAGCCAGCGCGGCAAGCAGATGACGCAGAAGCGCGCGTTTTGTATCAAATTTCATATTTTTTACCTCGTGTTCCGAGGTTGCCGAGAATACTTTCAAACCGGGACGCCGGTCAAGAAGATTGAGCGGTGAAATTGATGGAAAAGCCTTTTGAAGGCGTGCCGGGTAATAGCTTTCGGTGATTGCCGCCGTTAAGAGATGCGGCAATCACCCGTTTTTTATTGAGAGTTATCCAGTTATTCCGGCGGTTTACTGTTTCGCCAAAGCCGTGCCCTGCGATGCCCAGACTTGCCAGCGTCCGTCGCGGCGGATGTAGGTGTCGGTAAAGCGCAGGCTTCGTTCGACGGATTGCCCTTTTTCGTCCTGCCCTTTCAAATGAAAAGTGCCGGTGACGACCGCCATGTTGCCGTCAATGCGAATGTTCATGCCTTGCGTATCAACCGTGAAATACTTGGCTTTATCGCCTTTTGAATCTTCGATTGACTCCTTTTTGTTCATCAGCTTGCCGCTCGACGAGCTGATGTCGCTGAAATCGGGCGCGAAGTTTTTTTCCATCCATGTCCAATCACGGGTTTTGACGGCGTTGTTCCAATCCATCTCCATATAGCCGATGACGGCGTATTCGTCTAAACCGTTGCCGGCGTTGCTGACGACCTGCCAGCGGTCGCCGCGTTTTTCCAGCACGTGTACGCTGCGCGTCCAGAAGGTTTCTTCCTTGCCGCCCGTGCCGACCCTGGTGGTGATGATGTTGCGGTGCGTGATGGTCGCCGAGGCTGCCGTACACGAGATAAAGTAATTGTCGTGTGTAACCACGTCAGCCATCTGCGGGTTGGCTTTATTTTCTTCAAACGTCGCCATCGTAGTTTCGATGGTCCTCGTTTTGTTCAACATCCCGGGCAAGCCCGTATAATCGTCGGCGTAAATTGCCATCAACGCGTTTTTATCGCCCTTTTCGCCTGCCTGACCCCATGCGCGGTCAAAGCTTTCGAGCGCTTTTTTGTCTAAATCGCTGCATTCGCCGAAGGCAAAAACGGCTGCCGAGCTTATCAAAATTCCTATTGCTAATAGGCGTTTCATATTCATATATCTCCTTGTTTTTCCGGGAGAAATACACAAAACCGAAGCAAAAAGCGGACGCTTCATAAAACCCGAAGGAGTTTGATATGAAGCAAAAATAAAACCCGCCGGTTTCGCGTCACGCTTTTACTGCTTTGTGTGTTACGGAATTATTTTGCCTGATGCGCTAATTTATACTCCTGTTTTCGGCAGGCGTCAAGATGCTCCGCTTTTCGCCGTCGTGATTTTGTGAGCTACTAAAAATAGGCGCTAATAAGTTATAATCGTAAATCTCCTACAAAATCTGACGAGGAAATCACCGATGAAAACACTTTACAAAACCATTTTGTTGATTATCTTTACGCTCGTTTCCGCTGGTTTGGCGGTGGCGCAAGCCGGCGGCGGCGACCGCGAAAAAGGCGTCGCGCTTTACAATCAGGGCGATTACGAGAACGCCGTGAAGACGCTGAAAAACGCGACCAAAACGAGCGCGGCGGACGTGCAGGCGTGGTATTATCTCGGGCTTGCCTACCTGAAAAAAGACAAGCCGAAAGAAGCCGAAAAGGCGCTCGCGAAAGCGGTCGAGCTGGATAATAAAAACGCCGCCGTGCATACGAGTCTCGGCTACGTATACCTGCTCAGAAACAATTCCAACGGGGCGCAGACGGAAGCGAAAACGGCGCTCGCGCTGAACCCGAATATCCCGGACGCGCATTATATTATGGGCTTCGTCAGTGCGCAGAACGGTTCTTACGTGGCGGCTTACGAGCGGGCGCGCCGGGTGATCGAACTCGCGCCGGATTTCGCGCTCGCTTATCGTCTGAAATCGCAGATGCTCGTCGGCAGCTTTGCCGCTCAGACCGGAACCGTGACGAAACCGAAGAGCGCGCGAAGCGACCTTTTGAAAGAAGCCGTCACGGATTTGGAAAAATACCTGAGCCTGTCGCCGACCGGCACGGACGCGCAGTTTCAGCGCCAGTATCTCGAATCGCTCAAATTCTTCGCCGAATATTACAGCCGCCCGGAAAATCAAGCGCCGAATTTCGGTACGACCGCGCAGGAGGAGGAGGAGAGTGCCGGCAAAACGCCGCTCAAGATACTCTACAAACAGCGCGCCGGGTATTCGGGCGCAGCGCGCGAAGCGGGCGTCGCGGGCAAAATCCGCGTGCTCGTCGGGTTTGGCGCAAACGGCAGGATTGAACATATTCTGGTCATCAAACCGCTCGGTTACGGGCTTGACGAGGAAGCCGTCAAAGCCGCGCGCGCCATCAGATTCGAACCGGCAACCCAAGACGGCAAACCAGTCGCGGTCGTCAAAGTGGTCGAATATACTTTTTCGATTTACTAAACCCGGGAGTTTTCAGGAAATGAAGAAATTTACCATCTTAACGCTCTTTCTCGTTCTGCTTTTTTCGGTTCGCGGCGCGTTCGCGCAAGATGCCGGCGCAGTTGAAAAAGGCGTCGAGTTTTACAACGCGGGCGACTACAAACAAGCGATTGAAATGCTCGAAAAGGTAACGGAAACGGATAAAAACAACCCGCAAGGCGTGGCTTTATCTCGGCATCAGTCAGGTTAAATCGCAGAACAAGACGGCAGCCGTAAAAGCGTTTAAGGCTGCCGATAAGATTTCGTTCAAACAAGAAAAAGACACCGAAACGCAGACGAGTATAAAATTCATTTCCGAGCCGCACGCCGGATATACGGAATCAGCACGCGGCAACGGCATTCAGGGATGGGTCAAACTAGCGGTTGAGTTCGGCGCGGACGGCACGATAAAAGAGATTTTTTCGTTTGAAAAACTACAGCTCGGTTTGACGGAAAATTCTATAAAGGCGGCGCAGGGAATTAAATTTAAACCCGCCGTGAAAAACGGCAAGCCTTTATCGACAATCGGCATCGTCTCTTACAGCTTTTCTATTTATTGATTATTTTTTTACCGCGCACTTCCGTTTTATCCTGAATTTCGGGCGGCAGAATGACGTTGAACGACACCTCGCCGGTGTCGGCTTTCGTAAGCTCGATTTTAATATCTTCAGGACGCAGGCTTTCAATCACCGAACGCGCGCCAAAGAGCTTGAACGACGCGCGTTTTTCACCCTTTTCGGCTTTCACATTAACCAGATAAGGCTTTTCGATGCGGCGTTCGGCGATGTGAAAAAACACGTCGGCAACGGTCGTATCGACCAGCCGGACCTTCGGATTGACGACGTTCAATTGAACCTGCTGCGCGGTAAAATCGCTCTGGCGCGATTCGACGTTGATTTTTTCGGTCGAGATTGAATCGAGCGGGCGCACAAAACTTTCCGGTCCGCGCACGCGCACGGTCGGCGGCGTAATGATGGTGGTGTAGATTTCGAAATCATCCGTCAAATCGCCTTCGACGTCGGCTTCGACGCGCACCTCGCGCTCGACAACTTTTTCGAGCTGAACGGCGATTCTGGTCGGCTGAATTTCTTCGAGCTTAAAGCCGACGGGCAATTCGATGTTGACGTTGTCGGGCGTAATCTGCACCGTGCGATAGCCTGACTGGACATCGGTTAAATCGAGCGACACGGACAAATCGCGCTGGTTTATCTGGTCAATCTTGGATTTGTCGCCCGAAATTTTTATCTCGACTTCCGAGACGGGCGAATTGGTGATTTCCAAATCGTTGGCAACGCGCAAATTGAGCGGGATATTCGTAACCCGTCGCGAGGTCGGCGTGCGAAGCCCCGTCACGCCGAGCCACAAGCCCAGAGTAATGACGAGCGCAACCAGTTTCATCGTCCAATCTTCGAGAAAGATTTTCCGAATCATCCGCGTCAAAAACGCCTGTCCGCTTTCATGGTCGAATTTCTCAGTCGAAAGTGCCATTTTTCAGTGGTTAGCGGTCGGTGGTCAGTTGGATTTTTTTCTGTCCACTGACCGCTAACCGACGGTTATCTCCGTTTCCGATTCCTTCATCGTTTTTGTTTGCTCGCGTTTGTGTTCGACGACCGGCACATCCATCGCGCCGAGCAGAAGCGCGCGAAGCTGCGTCGTGTCGAGATTGCGATTCATCGCGCCGTTTTCGACATAGGTTATTAAGCCGGTTTCTTCGGACACGACGACCGAAATCGCGTCCGAGCCTTCGGTCACGCCGATCGCCGCGCGGTGACGTGTGCCGAGTTCGCGCGAGACGCCCGGATTTTTCGTCAGCGGCAGAAAAACGGAAGCCGCCGCAAGACGTTCGCGCTGAATGATGACCGCACCGTCGTGAAGCGGCGTTGCCGGGTTGAAAATCGTCACCAAAAGGTCGTAACTCACTTTTGCGTCGAGCGACACGCCGGCGTCGATGAAATTTCTAAGTCCGACGTCGCGCTCGATGACAATCAGCGCGCCCGTCTTTTCCGAAGCGAGTGTCGTCACCGCGAGTACGATTTCGTCGTAAATCGTTTCGCCCAAACTTCCGCGCTGGCGTCGCAGGATAGGAAAGCGCAGGCGATTGCCGAAATAAATCAGCGCCTGCCGGATTTCCGACGCGAAAAGAATGACGATGACGAAACCGATATACGGCACGGTCAAGCGCAGAACGGCTTCGAGCGTCGCTAATTCCTGCGCGACCGCGAGCCAGTAGAGCAAGCCGAGGATAACCATTCCGACCACGGTCGGCACGGCGCGCGTGCCGCGAAGAAGCTTCAGGACGACATACACCATGGCGAAAACCAGCGCAATGTCGAGCGCGTTTCGCAAGGTGTTTATCGTCGGGATGTAATCAGTTATCTGCATTTAGCAAGCTCAACCGTTATCATAACAATTTTAATCGGGTTTGTTTAATTTTCCCTTTCTTCGTCAATCGGACGCGGGATTTTTTCAAAATTTGCTGCTCTGCGGCGGGAAGGTGTTTGATTAGCAATCCTTACGATGCCGGAATGACGCGGTTCGGGTTGCTTGCTGAAAATGAAAGTTTGAAAAGCAATCGCTAAATACCTTTGCGCCACAGCGTCTCCGGGGGCGGAAAACTTTTTCTCCCGCCCCGGAGACGCTGTGGCGCAAAGAAACATTTACGGTCAATTTCTTTTGCGAAGTCTACCGCGCTGGAGAAAGCCGACCAGCTCGCCCTGCGGGTTGATAACGCCGAGCGAGCCGATCCCGTTTTCGCGCATCAGGATTTTGGCTTCGGCGAGCGGTGTGTGTATCTCGACAAAATATTCGGGCGTGACGGGTCGCATAACATTCCGGATTTTCGTTTTCTGCCAGTCTTCGCGCGGCAGACTTTTTAAATCTTCGAGCATCAGCACGCCGTAGAACTGTTTTTTTTCCGCGACCGGAAAAACCGTCAGCCGGTGCAGCGGTAAAACCGTATCGACGAATTTCAGCACACTCGATTCCGGCTCGACCGCGACGGGCAGCTGCATCGCCTCTTCGACGCTTAAATTTTCAAAAGCCCTGACCTGTTTGATTATTCCGTTTGCCGCGTCGAATAGGAAAAGCCCGACCAGAATTGTCCAGAAACCCGTAAAAAAGCCGCCCTCGGTAAGTATTAAAATCGCGACGCCGAAACCGATGAGCGCGACGGCGATGATTTTGCCGAATCTTCCCGTTAAAATGGTCGCCTCGTTCAAATCCGTCCCGCGCCGCCACAAAAAGGCGCGCAAAACGCGTCCGCCGTCGAGCGGGTAGCCGGGAAACATGTTAAAAACCGCGAGCAGAAAATTCCAAAGCCCGAGAAAGAAAAACAATAGCGAGAGCATCTTTATCTCTAACGAGTTGGCAATTGTCATCAAGATGATGAACGCGACCGCGAGCAGAAAGCTCGCCGCCGGACCGGCAATCGCGATACGAAATTCGGCGCGCGGCGTGTCCGGTTCGCGCCGAAAACGCGCCAGCCCGCCGAACGGATGCAGCACAATCTCCAGAACCTCGACGCCTTCGAGCCGCGCCGCCCATGCGTGTGCGTATTCGTGCAGGAAAATCGAGGCGAAAAGAATCAGCGTCGTCAGCAGACCGAAAACGAGCGACATTAAAAAATTATCGGTCAACTTGGAAAGATTGTAAGCGGTAATGCAGGTCATCAGCACGAGCACGAAAAACCAGCGCATATCGATCCGCACGGGGATTTCCGAAACGTGAGCAATCAGAATCTGGCGTTTTAAAAATTCAAGCTGACGCATTCAACACTAAGCAGAAATCAAATATTTATATTATCCGTGTGCCGATTTTAAAAGTAAAGAACAGGAATTTTCTGCTCCGGTTAAATTCTTCGCGCACCTCTTGAGTTGCGTTAATTTGAGTAGATTGCTATATTTTCTATTCGGCTTCGGCTGAAAAATTGAAAAAACGGGGACGTAGCTCAGCTGGGAGAGCGCTGCAATGGCATTGCAGAGGTCAGGGGTTCGATCCCCCTCGTCTCCACCATTTATTTTCAATTACTTACAGCAACCTGTAGATTTCCTTTTGACCCGAGTGGTAGGATTTTGGCAGGTTTTTGTTTTTCCAGGTTATCAACCGCTTCTCTCAAAATGTCTTTTCCGCGTTTATATCGGTGAACACTTCGCTGAAAGGTGTAAATGATATTGAATGTGGGGCTGTAAGAATTTTTGTGTAAATCTGCGTATTCTATAAATTTCGATTTACACAAAAATTCTTACAGCCCCAAAATTTCTATTTATAAAGTCCGAAGTCGGCGCCGCCTTCTGAATCCAGGCTTTGAAATTGCACGACGCTGTTTAATTGGTTTCCTACTTCATAAAAAACTCTTTCGCCGTTTCTGGAAATCGCCAGCCTGAAAATCGCATCGTTTTCCCATTCGCGCAATTGTTCGGCTTGGCTGCCGTTTAAAGGAAGTTTCCAGAGACTGAAAGGCTTTCCCCGCTGCATCACGACAAATAAGCTTCTGCCGTCTTTTGACCAATCGAGAAAAGGAATATCGTCCGATTGCGGGGTCGCCGGATATTTTAAGACCGCGCCCGTTTCGGCTGAAACAAGCGCGAGCATCATCCGTTTAGTTTCGGAATTTAGAATATAACAGGCAATCGTTTTTCCGTCCGGCGAGATACGCGGCGAGCGAGTCGTTCGGTCGGTTAGCTTTACGGGATTTTCACCATTAATTGAAACTCGCCACAGTGTTTCAACCATGCTTTCGGAATCCTGAACAAGATAAAAAACCGTTTCGCCGTCGGGCGAAATTATCGAGTCTTTAACATTCCCGTTTGTGGTCAGCTGAATCGTATTCGTGCCATTCGCGTCAGAGCGCCAAACGTCCATTTGCCCGGTGCGATTTGACATAAATATCAAAAAGCGTCCATCGGCGGAAAGTTTCGGCGAGATTTCGGCGCTCGCGTCCGAAGTCAGTTGTTTTCGCTCGCTGCCGTCCTCCCTGATCGTGAAAATGTCCGCATTTCCGTCGTCCGTGGCGGAATATACAATCTTTCCGTCAGTCGTCCAATCTGCGCCGAACGGCAGCGGGCTTTCATCTGAGATGGTAGTTAAAACGTGAGTATTTTTAAATAGATTATCGACCGGAGCGGTCAGGAAACAGGCAAACTTATTCGATTCGACGGCGACAATCGAATTGGCTGCAGCGTTCAAACTGATTCCGTAGTTTCCGTTAACGCCGTTAGTTATGAAGCGGGATTTTCCTTCGGGAAACGAAACAACCCAAAGCTCGTCATTTAAGCTGGGCGATTTTGCCCCGTACGCGACGGCGAGAATTCCGCTGCCGTCTTTGAGCCAAACGGTTTGACCTGCCGAAATCCAATTTTCGTGTGAAATAATCTTTTGTTCGCCTGATTCGGCATTAACGACCACAATCTGAACCGATGCCCGGTTGTTTTCACTCTGAAAAATGGTCGCGGAAAGTAATTTTCCATCCGGCGACCAGGAAACGCCGCTATTTGTAAATCCGCTTTCCGATTGGCGAATTGCCAGACTCCGTTCGTTTTTACCTTCAATATCGGTCAGCACCAACGCGGTTTCTTTACTTTCGGGGTTACGGCGAACGAATGCGAGCCGGCTTTCGTCGGGCGAAATCGCCGCCGGGCTGTCGATATTGTGCAGGATTTTTTGCGAAGCGCCGCCGCCCGCCGAAACTTTGTAGAGCGTTGAGGCTGCCGGTTTGTTCGGTTCGAGATTTTCATTGACGGAATAATAAATTTGCTCGCCGCGCGGAGAAAAAACCGCGCCGGTAAATCTTCCGTTGATGCCCGGAACAATCTCGGTCGTGTTGCCGTTTTCGATTTGCCGCAAGTAAAGAGATTGAATGCCGTTTTTAACCTGGACGAGCGCGAGATACTTTCCATTCGGCGAAATCGCCGAGTTTCGGATGTCCGCGTCGGCGACAATCGTATCGACCCGAAATTTTCTAAATTGCGATTCCGCAAAACTTTGATGTCCCTTAAAGCCGAAAGACGCGAAATATCCGATTGTAAAAGCCAAAATCGCCAGCAAGCCGACGGAAATACCATTCCGCAGTGAAAAGCCGTTTTTTGAAAGTAATTGGCGGAAATTGACGGTAATCTTGTCCGAATTTGTAGCCAATGAATCGTGGATTTCGCTCTGTTCGGCGATGAGATGCGTGCGCGTGCGTTTTTCAACCACAATTATTTCTTCATCATTCGAGATTTCCTGTACATCGCCGACAAACTGATAACCGCGGCGCGGAACCGTCGCGATAAATTCCTTGTCCTCCTTAAAGCGGCTGAGAGTTTTCCGCAGGGTCTTGATATTTTGCGCCAGTGTCGATTCTTCGACAAAGGTATCCGCCCAAACTTCATTGAGAAAACATTCCTTCTCAACCACTTTTCCGTGATTGCGCAGCAGTACAACGAGAGTTTGAAAAGCCTTCGGAGTTAAGGAAACAGGTTGATTTTGAAAGGTCAAGCATCGCTCGGCAATGTCCAGATAGAAATCGTCGAATTTGAAAAAAGGTAAAGTTTTGTTGCTCATAAGCGTATTTCAAAAGTCTTTCATAAAAATTTTCAACTAACTTTCATGTAACTTTCAAGACTTTCAAGACGAAAGTTTTTTATCGTTACAACGGATGAGGGAGACAATCACAATTTGTGGTTTGCAAACGTCCGCAAGACAGCAACAGCACTTTGGTTTTCCTCATTCAAAATATTCAAAACATTTTAGACAAATCCTTGCAGCCGGATTGGGAAAAAAGGAAATCGATGGCAAAAACCCGGACAGAAGTTTTTATTGAAACCAGTGAAATCTTAATCATTAAACGAAATCGAACGTTCGTTCGCGCCTGGTGCGAAGATTGCGAACGAGAAGTCAGTATGCTTCCCATCCACGAAGCGGCGTTATTTTCAGGTTACGACGTGAATGCGATTCGCCGGATGATGGAAAATCAGCACATTCACTTTTGTTATCTAAAACCGGAAACGCCGTCTATTTGTCTAAGATCTTTATGCTTATTTTGATATTAAAAAAGATGAGATGAATCAATAAATAGTTGTCTCAGAGCAAAAAGAGTTTGAGGATTTTAAAGCTTATTTTAGAAAATCTGAAAAATCTCAAACCGGTTGGAAATCGAGTTGAATCATTAAAAGCATTGACCGAATGGCTGCTTCATGAACGTGAATCGCTTAAAGAAATAACCTCGAAGGTCAAAACATCAAACTCGGTTTATTGAATTCAAATTATCGCCTGTGAGTAAGAATAATTTCTTTCTTTATTAAATAACAGGAAATTTCCGTAAGAAGGTGAGCGTTTTAATTTCGTTCTAAAACCTAACATTAGTCAACAGTTCAAAACATAAGGAGTAAAAAGTGAAATGCAGAGAAAAATTTTCTTAACGCTGACAATCATTTTGTCGGCAATGATGTTTTCGATAACGGCGGCGGCGGCGCCACAATTTTCCGTCTACTTGAACGGCAGACAAGAAGTGCCGGCGAACGATTCGCCCGGCAGCGGCACTTGTATGCTAACGCTTAACGCCAACGAAACGCAGGTGAAGGTCGAGTGTAATTATCGAAATTTAAGTTCAAATGCAGTCGGGGCGCACATTCACGATAACGGACCGGTCGGTGTTAACGGTCCGATTCGTTTCGACTTTTCTTTTACCGGCGGCAGCAACGGCACCATCGGTCCGCTGACGTTTAATACGACACCCGAGCAGGTCGCCGACCTGCGCGCAAATAGATGGTATATCAACATTCACACCTCGAATTTTACCGGCGGCGAGCTGCGCGGGCAGGTCAAACGAACCACTGTGCCCGCCGATTATGACGGCGACGGGCGCACGGACCTCGTCGTTTTTCGCCAATCAAACTTCACGTTCTATACATTGAACAGTTTAGAAAACAATCTCACCGCTTCTATTGAGGTCGGCAGGGGAGGCGACGACATGCCCGGGGTTGTCAATAATCTGGGCGATTTCGACGGCGACGGCAGAGCCGATCGCGTAGCGTGGAATCTCGATGAAAACAACGTCATCACGTGGTTTATCCTGCAAAGCGAAACCAATTCGTTACGCGTCGTAAATTGGGGACAGTTTCCGCCTACCGGCTCAGATAGATTCGTCCCTGCCGATTATGACGGCGACGGCAAACTGGACGTCGCGGTTTTCCGCCGCGCGACCGGCGTTTGGTATATCATCGAAAGCTCGACCGGCAATCCCCGCTACGAATATTGGGGAGCACCCAATGATCTTCCGGTAATCGGCGATTACGACGGCGACGGTAAAGCCGATTTATGCGTTACTCGCGGTCAGGGCGGACAGGTTATCTGGTATATTCGCAACAGCTCTGACGGACAAATGCAGGTATTTACATGGGGCTTAGCGGCTAGCGACTCGCCATTCTTTTTCTTCCCGATCGACGTTGACGGCGACGGTAAACAAGACGCTATGATGCAACGCGGCGTAAACGGTCAACGCGTGTTTTTTGTGCGCCGGAGTTCCGATGCACAGATGTATAGATTGGCGTGGGGCAACTCATCGTTTCCTCTGTTCGGTGATTATGACGGCGACGGCAAAACCGATTTTGTCTCCCGGCAAACAGACCCCGAAAGCGGAGTGTATCACTGGTGGATTTTTCAAAGCGCGACGCAAACCCACCGCATCGTTGATTTCGGGCTGGCGGGCGACCAATTACATGCAGGAGAACCGCAAGTCGAGCTGTCTGTCGGCGGCGAGGATCTTTTGAAATTTAGATAAAACACTGAGTTCTAAAATCCGTAGTCGCTTGATTTCAACAAACCGGCTTCCGGGCGCTCCGCGATCAAAGATTCGGCTTTAGATTTGTTTTCTAAAGCCGAATCTCGGGTAGAAGGTAATGATCTCGCAAGACGGGTCGGCTCATTACCTTCTTTTACTTAAAAAGAAATGCCTGAAATTCAATTTGGATACGAATAAACTTTAATATAGTCCGAACTTCAAATAATATTTGATTTAGTTCAAACATCAGGCATCAAAAAATTTCAATTGTTTCGCTTATTTACGTGCTCGATTCAAAAATATGAAAAATTATTTACTTTTATTGGCAATCATTTTGTTTGCCGTTCCGCTCTCTGCGCAAGTGCCTTATAACTCGGCGGTTCCGAACGGCTACACGAAAAAAGCGGTCATTTCCGAACAAGTCGGTTTGACGCAGGTGACGATTACTTATCATCGCCCTGCGGTAAAGGGGCGCGAAGGGAAAATCTGGGGCGAGCTCATTCCCAAAGGCTTCGTTGACCAGGGATTCGGAAACGGCAAACCGACGCCCTGGCGCGCCGGCGCAAACGAAAATACCGTCATCGAATTTGATAACGATGTAAAAATCGAAGGTCAAACTCTGCCGAAAGGAAGATACGGCTTTTTTATCGCGTATGACCCGCTCGAAAGCACGATTATTTTTTCTAAGAGGTCTGATGCCTGGGGTTCATTTTTTTACGAGGAAAAAGAAGATGTTCTGCGCGTCAAAGTTAAACCTCAGACGATTGAGAAAAGCATCGAGTTTCTGAAATACGAGTTTTCAAATCAAACGCCGGATTCCGCCGTCGTCGCTCTTTCGTGGGAAAAACTGTCGATCCCTTTCAAGGTCGAAGTCGATTATTTGAAGCAGCAATTCGATGCTTTCATAACCGAATCGCAAAATCCGCGCGGCTGGACATCGCAGGGATTGACAATCGCCGCCGGCTGGACTTTGCAGAACAATTACCAACTGGAAAAAGGACTTGAGTGGGCGACGCTTGCGGCAACTCCCAACTTTCCGGGCGACCCGACTTCATTTCCCGCCCTTTCGACTAAAGCGGGAATTCTCGATAAACTCGGCAAATCCGATGAGGCGGCGGCGGTTATCAAAAGTGCGTTGCCCTTTGGCAGCGTCGTTCAACTTCAGCAATTAGGCAGACAATTTTTAGCCGCGAAAAACCCGAAAGGCGCGATGGAGATTTTTCAGTTTAATTACAACAAAAATCCGAATCATTTTGCAGCGTTGATAGGCATGGCGAGGGGACTCTCAGCCAATGGCGAATACGCAAAAGCCCTGGAATTCGCCAACAAAGCGCTGCCGTTAGCGCCGAACGATGCCAACAAACAAGCGGTTCAGGCGATGATTGAAAAACTCAAAGCCGGCAAGGACATCAATTAATTTTCTTTTAAACAATACTTCCGCCAGTGGATTTCGCCGTTGGCGGAAGGCAAAAATAATGCTTGAAACTAAATCTTTCCTTTACCTGATTTTGCTGTTTCTTTCGCCCTGTACCGGTTGTTCGACAAAAGTGATTACAAAACCAATTCTAATGGTCGCCCTTTCCCTTTCGGCGCGTCCGCTGGCGAGACATTATTTTTTCATAAAGAGGGATTAATATTTATAAATTCCTGATCGCGCCGCAACAAAACACGCTTAAAATTTTAGTCCCCGCCGCCGCCGACAATAAAGCTGTCGCGAGCGCGCACTATGAGTTTCGGGCGATTAACACGCACCTTTATTTGTCGGCGCGTCCCGAGTGCAGCACCCGCGTTCGACGGGTAATAACCGATGCTGTACTGCCGCCGAAGTTCTTCGGCGATGCTTTCAAAGGCTTTGGTTAAACCCTGCGGCGTCGATTCGGCGCGCACGATTCTGCCGCCCGTCGCGTTCGCCAGCTCCGTTAAATAAGCCTTGCCGCGCGCGTACTCGACGCCTTCCGTGCCGGCGCGCATCCCGTTCTGAAACGTGTTGTAATAGATTGGAAAAACCGCGGCTTCGGATTCTTCGGCGTCGCGCACCGTGCCTTCGAAGCTCGCTTTTTCGGAAGATGTATCGACGCCGTCCGTGAAAAGCACGATTGCCTTGCGTCCTTCGATTTTATCGAGCCGTTTGTGAAGCGAAAAATCGACCGCTTCATAAATCGAAGTGCCGTCGCCAAAATCGGTGCGATTGATGGCTTTATTGATTTTATCGTGGTCGCTGGTCACTTCCGTCAAAACCTTCACGGACTCGTCGAATTGAATGACCATGACGCGGTCCTGCGGCTTCAACTGCCGGACAAAGGCGAGAGCCGCCGCTTGTATTTCCTCGATTTTATAGGCGGTCGAAGGGCTAACGTCAATCATCAAAACGACCGTGAAGGGTTTGTCCGACGCGCCGAAGTAGGCGACTTCCTGCTCCGCGCCGTCTTCGAAAATCTTAAAATCCGCCTGCCGCAGGTCGGTAATATAAAAACCGCTGCGGTCGGTCACGGCAACCGGAATCGTGACGAGATTGGTTTCGACTCTTATCGTTTCTTCGTCTCCGGGAGCTTGCGCATTGGCGGTCGCGGTCGGCGTTTGAGAATCCTTTTTGGCATCCCTTTTCGGATTTTTATTTTTGTTCGGCGGAAAAATTAAGCGCCGCGTGCTCGGCGCGGATTCGGAATAACCGATTGCGTCCTGTCGTTTTATTTCGTCCGGGTCTTGCGTCAGCTGGACCGTCGGTTTGTCGGCGGGGTCAGCCGGAACGGTCTGAATCCTGCCTGATTGCGCTTCAATATCGGAGAGCGCGAATAATGCGATTATCAATATAAAAGGTATTTTAATTTTCACGAGCCTGCCTTTCAAGAAGTTATTTTTTCCTGTTTGATGCAAACTCCGATACGAAAGTGCGCCCTCAAACGCCGCGCCCGTTTATAAAAAGTTTTTAGTGAAGCTGACCGGAAAAATAAAGCCGCGCGCTCGTTTCGATAAAAAAACACTTGAACTTTTATTTTTATTTCTTAAACTAGAATTCTATTCATACAGCTCAAGCCCTCCTCGGCAAGAGTTCCTGCGATGAATAATACGGTAGCCGCGGGACTCCTCCCGCGGCTAAAACATCTTTTTTCAAATTTACCGAAAAATATTTCCGGCGCATGAAGCATCCGTATCGAAGGGGTGCGGCATCTATTTGAGCAGAATCCAAAATAAGAAATTAAACTGAAGTTTTCCCACAAGCTTTCACATCTTCAGAGTCGCTTTAGAAATTTAGAAAATTGCCGGTCGAACGCTTTCGACCGTTATCAAGTTTGAGAGGTCATACAATGGAAAATGATGTAATGTATTGTGCCGCGTGTAATGCGAACTTTTCTCAAAAATTCGGTTTCTGCCCCACCTGCGGTGCGAAATTAATAGGAATCGAAAAACTTCAGGCTTCAAATCCGCCGGCGGTTTCGAGCCAGCCTAAAATAATTCAACCCGAAAGGGGTTACCGGATTACGATTGTCCGCGAGAAAAATGTCAGAGAGCGCAACCTGCTCTTTTTGGGCGCGATTATGCTGCTCACCGCCGTTTTCGCGAGCGGCGTCGTTTATTCGATTTTTAATAAAGTGCTCGATGTCGCCGCGGTCGAAACCGACGATTTATATGCCTTTGTCGCGGACATTGACCTACTGACGATGGAACCGGTCGAAGAGGTCAAAAAAGATAAGAAAAATGACGGCGGCGGCGGCGGCGGACGCAACGATAAAAATCCGGTTCAAAAAGGCAGACTAGCCACACAGACGACAGACCCTCTGTTCTCGCCGTCAAAAGATTATACTCAAATGACCGACCCGGAGCTGAAAATCCGCGCCGCCACGCTCGGCACAAAAAAGGCGCCGCTGACGAATGAGCCGTACGGGCTGCCCAGAGGCAGCGCGTTTCCGTCGGACGGGCAGGGCTGCTGCGGCGGTCAGGGCGACAACGGTCGCGGACGCGGGCAGGGTGGTGACGAAGGCGACGGAGCCGGACCCGGCAAAAAGGGCGGTTCGGGCAATCGCGGCACCGGGCTGATTGGCGGCATCCCTATCGAAGACGACAAACAACCGCCGCCGGAAGTGAAAAACCGCATTACGCAGGGCGTTAACATAATCTCCAAGCCGCGCGCTTCCTACACGGATGCGGCACGCGAGAAGCTGGTGCAGGGAAAAGTCGTGCTCAAGGTGACGTTTCTTGCGAGCGGAGAAATCGGCAGTATCGTAACCGTCGCGGGTTTGCCGGGCGGCTTGACCGAACAGGCAATCGCCGCCGCGCGGGCAATCAAATTTGAACCGGCGAAAGTCAACGGCGTCGCCGTTTCAATAACGAAAACCATCGAATACACTTTTTCGATTTTTTAGTTTTTAGCCTTGTCTTTTGGTTTACAAGCATTAAAAAAGGCGGTCGCGTGCGACCGCCTTTAACATTTGTGCTGCTAACACAGTTTACGGGTTTTGCTGCGCGACAAAGTTCAGGTTCGATATGTTGTCGCTGACCTGCATCGTCTGGGAATCAAAAGTATAACGCTTGGCGAGAACGTCAAGCGTATAGCTTCCCGGCGCGACATTACCAAAGCTGTAATTGCCGAATGTACCGGTGATTACCGTCCGGACGCTGCCGCCCGCACCGTGCAGAGAGACCTGCGCATTGGCGATTCCCTGTCCGTTCGACGTTACCACGCGACCGGACACCGAGACGTTCGCGACCGGCGTGGTCGGAACCTGAATTTGAACGTTAATCGGCGCGCCGGTCTTAAAGAAACCGATGGTCGCGTTCGCCAGCGTCGGCGGTTGATTGGAATCGAACCGGAAGTTATAGAGCGTTCCCCAGCGAATCGCATTTGCGTTCGGATTCTGGGCGAAGGTTTCCGAACTCCACGTAAATGTTCCGGAACCCTGGGTCTGCGCCCACGCCGTACTGCTGAAGCCCGCGCTGCCGACCGTTCCGTCGTTTGACCACGCGGGGTGCTGCGGCGGCGCGTGGAATCCGACGTTGCTCAAGGTCACACCCGCGCCGACCGGGATGCTGAAAGATTGAATCCCGCGGTCGAGATTCTGGTTATAGATGGCGTATTCGTAATGCCAGACGCCGGGCGACGGATTCGTCACCTTGTAAGCAAGTGTTCCGACACCGTCGGTGACTGCGTCCGGTTTGATTTCGACGGGTGTCGAACCTGCCCATGCGGTAACCGCGGGCTTGGCGCGCTGCGTCGAAGCTGCCGGCGAGAAGGTGAACGGGCTGCCTGTGCCGTTTACGTTGTAGCGGCGATACGAAACGTTGTTGTACATGTTGCACTGCGTCGGATTCGTCTGGCACCAGACGAACTCGTGCGGCGTGATGTACTGCGCCTCGGCGTAATAGGTCGCGCCGGGATTGAGCGTGGTGCTCAAATCGGCGATTTCCGTCAGAATCCGGTGCGCCGGTCCGGTATGCGAATGCCCGTTGTGGTCATTCGGCGGCGTCACGGAATCACCGCGCGGGTAGGCTCCCGTAAAGGGATTTATCCACGCTCGCGAACCGAGATTCGGTCCCGAATTGAGACTCGCCGAATATGGGTCTGAACAGCCCGAACCGAGATGCGTGCCGCCGACATTGTTACAGCCGAGGTTGCAAATATTGTTGGTCAATGCCGTGAACGCGTGTTTGACGCTCGATTGCCCGATTTGCTCAAAGCGGTCGTCATTGGTCGCGCCGCCGCTCATGCGGTAAATATTTTGCGGAATGACCGGGTGGTCGTTGCTCGGCAGCGCAAACCAGTTCAGGTCGACAGTCCCGAAATTGCAGGAATCCGTACCGACGGAAAGCCCGACCTGCGTCCCGCTGCTCGCGCCGAACTGCGCCAAGCCGGACAAATCGCCAACGACGACGTCCGGACCCGGAGTAGTTCCCGCTCCGGGGGCGAGCGCGGGCAGAACGTCCGATTTCGCTTCGCCGTCAACAAACTGCGTCACTTCAATCGGGCGCAGCGTCGCGGTAATCGCGATTTCGCCGACAATCGAACCGGCAGCCGACGCGCGACCGAGCTCGGCGGCAAACTCTCTCGATAAAAGCAGTCGTCCTTTTTGAATGCTGAGCTGGTGTTCGCCCGCGTTATATTCGACCTGCTGTCCTTCGACGTTGAAAAACACGAAACCTGTTTTGCCGTCGCGCACCGCCAGCTCGTATTGTTCGCCGGGCTGCGTATTTTCGACGACCAGTTGCCCGTACGAAGCATTTAATTTTGCCGGCAGCGCCGCATAATTCTGCGGCACGAGCGTCATCGAGCTGGGCAGCGGACCGCGCAGCTCATTGTTAAAAACGAGTACGGTAAAAAACGAATCGCGCTCGGCTTCAAACCGCAACGTGCCCGGACTTGCCGTTTTCGCGCGGGTTTTACCGAGCCGATTCAAATCGACATCCATCGTGACGCTGCCGCTCGCCACGATCATTTTTTCAAGAGTACCGGTACTGCTTTCGCGTTCCTTCGAATTTGTCCCGGCTAACGAATGATTTGAATCACTGCTGTAAAATATGCTGAAAAGCACAAGCAATGAGAGCAAAGCGATGAAAATTGTCTTCAACATAATCTCAGATTCCTGCTCCTTGGGATGTAAAATGGTAAACTCTATTTGTAATTGTTACCTAAAATGTAGATTTAATCTTATACACCCATTTAGGTGCTTTAATCAAATCGCATTATATTAATTTATGCTGCCGACCGGGCAGGCGCGGAACTCAAAATCGATTTATGAAAGATGGTTGCGAAAACCAAAAAGAGACGAAAAAGCGCTCGGTCGAGCTGCCTGTTTTAAATACAGCCGCGCCTCAAAAAGACGTGCCGCGCGCGTCGGGCGCAAGTCGCTGGCGCGCCGCGGCGCTCGTTACGCTGACCTTATTGATGGTCGCGCACGTTATTCAATGGCGTTTGACGGGACAGACGATTTCGCCGATTGAGCCTTCCGAATCGATGGCGACGCTCGAGCGCGGCGTCGTCAACGCCGGGTTTATCTTCTTTACGCTGGCAATTTTGGCAACGCTCGTTTTCGGGCGTTTCGTCTGCGGCTGGGGCTGTCACGTGCTGGCGCTTCAGGATTTCTGCGCCTGGGCTCTAAAGAAAATCGGGCTCAAGCCGAAACCGTTCCGCTCGCGCCTGCTCGTTTTCGTCCCGCTCGTGGTCGCGCTCTACATGTTCGTTTACCCGACCGTCTATCGCTTTTTCGCGAAACCGGCAAACGAGCCGTTATTTCCGCAATGGACAAATCACCTGGTGACGAGCAATTTCTGGGAAACTTTTCCGACCGTCTGGGTCGCGATTCCGTTTCTCTTCGTCTGCGGATTTATGACCGTCTATTTCTTAGGCTCGAAGGGATTCTGCACCTACGCCTGCCCGTACGGCGGCTTTTTCAGTCTTGCCGACAAAATTTCGCCCGGGAAAATTCGTGTCGATCCGGATGCCTGTCATCAGTGCGGGCACTGCACGGCGGTCTGCACTTCAAACGTGCTGGTGCACGCCGAGGTCAAAGAATATGGAATGGTCGTCGATACGGGCTGCATGAAATGCATGGACTGCGTGAGTGTCTGCCCGAACGACGCCCTGTATTTCGGTTTCGGAAAACCGGCGCTCGGCGTTTCAAAAACAATTAAGAAAAACTATTCGCTGAGGTGGACGGAAGAAATCCTCGGCGCGGCCGTCTTTTCGGCAAGTTTTCTGGCGGTCTGGGACGTTTACCAGCTCGTGCCGATGCTGATGGCGCTCGGGATTGCGAGCGTCACGACGTTTCTCGCGCTTCGGACTTTTAAATTACTCGAAGCCAAAGACTTATCTTTTTATCGTTATATCCTGAAATCGTCCGGCACGATACAAAAAGCGGGCTGGGCATTTTTGAGCTTCGCGATTATCTGGATTGGATTGAACGCCCACAGCGGCTTCGTCCGCTACCACGAACGCGCGGGCGCGCGCGCTTTTGCCAACATCAGGATTCCCGACGAGCTGGCGCTGGCGCGCACCAATCCCGCACGCTGGCTGAGCGTCGGCGATAATCAAAACATCTCGGACACGAAAAAACATCTTCAACCGGCGGTAAATTTCGGGTTATTCACCAACGGCGAAGCACTGTCGAAGCTCGCGTGGGTCGAATACCTGTCCGGCAACGCCGAAGAAGCCGTCCGCCTGCTCGACAAAAGCGCCGAACATCAACAGGGACAGTCAAAAGCTTTAAGTCTGTATTATCGGGGCGCGATTTTGAATCGTTTGGGTCGGTACGAGCAGGCGCTGGAGAGTCTCGACGCGGCGCTCGCCGAACGCCCGGATTTAGTGACGGCGCGCGAGGAAAAAGGTGAAGCGCTCTGGCAGATGGGTCGCCGCCAGGAAGCCGTCGCCGTTTGGAGCGAGGCGGTAAAAGGCAATACTAATCTACCTTTAACGAATAATTTCCTCGCCGCCGCCGCCGCCGCTTTCAATCAGCCGGAAGCTGCCGCCGCTTATGAACAACAAGCCGACCAGACGACGCCCGCCGACCCGCTTTTCCACTGGATGGTCGGGCTGCGTCTGCAAAACATCGGCATGGACGCGCTCGCCGAAAAACATTTTCAAAAAGCCATCCAGCTTAACCCCGAATTCAAAAGAGCGCGCGGCGTTTAGACAAGAATAGAAGAAATATTTCTTTAGAATGTGCCGGGCACGGGAATATCGGATGCCAGTCCGAATTGCGCGATAACCACCGCGCCGTTCGACGTTTGCAGAATATACCACGTGCCGTCGCGATAAACCGCTAAATCAGTTTTCCCGTCGCCGTCATAGTCCGCCGGAGCCGGAATGTCGGCGGCAAGCCCGAACCCGGCGACCGAATAATTTTGAAAATTCGTCAAAATATGCCACACGCCGTCGCGGTAAACCGTTAAATCCGATTTGCCGTCGCCGTCGTAGTCACCGACCGCCGGCTTGTCGCTCGAAACGCCGAATTGAACCGCTGCAAAACCGAGCGTCGAACGCTGCAAATACCATGTGCCGCCGCGATAAACCGCAAAGTCCGCTTTGCCGTCACCGTCATAATCCGCCGTCACGGGTTTATCGCCAGCCAGCCCGAACTGGACAATTGACGTTTGATTCGTCGCGAGATTGAGCGTATACCAGGTTCCGTTTCGGAAAACCGCCAGCTCGGCGCGACCGTCGCCCGTGTAATCCGCCGGAACGGGAACGTCGCCCGCGATTCCGAATTGAACAGCAAACACGGCGGCGTTCGAGCTTTGCAGAACATACCAGATGCCGTCGCGATAAACGGCGATGTCGCTGCGCCCATCGCCGTCGTAATCGGCTGTCGCGAGTTTATCGTTGTCAAGCCCGAACTGCGCCGCCCCGAAACCGTTCGTGCTTTGCAGTAAATACCAGGTACCGCCGCGATAAACCGAAATATCGGCGCGGCGGTCGCCGTCGAAATCAAATCGCGTCGCGGAAATTCCGGCTTGATTAATCGTTAAAATCCTCGCGCCGATTGTGACGGCTGCGCTGCGCGCATTGCGCGCCGGATTCGGCAAAACATTAAAAGCTGCCGCGCCGTTTCCGGTTTGCGGCGCAGAATTGACCGTAATCCAATTTACGTCGGAAACCGCCTGCCACGCGCAGCCCGCGCCTGCCGTCACCGCGACGCTGCCGCTGCCGCCCGCGGCGGTGAAACTGAGACTCGTCTGCGCGAGCGAAGCCGGGCAGCCCGCGCCCTGCTGAATCTGAAATGAACGTGAATTAAAACCGTCCGTAATATTTATAAAACCGGTGCGCGCCGCGCCTGAATTTGCCGCGACCGTGAAATTGACGACCCCGTTATTCGAGCCGGCGGGCGGCGAATCAATCGCCACAAACGCGCTGTTGGTCGAAACCGACCAATTGCATCCCGCCGGCGTGTTTATCTGAAAATTACCGCTCCCGCCTGCCGCCGAAAAAGCCTGCGCCGCCGGCGAAATCGTAAACAGACACGCGCTCAGCGAAGTCTGAATGTCCATATTCCAGCCGCCCGCAATCGTTCCGGCGTTGCCGCCGTTATCGTCCACAACATAGAGCGACCACGTGCCGTTCGGATTCGAGCCGTAAAATGCGCCGAGCGCTGCACCCGAAACCGCGCCCTCCTGCGGCGCAGGCGACGGGAAAGTGTCCGTCGCGTCGTAATTCGTCGGTTTGAAAATGCCCGAAACGAGCGGCGATTCGTCGGGTAAAAACGAACCGGCGGAGTCGGAAAAGGTCATCGAAAGATTATTCGCGCCGGTTGCGCCGCCCGCGTCCGACAATAAAACAATCCGTCTCCCGTTTGGCGCAACCAGCAAAATGTCAACGTCATCGGGCGAAGTGTGCGAAAAATTTTCCAGGTTTACCGTGACGCCCGTGATTAGCCCCGCCAATCCCGAAATCTGAATATCGCTCGGATACGGGTTTGCCGTGCCCGCCGGCGCAATGCCGATTGCATTCGTATTCGCGCCCGTCGGCTGCGTTTCCAAAGTGACGGAATCAATCCACCAGCCGAGACTTGCAAAGCCGTTGTTCGAGCCGAGCCGCCAGCGAAATTCGACCGTCTGCCCGAACGCGGTCGACGGCAGCTGCACGGAAGTCAGCAGAAAATCTTCCTGTGTCGCGCCGCTCCACGCGAGACGCCCGGCGAGCGGATTCGGCGAAGAATTCAAAGTCGTCGTGTAGCCGCCGGCGAGAAACGTGCCGCCCGCGACGAGAATATCCTGAAACTGCCCGCCGCCGATTTTTATTTCCAAAACGCCGCCGTCCCACGTGTTTTCGACCGAATATTTATGCCGGAAATTCAAAACCGTGCGCGTTCCCGTCACGAGAACCGGCGGCGAAGTTATTTCCGACAAACCCGTTGCCGGAGCATTCGGCGCAAAAACGGCGTTCGGCGCGGAATGATTGAAATTCGTGACGGTCGCGAAATTGCTTCCCGCGCCCGCAGAAGAAGTCGTCCAACCGTTCGGTAATTGCGGCGCGCTGACCGCGTCGAAATTTTCGCTGTAGCGAACGACCGCCTGCAAAGCTTCGGTTTCGCGCGCGTCCGCCGGATTTTTTACCGAAAAGGCGGAAAGCAATAGCAGTGCGGCAAACGAGGCAAAAACAGCGGCAAACCAGAATTTCGAGCTTAAATGAGCGGATTTCTTTGACATTGATTTTCTCTTTACGAATTCGGAATGCAAATCGAGCAAGTGACTTCAAAGTTAAAAGCAAACGACGCGGGTTGTCAATAAAAATCGCGATAAATATTGCTTTAGAAACCTAAATCATTATAAAATTGCAGGCTACAACTGCATTTACCTGAAAAGTTCTAACCGTTTGTTAATTTGTTCGTCCGAAGTCTTTGAGGAAAATTCGATGAGAATGTTTTCTGTTCCCCGTGTTTGTTTGCAAATCGCCTGTATTTGCCTGTGTATTTTTTCCGGCTTCCTGCTAATTTCCGCTCAAAATCTGCCTGAAGATGCGCCCGTTTTAATCAGCCAGCCCGATTCGACGCGCGCGCTGACGGCGCGGGCAACGCGCAGCGGCTTGGATTTTTCACCCCGGCTTTTTGAGGCAGGCGCGAGCCGCGCGCGGATTACTTTTTTCGTGACGAATCTCGACCTTCTGGCAGGTGAAAGCGCAAACGCTTTTCGGGTTGACGCCGAGGACGCGCGGGGCTTTCGATACCCTTTGCAAGTCGTTTCGCTCGCACCGACCGAAGCCCGCCCGTGGGTTTATGCTTTAACGGTCAGGCTTCATCCTTTGATGGAAAACGTCGGCGATTGTTTAATCCGCGCGAACTGGCGCGGCATGGCAAGCAACCGCGTGCGCGTTTCCATCGGTTTTGAAAGCGGCAAACCGGCTGACGACGCGGGCGCGACCGCGACGCCGATGCCCGAAAAACCGATTGTCAGAAATGAGACGCAAAATGTCGGCAGCCTGCCGTGGTCGGGCGACCGCGTGCGGTTTATGGAACAGGCGACGTTCGGCGCGAACGCCGCGCTCGAAACGCGGCTCAGGCGCACCGGAATTTCGGCATGGCTTAACGAACAGATGGAAGAAAAACACGATGGAGCGGGCGCGCTTCGTTATTCGACATTTCCCTATCCGCCGCTCGCGCCGCAGCCGACCAACATCCCGACGAGCTGCACGGGAAATTGCCTGCGCGATAATTATTCGATGTTCAAGCTGCAAAACTGGTTTTTCCGCGAAGCGCTCTACGGCGAAGACCAGCAGCTGCGCCGCCGTGTTTCGTGGGCGCTCTCGCAGATTTGGGTCGTTTCGGGAAAAGAAACCGTCCAGCCGTCGGCGATGCTGCCGTACATAAATGTTTTAGACCGCAGCGCTTTCGGCAGCTATCGTCTTTTGATGAACGATATGACGCTCAATCCGGCGATGGGAAATTATCTGGACATGGCAATCTCGACGCGGCAGAGTCCGAACGAAAACTACGCGCGCGAGATTTTGCAGCTTTTCTCCATCGGGCTGTTTATGCTCAATCAGGACGGCACGCCGCGGCTCGACTCGCAGGGCAATCTGATTCCGACTTACACGCAAACGGAAGTAAACGGATTTACGAAAGTCTTTACCGGCTGGACGTTCTGCGGACAGGAATGCGCCAACACGCAGCCCGGAATTCGCAACATGCAGTCGCCGATGGTCCTGAACGCGGCGAATCACGACACGACCGAGAAACAGCTCCTTAGTTATCCGGGCGCGGTTTCGATAATTCCTGCCGGGCTCACCGCCGAACAGGATTTGCAGATGGCGCTCGACAATATTTTTTATCATCCGAACACGGCACCGTTTGTCAGCAAAATTTTGATTCAGCAGCTCGTCACAAGCAACCCGACGCCTGCCTTTGTCGGTCGCGTCGCCGGCGTTTTCAACGACAACGGGCAAGGCATTCGCGGCGATTTAAAAGCGGTTGTGAGAGCGATTCTGACCGACCCGGAAGCGCGCGGCAACCAGAAAACCGACCCTGATTACGGGCATTTGCGCGAGCCGGTGCTGTTTGTCACGAACATCCTGCGCCCGGCGAATCCGACGGCAAACGCGAACGCCGACGGCAGCTGCAATAACCAGAGCGACGGCGTTCTCAACGCGGCGACGCTCGTGCTCGACCAGGACGTTTTCAATCCGCCGAGCGTTTTTAATTACTATCCGATGACTTACACTTTGCAAACCGGCGATTTGCACGCGCCCGAATTCGGAATCTTTTCGACCGGGACGGCTCTGAAACGCCCGAATTTTGTCAATCAGATGGTTTTCGGCAGCGGCGTTGCGCGTTCGGGTGAAGCGCCCTGCGGAACAAAAATCGATATCGCGCGCTGGCAATCGATGGCTTCCGCCGATTCGACCGGCGCGCTGCTGGTCGACGCGATGAACACGGAAATCCTGCACGGCTCGATGTCCGGGCAGGTTCGCAGTCACATTTTGACGGCGGTTCAGGCAGTCGCGCCCGCCGATTCGCTGAAACGCGCGCGAACCGCGCTTTATCTGGTCACGACTTCGGCACAGTTTCAGGTGCAGAGATAAGTTTTTGAGAGCGAAATGATGAAGGAATCAAGAAGAGAATTTATCGGAAAATCCTGCCGGGCTTTAACAATGGCGGCGGTTGCGTCGCAAATGTCGCATCTCGGTCTGGTCAGCGCGCTGGCGCAAAAAAGGGCGCGCAAAGAAAATCTGGTCGAGCCGTATAAAGCGCTCGTCTGCGTTTTTCTGAACGGCGGAAACGACGCCAACAATCTGGTCGTCCCGAAATACAGCGCCGGTTACGACCAATACAGCGCGGTGCGTTCGGCGCAGGGGCTGGCGCTGCGGCAAGCCGAGCTTTTGTCAATCACGCCGCCGGCGCTCGGACTGGAATTCGGTCTGCATCCGAATCTCGCGGAGCTTCACCAGCTCTGGAATCAAAACCGGCTCGCGGTTGTCTCCAACGTCGGGACGCTCGTTCAGCCGCTGACCAAACAGCAGTATCTATCGGGCGCGCCGCGTCCCGACCAGCTTTTTTCGCATTCCGACCAGGTCGCGCAATTTCGCACGGCGTTTCCGAACAACAGCGCGACGACCGGCTGGGGCGGACGACTCGCCGACCGGACGGCAGGAATCAATAGGGGAGCGTCGATTCCGATGGTCACGTCCGTTGCGGGCGTGACGGTTTTCAGCAACGGCGTGACGACCGCGCCGCTGATTGTCGAACCTTCGCCGACCCCTTTGAACCTAGTTTTAACCTTGAACGGCTTCGGAACGACGTCGGATGAGCTGGCGCGAAAAACGGCGATGCAGCGAATTCGCGCGGAAGATTTGGATAAAACTCTCGTGCAGTCGGCAGCGGTTTTGACCCAGCAAGCCGCGGACGTCAGCGAGCAGCTCGGCACCGACCCGACTTTGACAGTTGCCTTTCCGAACACGACGCTCGGCAATCAATTGAAACAGGTCGCTAAAATAATGAAGTTTCGCACGGCGCTCAATATGAGTCGCCAAATCTTTTTCGTCCAGCTTCCGGGTTTCGACACGCACGGCAATCAGCCGGCAAACCAGAGCATTTTGTTCACGCAGTTGAGCCAGGCTTTAAAAGCCTTCTATGACGAAACGGTCGCGCAGGGCGTTTCCGGACAGGTCACGACCTTTACGATGTCCGATTTTTCGCGCACGTTCGCGCCGTCCGGTGCCGGCTCGACCGTCGGCACCGACCACGCGTGGGCGGGTCATCATCTCGTCATGGGCGACGCCGTGCTGGGCGGAAACTTCTACGGCAGACCGACCGCGAACGGTTCGATTTTTCCGACGCTCGCTGTCAACGGCGGCGACGACATCAGCAATCGAGGGCGTTTTCTGCCGACCGTCTCGGTCGAAATGTATGCCGCGACGATGGCGCGCTGGTTCGGGCTGACGGATACGGAGCTGCCGCTCGTTTTTCCGTATCTGAACAATTTTCCGGTTTCAAATTTAGGATTTATGAATTAAAAAACCTCGCATGATTGGACAAAAAATTTCCCAGTATCTGATACTCGAAAAACTCGGCGAAGGCGGTATGGGCGTGGTTTATCTCGCCGAAGACACGGTTTTAGGACGCCGCGTCGCCTTCAAATCGCTGAAAAACACCGGCGCGCCCGAATACAATCAATACAAAATGCGTTTCCTCCGCGAAGCGCGGCTCGCGTCAGTTCTCAATCACCCGAACATCGTCGCGGTTTACGATTACGGCGAAACCATCGAGGGCTTGCCGTATCTCGTAATGGAATACGTGAAAGGCAAAAATCTCTCGGACGTGCTTCGCGAAAACAAATTATCGGTCGCCGAATGTGTCGAAATTATCAAACCAATCGCCCGCGCCCTCTCCGAAGCGCACGACCACGGCATCGTCCATCGCGATTTGAAGCCGTCGAATATTTTCATCAATGAGCGCCGCGAGGTAAAAGTTCTCGATTTCGGCTTGGCGAAACTGCTCGATGCCGACAGCTACAACAGCAAAAGTTATTCGTCGGCGACTTCGGAAATGTTTACCGAAACGCGCGAAGGCGTTTTTATGGGCACGCCGTCCTATTCTTCGCCCGAACAGCTTTTGGGGACGTTCGTTGACCGCCGCAGCGATATTTTTTCGCTCGGCGCGGTTTTTTACGAATGTCTCGCCGGGCAGCAGGCTTTTGCGGGCAAAAATTTTGCGGAAATCTGCGCGCAGGTCATCAAGGACGACCCGCTGCCGCCTTCGAAAGTAAATCTTTCGATTTCGCCGGAATATGACTCGGTGGCGCTCAAAGCGCTTTCAAAAAAGGCGGAAAACCGTTATCAAACCATCCGGGAATTAATCCGCGATTTGGAAACCGTGCCGGTCGAATCGCCGACGCAAAAATTTACGGTCAACCAGGAAGAGCCCGCGAAAATTCCTGCCCGTTCAAAGTCTTTCTTTCAGCCGGCGATTGCCGCAACTGCGAATTTTCTGCGTCAGAACCGCTTTTTGACGGGCGCTTTCATTATTCTGGCAATCGCCTTTTTGCTGCTGGCGACAAACGGCAGGCTGCGAAAATTTCTGACGCCGCGCCCGGCTGCGGAAATTCCGGCTTCTTACGCGGAAGGCGTCGCCGCGCTGCGCAACGGCAATTATTACAAGGCGAAAAAGCTGCTCGAAACGACGATTCAGCAAAACGAACGGTTCCCGCTCGCGCACGCGCGGCTCGCCGAAGCTTTATCGGAACTCGGCTACGAGGACAAATCGACGAAGGAAATTCTGCGGGTTACCGAGATTGCGCCGACCTTTTCAGACCTCTCGGAGATTGACCAGATTAACCTGCAGGCGGTCGCCGCAATCGCCAGCCGAAACTACGCGGGCGCGATTGAAAATTACCGGCAGATTATCGAAAAAACGCCCGAAAACGATAAAAGAACCGCTTATTTCGATTTAGCGCGGGCGTTTGAAACTGCCGACCAGACGGACTCGGCGATTGAAAATTACGCGGAAGCCGCGCGGCGCGACCCGCAATTTGCCGCCGCCTATCTGCGGCTCGGAATGCTTTACGGGCGAAAGCAGGAAACGACCAGGGCGAGCGAAAATTTTCAACAGGCGGAAAACCTCTACAACGCCGCGAGCGATTACGACGGCGTCGCGGAAGTCGCTTACCAGCGCGGTTATCTTTTAAATATTCAGGACAAATTGGCGGAAGCCGAAGAAAAGATGACGCGCGCTAACGAGATTGCAACCGTCACGAAAAACGCTTCGCTCCAAGTTAAATCATTACTTCATCTGAGCAGTATCGCCTACAGTTTGAACGACCACGCAAGCGCGCAGAAATACGCCGACCAGGCGATTGAGCTTGCCCGCGCCGAACAGCTCGACAATCTAGCGACCGTCGGCTTGATTGATGTCGGAAACATCTTTTTTACACGCGGCGAGCTGGCGGAAGCGGAAAATAAATTCATGCAGGCTATCGAGCGCGCACGAACAAACGAATGGCAGCGCACGGAAGCGCGCGCCGCGTTATCGCTCGGCAGTTTATATTTGCAGCAAACAAAGGCGGCGGAAGCGATTCGCTTTATCGAACCGGCGCTCGAATTTTACGAACGAAACAATTTTCGGAAAGAAACTTTGCAGGCGCGGCTCGCACTCGGCTTTGCCAATGACCAGAGCGGAAACTACGACGCGGCAATCAAGGCATTCTCCGAGCAGCTGCGCGCCGCCAAAGAGCTGGACGATAAAACTTCAATTATTCAAGCCAACGAGGGCATCGGTTTGGTGTTGATTCATCAGGAAAAATTTTCCGCTGCACTCGTTTATTACGATGAAAATCTGAATATCTTTAAATCGTTTCGGCTCGATCAAAAATTGGGCTATAATCTGTTAAATCGCGGTCAGGCTTTATGGCAGCTCGGACGCTACAAAGAATCGCACGAGGCGATTGAAGCCGCGACGGCAATCGCGGCAAAACCCGAAAATGGCGACAAATATCTGCTGGCGTGGACGCACCTTATAAAAGCGCAGAGCGATTTAAGCGAGAACAACTACAACTCCGCGATAACAGAGAGTCAGAAAGCCATTGATTTGAGCGGCACCCAATCGGGCGAAATCTTTGTGCAGGCGGCTTTTACTGAAGGCTTGGCAAAGACGCGTTCGGGCGCCAAAAATGTCGGCATAGAATTATGCCGGAAAGCGGTCGAAGAGGCGGCAAAAACCCGGATGGCGCATTTGCCTTTAAAGGCTAAACTCGCGCTTGCCGAAACGCTTCTGGCAAACGGCGAAGCCCGGGAAGCATTGAAAATTTTTCTGGAAATGCAGAAAAATTTTGTCGACTCGGTTAATATTCCGACGCAATGGCGGAGTTTCGTACTCGCTTCGCAAGCAAGTTCGGCTCTCAAAGACGCTTCAAAATCACAGGAATACGCGGTTCGTGCCGCTAATCTTTTAGCTGAGCTCGAGAAAAATTACGGTTCGGAAAATTATAAAACCTATCTTTCACGTCCTGATGTTCAGACTTATCAAAAATAACCCGAATATCTTTTTAATAAAAAACTTAAAAAACTTAGAGGAGATAAAAATATGTCAACAGATATGCCGCAACAAGCCAGCCCGATAATCATCAAAGGCGGCAAAAGCGGAATTTTACCAAAAGCAATCGAAATTTGGGCAAGCGGTGATTTTCAGGTCACCGAGCAATTTCAATCGCAGCCAGATGAATGGATTCAGTCGGATTCCGACTTTGCCGTCAGCTATATCGAATCGCTGGTTGTCGGAGAAATGGGCGAAGGTCAGCAATTTTGCGAGACTTCTTCGATGGCGCACCCTTTGACCTACGCTTTCAACGATTCCGGCGGCAATAATATTTTCACCGTCCGCGAGGTTGTCAATGCCAAAGGCTACTCAATCCAGATTTCGGTTAATTCGACGAGTGACTATTTCACGATAACCACTCAATCGGAAGCATCGGGGGAATCTGCGACTTCGGCTGAAATGTGGACGGTCAGCACTTTCAATACAGTCGGCTCGCTGGTTTATGCGGTTGAAGTAAAGGACGCCAATAATGTGCCGGTTTGCCGCCTGCTGCGAGCCGACGAAGAAGACATTTATCTGAATCTCGAACCGGCTTAAAAAAATGAAGCCGCGAATCTCTTGCTAATTCTTCGCAGCAGCCAAAAGGATTCGGAAACCAAATTCGGCAGCGCCGGGCGACGAACCGCGAAAAATCTGCGGTTTTCGCCCGGTTTGTTTTTCGTATTCGGCGGTTACGGCTTCGACCGCGTGCGCGGCGCCTCGACGCCCTAAAACGGCGACCGTGCCGCCGCTGCCGCCGCCGGTTATTTTCGCTCCGTATAAACCGTTTTCAGCGCCCGATTCTTTAACCCGCTCGACCAGCCAATCCGTTCCGTCCGAGCCTAATCCGCACGCCGAATAGCTCGCGTGAGACGCGAACATCAACGCGCCCAAACGCTTTAACTTCGATTCACCGGGCGGTTCATTCAAGATTTCCGCGAATTTTTGCACCCGATAATTTTCATAAATCGGATGCGCCGTCGGGTTCATAATCGCGTATTCTTTTTCCGGGTTTATCGTCGTGATTTTATCGGTCGTGCCGTGATATTTTTCTAAAAATTCTTTGCCCGTGATTTTTTTCGGCAAGTGAGGTTTGAAGTGTTTTTCGAATTCTTCCGGCGTGATATTGGCAAGAAAACCGTGCCATTTTTCGTCCGTGATTTTCACCTGGTTATCGTCGAGATTTTCGACTTTAAGACCGGCAATACCGGCAAAAATCCGATAACCCATAAACGCGCCGGCACGCACCGAACCGTAATCCGCGCCGGCGACCGAATGACGAATGCCCGAATCGATTCCCCAGATTTCGATTTCGTCCGGCAATTGAATCGTGCCTTTAAGTTCGGCGGGCTGGCAGAGGAGCGCGAGCAGGCGATTTTCCGCGCCGCCCGCCGAAACCATCTGGTCCATTACGCCGCACGGCGCGCCGACGATTTCGTTCTCCGTTTTTTGACACAGCAGCGCTGTCTCGCGTGCCGTTAAATTCAAATCAAAAGCCTTTCCGACGGCTTGCGCGACCGAGACTTCGAGCGCGGCGGACGAGCTGACGCCTTTGCCTTCGGGCACGTCCGACCGGATAAAGACGCGCGCGCCGGTCGTCAAATCGGCGTTTAATTCATTTGATAAAACCGCGAAAATTCCGGCGATGTAAGCCGCCCAATGATTTTCACGATGGGTTTGAAAAAGCGCCCTCAACGCCTTGTAACCGGCTTGCTTTAGTCTTTCGAGCGGAATTTCAAACGAGCGGAAATCTCCGGTTTCCGACGATAAACTGGCGATGCTGACGGCGGGCGCGGAATCTTTTTGAATCGCGGCAAACGTCGCCTCGCGAATCGGGTACTGCAGAACGAGCGAGCCGGAATAATCGGCGATTCCGCCCATCAAATCCAATCTGCCGGGCGCGCGCGTGAGGAAAATTTCGCTTTCCGCATCGAAAAATTCCGCGCTCCGCTGAAAAGCATTTAATTTTTCGACGAACTCCGCAACGTCCGGCAGCTCCTCGCTTTTTTCTGAAATTATCGAAAACATCTTTTTGAGTACAGTGACTTTCAGTTTATGAAAAATGTTTCTCGCGCAATTGCTGATAACGAAGAACTGATAATTTTAGTTATTCGTTATTTGCCGCCGGTTATTCCGAAAATAAATTTCTATTAATTACAGCAAGCCCCGCTTTCTTAAGCTCGCCTCAAGCAGCGGCTCGATTTGCGCCCTGATAGCCGGATTCGCGTAACCGACCCAATCAACGTCAGGCTCGACCGCGAGCCGCGCATCGACCGGATTTCCGGCGGCGTCACTGATAATCACGCCCGATTCACGCGCAATCAGTTCGGTGCAGATATCGTACGGATGACAGCAGATTCCAAGAAAAAGCCCGCGCTCGTTTAATTTCTTTTCCATCAGCGGTCGCAAATCCGCCGTGAAACGGTCGTGCCCGGCGATGAGCTCATAAAGCTGCCCGCCGGTCGATGTGTACTGGTCTTCAAAGCAATGTGTTTTGCCTTTTTGCACGTCGCCCAAAGCACCGCGCACTATTTCTTCGTCAATTGCGGCGAGTTCTTCGCGCGCGCCGGGAAAGAATCTCGATACCTGCGCATAACCGTGCGCGATTGTCGCGGCGGCAGAAGGTTTCAGGAAAACCGGCGCGCTCTCGCCCGTCAGCCGGTTAAATCTTTCCGCAAAAGCGCCCTGCCCGCGAATTGCCCAGAGCGTGTCGCTCAAGTGTTGTTTGACGAGCGGAATTTCAGTCTGGACGGCGAGCTCGATGTCCTGAATTCCGGTATTTTCGCCTTTATTCGGTGCGACGCCGGTTAAAATCCACGCGCTGCGTTTCTGGTACATAATCCCGCGTGTGCCGTCAATCGGGTCGACGATAATACGCCATTTGGCATCCGCCTCCAATGCGCCGACGGGCAAAACGACTTTTCCGGCGTCTAAGCCTTCCCCAATCAGAACAATCGGCGTTTCAGCAGCGAGATGAGCGGCAAAATACTCGATAATCAATTCTTCGCTCACGCGGTCAACCGCATAAATCGTGTCACCTTCTTCCTCTTTGGCAATCGCGGATAAATCGGCAATCGCCGTTATTTCGCACGCCGTGACGACCGCTTCGCGAATTTTTTTGTGCAGGGCGAGAATGATTTTTAATAAATTTTCCAGTTCGTCTTTCATAGTGCTTTTTGTGCTAACTTCGGTGCTCCTGGAACCAACTTTACGGCTTTTCGCTCAGATGAAACTATCAGTTCCAGACACGCCGGTTGAAATTAAAGAATTGAATTCCAAAATGTCGCAAATACCGGTTACCTGAAGGCTGCGAAAATCTTTCCGAAAGTTTTGTCCGCCGCGCACGCCGGGGCGGCACTCGATTTTCATTCGCCTGCCGCTATCGTCTTTTATAATGAATTGCCGGTTGCGCTTTAAGTTCCGCCGCCTTTTCTTCCGGGCTGGTATCGGACAAAAAATTACCGCCGCCGATTTCCGGTCCCGCCAGGTATTTTAATAAATTCGGTTTGCGCAGGGGCGGATGAAACTGGATGTGGAAATGAAATGCACTGTAATTGCCGCCGTCGGTCGGTGCCTGATGCAGCGGCATTACGTACGGGAACGGCATCTGCCAGAGATTGTCGAAACGAATCAGAGTTTCGCGCAGGACTTCGGCAAAATCCGCGACTTCCGCGTCCGAAAGGTCTGCCAGACTCGGATGCGTTTTTTTTGGCGCGACGTAAACCTCGTAAGCATAGCGCGCAAAATACGGCAGAAAAGCGATTGCCGTTTCGTTTTCGGCAATGATTCTTCTGCCATCCTGCTGTTCGGCGGCGATAATGTCCTGAAAAAGATGATTTCCCGTTTCGCCGAAATGCCGCGCGCTTGCCCGCGCTTCGGTTTCGATGGTTTTAAAAACAAAATTCGTCGCGTAAATCTGGCAATGCGGGTGCGGATTTGAAACGCCGACGGCTTCGCCTTTGTTCTCGAAAATCAGGACGTGATTGATGTTCGGATGCGATGCTAAATCGACGTATTGACGCTGCCATGCGGTCAGAAGATTTTCGACTTCCGGCGGCTCTAATTCTGCCAGCGTCAGATTATGTCTCGGGCTGTAACAAACAACTCTTGCAATGCCGTCAGCCGCGCGATTTTTGTAGATTCCGGCAGGTTTCGCCAAAGTTTGCGGCGCGCCCGAACCGACGCACGGATGGTCGTTATCAAAAACGAAAACCGAATCGTAATCAGGGTTCTGCTTTCCGCTGACTCGCGAATTTCCCGGGCAAAGATAGCAATCCGCGACGTATTCGGGTACTTTTTCTTCCGCCGCGCGCGAGAGCGTTTCACCGCTCCACGGACGATTTTGCCGGTGCGCGGCGATAATCACCCATTCTTCGCGCAAAGGATGCCAGCGCTCTTCCCAGACACCGCTTAAATTGTTTTGCTCGCTCATTTTTATTCGGCGGAGTTTTTTCTAAAATCAATCGACGCCGAGGAGAATATCCATCGTCAATTGGTCGAGTCGTTCGTATTTCAATCCTTTTGAAGCGAGGCGCGCGCGGTCGAATTCTTCCGCTAACAGATTCGTCGAGCTTTCCCGGCTGAATTCACCGACCTCGTAGGCTTGATTGGTTTCTTCGATTTCTTTTAAGATCGATTGAATTTCTTCGTGATTGTTCCAGCGTTCGGCTTTCTCCCTGAAGATTAAATAAGTTCGCATACAGCC
>DASWRC010000268.1:0-10222 GCA_036403375.1 Pyrinomonadaceae bacterium
TGCAATTTCTCTCAAATTGAAAAAACCCCTTACTCTTTTTCTTTATAGTTTACTACAAATAACTAATCGCGCGCGATTTTTTATAAATTGCGGGAATTTCAAAAAAAGGCGCGGATTTTTGCCCGTGCTTGTTTCGTCTAATAAAAAAGCGCTTTGTGTTTTTTGAACACAAAGCGCTTTTTAACAAAATTAATAGTCTTTTATTGAATTCCGAGCGGCAGGCTGCCGCCGCCGCCGCCGCCAAACGGCGATTCTGGGGTCGGCGTCGGGAGTTCTTTTGCCTTTTCGGGCGCGAGCTCCTCAACTTTTGCCTTCGCGTCCGTCGCCGTCGAAGAAGGCGGGACGGGCTTTCCGTCCGCGTCTTTCGCTTCGCTCGCCGCTTTGGCGATTTGGAAATAGACATTGACGGCGTCGTCCTTTTTGCCCTGTTTTTCAAGGAGTTTCGCCAGCTCGAAATTTATCGTGTCTTTCGCCACGACCGTGCTGTCTGAAGATGCAAGCTGCTGGTAAAGCGCAACCGCTTCGTCCGTTTTACCGTCGCCCGCCTTGACCTGCGCGAGCGCAAATTTCGAAAGCGTACCGACTTCGCCGCTCGATTTCGCCAGCGTTTCAAGCTCGCTGGTCGCCGCCGTGCGGTCGAGCGATAATTTATTGACCGCGACGAAATATTTCGCTTTTTCGCCGATATCGCCGCCGAACTTGTCGGCAACCGCCTGAAACTCGTTGACCGACGTTTCGGCGCGTTCCTTCTCGGTCTTGAACGTTTTAATCGTCGAACCGGCGGGAACCGGCGAATCGGTTACGACCGCCTGCGAAGTTTCGATTGCCCGCCCGAGCGCGGCTTGCGCCTTAGCGTTGGAGCTGCGATTCCAAAGGTAAAAAATACCGACTAAAACCAGCAGAACCGCCGCTGCGGCAACCGCGTAAAGAACGGTTTTGCCTTTGCCTTCAAAGGTGCGGCTGACATTATCGACCCGTTTTGTAACGGTTGATTGAAAAGCGTCTTGATACTGAACTTTTTCCTTCGGCTCGGTGGTGGGCAGCGCAGCTTCGGGAACTCTCTTTTTTCTTGCCATCTGATTAAAAAAATTGCAATCTTTTGAATGCTGAATCGTTATATAATAGTCTGAATGATTTTTTAAGGATTTTTTCCAAAAGAGTTAATTTATCTTAAAACTTGAGCGAGGGCAAGTAAGTTGCGGGAAAAGATGCGAAATAAAAATTCAAAACAGGACTTAACGCGAATTTTTCCGGCACTTATGTTTTCGAGATAAAAAATTTTTACTTTTTTCGGGAACAAAATCTTTTTTCCGGTGTCTAATAAAACAGTTCGCGCTAAACGGAGCGGATGAGCGATTTGAAATTCTCTTCTTGGGAGATTGCAAAAAGGCGGGTGATGTTCTTCAGCAAGTCAATCACATTAGACGATGAAGAATTGGGAAATGTCGCGAGGGCGGCAGGGACGACCAATGCCTTCTCATCAGCCGAAGCCGAGTTCATTGAAAGATTAAAATCGGGCGACGCCAACGCATTCGATACTTTAGCGAATCGTTACGCAGGCGACCTTTACGGTCTGCTTTTTCGTCTGACGCAGGACGCCGAGGAAGCAAGCGATTTGACGCAGGAAACCTTCCTCTCGGCGCTGAAGGCAATCTCGAAGTTTCGCGGCGAAGCGGATTTGAAAACCTGGCTTTTTCGGATTGCGATTAACGAATCGCGCAACCGTTTTCGTTGGTGGAAACGCCGCCGGCGCGACGTGACAATTTCGCTCGACGTAACCATCGGCGAGAGCGAAACGCCACTTTCGGAAACGTTTTCGTCCGATGCGCCAAGCCCGGAAGAGAAAGCTTTGCGTTCGGAACGCGAAAAGATGCTGCGTGACGCGCTCAATGCGCTTCCCGATATTTTTCGCGAGGCGGTCGTTTTGTGCGACATCGAAGGTTTTACTTACGAAGAAATCGCTCAGACGCTCGAAGTCAACATCGGAACGGTAAAATCCCGAATCGCGCGCGGACGCGACGAGCTGCGTCGCAAATTGGAAGGTATTTGAAAATTAGTTGGTTGTGTGTCGTCTTTCGAAAGACGACACACAACCAACTAAAAGTGAGTGAATAATTGACTCGCCCCGGTTTTAATAAATGACGTTTCGGTGCCAACGTAAGGTCAAAGGAAACGAAGGTTCCGAAAGGCGAGTCGAGGAAAGAGGCGATTTTCGGTTTTGGTAATATTTGAAAAGACCAGCAACATCAACCGAATTTACCCGAAATGAAAATTTGCCGCACTTGTTTCGCCCCGAAGAACTACCGTTGTTTTTCGTAAAAAGAAAAACGCCGGGGTCAGTCAGTTATTCACTTCTAAATTAGTCAGTAGTCAGTGGTCGGTTGTCCGTTGCATCTCTTAAAACAACGGGCAACCGACAGCGAACAACGGACAAATATGATGAAATGCGAAAATTTACAATTTAATTTGTCGCTTTACATAGACAATATTTTGACGGACCAGGAACGCGCGCTTGTCGACACACATCTCGCGCAATGCCCGCTGTGCCGGCAAAAATTAGACGATTTTCGGGCGCTCCGGCAGAGCTTGAAACGGATTTCTGCCGGCGCTCAGATGCCGAAAGATTTATTGGCTTCGGTCAAAACCGCTATGCGCGCGGAGCTGTCGCCTGCCGCATCGACGAAAAAAGCCTATTTTTCGCGCGGTTTTCTCGAATTTCTGCAAATGCGCGTGATGCCTTTAACGGTCGGCACGGCGGCGTCGCTCGTTTTCGGGTTTTCGCTTCTCTGGATTTTGCTCTCGAACGCGAACCGCCCGCCTGTTAATAACGATTTATCGAAGCTCGCCCCGCCGACCGTGGTTGTTCCGAGAACCGCTCAGTCGGACGAGCTGATTACGCCCGCCGACATTGTCGCGCAGCGCGGACTGGTTTCGAGCGAATCGCCGAGCATCAATCCGCAGGGCGCGTTGATGGCGATGACAAAAGCGTTCGTCAACGGTAAATCGAAGGACAGTGAAGTCGTCGTCGTGGCGGACGTGATGAGCGACGGTCTGGCAAATATCGAAGAGGTCGTCGAGCCGCTCGACGACCAGAATACGGTTTCCGAACTCGAAAAAGCAATGCAGAAAAATTCGACGGACGCGCCGTTTGTTCCAGCCTTTTTAGACCGCCGCGCCGATTCCGTCCGCGTCGTGCTGAAAATCCAGCGCGTTGACGTGAAAACTTCCCTGCCGAAAGCCAAACGCAAATAAAACCGCTCAGTTTTGCTAAACCTGCCTCACTTTTCTATTTTGGATTTGCTTCCGCGTCAATAATACAATTCATTTCGAAAGGGTTTAGTCAATGAACCGGTTTCAATGGCAATGATTAAATTTCATTACTAAACCAATCCAAAATCTAAAATCACAGCCGCGCTCGCGTTTCCGTCTTTGATTTGTTATAGCTAAATAAAGAGGTAAACAAGGGATGAGCGAACAGAATGCTTTCAATTTCGATTTCGGGGAAATAGTCAAAAATTTAGAGAAAAACGCATCGGATTTTTTTGAAACGGTGACGAATACGTTTGTCGGCGAGGCGGAAACCTTGCGCGACGGTACGGAACTCGACGCCGTTAATCTGCCGCGCGACCTTTACGCGCACAAGGGCGCGCAGACCGAATGGTGGTATTACACCGGGCACGGAGAAACAACTTCGGGCAAGCGCTTCGGTTTCGAGCTGGTTTTCTTCAAACGCCGCACGGATTTGGATAAATTCAGCTTAGTGCCGCTGCGAGTCTTCGGCAATCCGCTGTTTTTCGCGCATTTTGCGATTACCGAAACGGACGAGAAAAAATTCCGCTACGCGCACCGCAAATCGGCAAACGGCTTTTTCGACGAACCGGCGTCGGCGAGCGAGACGCATTTTCACCTGCGCCTCGGCGACTGGTCTTTGCGCGAATCGCACGGCGCGCACATCCTTCGTGCAACTGCGAATAACGTCGTGTTTGAAGCCGATTTGAAACCGACCAAACCGCCGGTTCTGAACGGCAGAGGCGGCGACGGCGTTTCGTTTAAGGACGAAGGCGAAGCCTCTCGATATTTCAGTTACACGCGGATGGAAATGGAAGGCGACCTTATCTGGAACGGCGCGGCGGAGCATTTTACGGGTTCGGCGTGGATGGACCGCGAATTCGGCACCTGGACGCCGACCGAAAATCAGAAGGGCTGGGATTGGTTTTCGATTCAACTGGACAACAACTGCGAATTGATGTGTTATCAGCTTCGCAACAGCGAAGGCGCAGCGTCGCCGTTTTCGAGCGGAACTTACGTCAACGAGCGGGGCGAATTCGAACATTTAACACACGAAGACTTCACAATCGAACCGACCGGATTCTGGAAATCGCCGCGCACGAATGCGACTTACCCGAGCGGCTGGCGCGTGAAAGTGCCGCGCGCCGGTTTGGATTTAACGGTTTCGCCCGTCATCGAGGACCAAGAGCTGGACACGCGCGGAACGACGATGATTATTTACTGGGAAGGCGCTTGCGAAGTCGCCGGAAAGGCGGGCGACTTCGACGTTAAAGGTCGCGCGTATGTCGAGATGGTCGGTTACGACCGCTCGCACGACCAGCCGAATCTGGCGTATTTTCTGATGGGCAATCAATTCGAATTTCCGCCGAAATCCTTTTTCGGGTAGAAAAGGGGAAAAGTTGGGTGTATTATTCAACACAAAACTTTTCCCCTTTTTCCCTTTTCCCCTTTTCCCCTTTAATTATTTCGCGGATTCTATCGATTGGCGCAGCTTTTCGGCGAGATTTGCGTCAACGTCGCGCAGGATGTTGTATTGCTCGCGCGCTTTCGGTTTGTCTTTTTTGCCAATCAGATAAGTCAGTCCGAGAGCGTAGCGCGCGCGGGCGAAACGCGGCGCGAGCTGCAGGCACCGGGTGTAAGCCGAAATCGCTTTGTCGTCGTCGCCGATGGAGAAATACGAGTTGCCGAGCAGGTAAAAACCGTCCGAATAATCGGGGTTTTCCTGCGTGAATTTGATTAAACCGTCTATCGCTTTCCGGTACGAATCTTCCGCTTTGGCAGTCTGTTTCAAAAATTCGTAGGCGCGTCCCATGTAATAATAGGTTTCACCATCCCCCGGCTTTAACCTCAGCGCGCTGTTGCAGGTCGAAATCGCCTGCTGGTAATCTTTCGCGTCGTTGTAGGCACGGCACAGATTCGTGTAACCCATATACTGGTCGGACGCCAGATTAATCGCGCTTTTCGCCGCGATAATCGCGTCCTGCGGTCGGTCGGCGAGGCTGTAATACCAAGCCAGAGAAGTGTAAAGCGACGCGTCTTTCGGAAAGAGCTGCAAACCTTTACGCGTGATGCTGATGGCTTTATCGAACTCGTTGCGACCGCGATAAATATCTGAAAGCGCGCCGTAAGTGGCGTAAACATCGGGTTTTAAATCGAGCACTTTGAGATAAAGCTCCGCTGCTTCATCGAATTTTTTCTGACGGTTGAGCGCGTCGGCAGCGTAAAAATAACTTTCGCCGACGTATTTCGTCTTTCGCTTTAAGGCTTCGAGCGCCGCAATTCCCTGCTCGCCCGTCTGCCCGAGCGCGGCGTAACAGACGGCTAGAAAATACTCGACATCCGAATCATTCGGGTTTTGCTCCGAAGCTTTTTTGTAATACGTGACGGCTTCACGGTAGTTTTCCTTCATCCGGTAAATATCGCCGAGCGCCAGATTATAACTCGCGTTGGTCGGGTCGAGCTTTGCCGCTCCCTGCGCGTCCGTCAGAGCCGCGTCGTAGTTTTTTGCCTGGTAATTCAGGTACCAGCGCAGCTTGTAGATTTCCAGCGGCTTATCGAAGCCTAACGTTTCCGCCTGATTCAAATCGCTAATCGATTGGTCGTATTCGTTCAGGTAATAATGCGAATAGCCTTTCCAAAAATAAGCGGCGGGAAATTGCGGAACGACGGCGATTGCCTCCGAATATTTATCAATCGCGGCGCGATAATTTTTCTGGTTAAAAAGCTGGTCGCCGAGCTTGGCGATTTTTCTGGCTTTCTCCAAATCTTTTTTCTTCGGCTGCGCGGCGGCAGTCAAAGAAAAAAGCGAAAACAAAATCATTAAATAAACAAACCAATTTAAATATTTCGTCCTGTTCATCCTTTTTGCTCCAAAACTACTGCGGAATAATCGTTCCCCTGATTTTCGAGGTCGGTTCGGTTTTCGGTGTCGGTTTCGGCGTCACCGCCGCGCGCGGCGTGTTCGTCGTCACGACGATTTTCGGCGTCGCGCCGGGTTTGGTCGGCTGCGTCACGGGCGTATTTTGCGCCACAACCGTCTTTTCGGGCGAAGGCGACGTGTTGACCGCCGAATTATCAGGACTGCTCGTTGCGATAGTCTCCGAATTAGAAGAATTCGAGGTGTTCGCGTTTGCCTGTTCCGGCGTCGCTTCAGGCGTCGGCGAGGCAGTCGCGGCGGGCGTCGGCAGCGCGACGTTTACGGCGTCCGGCGTCGCCTTCTGAGTCATCATGTAATAAGCAATTCCGCCGCCCGCCGCCGCCAGTATAAAAAGACCGAATAACGCGCCTAAAACACCGAAAAGCAAGCCTTTCGAGCTTTTCTTTTCCGGCTGCCGCGCCTGAACCGGCGGCGCTTGTACGGGCTTCGGTTTGGAATTGAAATCCGGCACGCTTTGCGGTTGAAATGCCTGTTGATTGGTGTTCGAAAAACCGGCGTCGGTCGGAAGCGGCGGGAGCGCGGTCGGCGCGAAATTCTCGACTTTCGGCACGGAATCGAACGCCGAAACGGGCTGCGTTTTTGCTAAATCGCTATTCGCCCCCGGTTGACTGTCAACGCCGATAAAGGGGACGGTTTTATCGCCCGTAATATTCGGCTGGGCGGGCGTTTCGCTCGTTTTCGCGGCTCTATTTTCGGTCGCGAAATTCTGCGCCGGCGGCGCCGCGACCGAGCGGCTGTCCAAATACTCCGCCGCGCCGAAATCGCTGCCCAACACTTCGGTTTTAACATTCGATTGGACCGGCGGCACAGGAGGAGTATTAGCGGAAACCGGCAGAACTTCGGTTTTCTCGCCGAAATTGGTCGGCGGCGCAAAATTCTGCGGCAGGTCATCCATCCGCAGCGTCGCGTCGAAATTCGGTATCTGTTCGGGCGGCGCGGCATTTTGCGAAGCCGTCAAAGGCGCTTCGAGGTTCGTGTCGCCGACCATTCCGAACGGAATCGTTTGCGCGCCCATCGCCTGCTTCGAGACGACTTCCGGGTCGGTCAACGGAGTCTGAAACTGCTCGGTTTTATCGTTCGGAAAGCCGGCGGCTTCAACCGCTGCCGCCGGCGCGACTTCCGCTTCGGCGTTAAAAGCAATCGTTTTTTCCGCCGTTTGAGTTTGCATCTGGGCGTAAGTTTCGCGCAACACCCGCTGCATCTCGCGCGCGTCGCCGTAACGTTGATCCTGGCTGATGGACATGCCCTTTAAGACGACCTCGGAAATCGCCTTCGGAATCGCGTTATTGATTTCGTTTATCGGCGCAATCGGGTCTTGTTTGCCGCTCAAAAGAAAGTCGGCGCGCGAAAGCGCATCGGGCGGAACGATGTTTGTCAGAAGTTGGTAAAGCGTCGCGGACAGCGAATAAATATCGCTTTTCGGGTTTGTTCCCGTGCCGCGAATCTGTTCCATCGGCGCGTAATGCGGCGTGTAGCCGACGACGCTGCCGGTCGAACCGCCGCTGCCGGCGGTCGCGTTGCTGATAGTCTGCCCGACCGAATTTTTCGACAATCCGAAATCGAGCAGAACAATGTTGTTGTCATCCGTTAATTTCAAGTTTTGCGGCTTGATGTCGCGGTGCACAATCGGCGGCTCGTGCGTGTGCAGGTAAGCGAGCGCGTCGAGCAGCTGGTCAGCCCAGAATAAGACCCACGAGAGCGGAAACGGTTTATTGGTCGCCGTCAGGCGTTTTGCCAAATCGTCGCCCGAAATATGCTCCATGACGAGATACTGATTATCGTTTTCAATAAAATGGTCGCTGACTTTCGGCAGCACCGGATGCCGCAGCCGCGCTAAGGTGCGCGCCTCCCGCTCGAATGCGTCGCCGAGCTGAACATTGTCGTTGTGCAGGGTACGCTTCAAAGCGATGGCGCTGCCGAGTCGCTGGTCAACCGCGAGGTAAACTTCGCCCATCCCGCCTTTACCGATTAAATGCACGATTAGATAGCGGTTTTGTAATAAAGTATTCGGTGCTAAAGGTTTCATTCTCGTTTGTCGTTGGTTATAACGTTTCCCAAAAAGGTAAAAAAATTATACCCGATTTTCTTCAAAAAGACTTTGCCGCCTGCCACAATTCAGCGGCTCGCGAGCAATTTATCCGGCGGCAGCACGGCGGCTTGTCCTTTATGCTGCCAGCAGCGCCCGCCGCCTTTCACACGCCGCGAACACGGCGTTCCCTTTTTAGTCATCGCGCCGCAGAAATAAACGGCTTCGTCCGTTGTCACCGGCGACGTTTCGGTTTGTTTCGGCTGACGATTGGTTTTCAAATTCGCGACGCCCGGCGCATTTGTCTGAACGCTGTTTGTCTGCGCCGCTTGCGGCGCGTTCTGATTTGAACTAACCGGCGACGCGATATTCGCCGCGTTTTTGCTTGAAACGGGCGGATTTGCCGCCAATTGCCGGGTCGCAAGCGCCGCCGTTTTTTCGCCGCCACGCCATAAACCGCCGATGCCGAAAAGTCCCACAATCAACATCAAAACCGCAAAAACGAACGGCGCGGCGCGCGGCAGCACAAAATCGTGTTTACAAACATCACAAAACATCCTGCTGTCTGTGAAAGACGGATTCGGGCGTTCGATTTTTTCGCCGCAATGACAGCAGAAATTCGGTTTATAGCGCATTGGGATTCCCCTTCAAATTGCCGGAGTAGTTAAACAAATTATATTTTTTTTCTTGTTCGTGCCTTGCAGATTTAAGGTAGCAAACATTATAAACCATAAACCTGTTATTGTTAAGAAGTTTTTGAAACAATGCGCGCGTGCAACCGCATTTCGGTTATTGGCGTCTGATTAGTTATTATTCTGCTATGCGTTATTCATACGGCTTTTTAATTTTTACATTTTTGCTTTTCGGCTTTTTCACCGCGGCGGCGCAAACCGGCGACGACGAACCGATTAAAGTCGATTCGTCGGTGGTGCGCCTGAACGTCGGCGTCGCTGACCGGAAGGGACGCCCGATAACGGATTTAACGCGTGAGAATTTCACGATTTTCGAGGACGGCGTCAAACAAAACATCCAGCGTTTCGAGCCGGTCGCCGCGCCCTTTTCGGTCGTTATGATTCTCGATATGTCCGGCTCGACCCTCGGGTTTCGCGAAACAATCCGTCAATCGGCATTCCGCTTTGTGGACGCGCTCGCGCCGGAAGACCGCGTTGCCGTCATCGAATTTTACGACAAAGTAAATTTGCGAAACGATTTTACGACCGACCGCCGGACCATCGGCAACTCGATCACGGTCGCCGAGGGGCGCGGCAAAACGCAGCTTTACAAAGCGCTCGATTTCGCGCTCAACAAGCTTGCCGGCGAAGGCAAACGTCGTAAGGCAATCATCGTTTTAAGCGACGGCGTCGACACGGCGCTGCGCGACAACGACCGCAATTTTCTGCAGAATATCGCCGAAAAAGATATGCTGACCGCCATCAAGCCGGAAACCGACAATAACCTGAACCGCGTTTTGAACCGGGCGGACGTGCAGGGCGTCACGATTTACCCGCTCGCGCTGCCGACCGGCGACCCGTCAAAACTCGCTGACCCGACGCCGATTCAGGTGGCGATGTACAACGCCGCGCGCACGCGTCTGAAGATTTTAGCCGACCGCACCGGCGGCACGCTCAACGCCATCAACCGGCTCGAAGAAATGGGCAGACTCTACGCGTCGGTCGCCGCCGAGCTGCGCACGCTCTACACGATTGAATACCAATCGACCAACGAAAAACGCGACGGCAAATGGCGCGCGATAAAAATCGAGGTCAGCAATCAAGACCTGATTTCAAAAACGCGGCAAGGCTATTTTGCCAAATAGAAAGTCCGAAGTCTCGATTCCGAAAAGTCCCAGGTTGATAATTCGATTTTGACTTGAGACTTCCTGAACTTGAGACATTCCGAGGACTTGACAGAAAAGCATAAGATTTGTAGTCTAAATATTCGCTTTTGCGCACCCGTAGCTCAGCTGGATA
>DASWRC010000269.1:0-8258 GCA_036403375.1 Pyrinomonadaceae bacterium
ACGGAAAGTCAACTCAATATCCTGAAAAATCTGGGCTGCGATTACGGGCAGGGTTATCTGATGTCGAAGCCGCTGCCCAAAGATGTGATGGAAGAATTGCTGTTCAAAAAACAATACTGGCTGCCGTCGGACTCTGAAGAAAATATTTCGACGATTCCGGAAACGTTCAAGGACAAAAATCTGACGTCGTTCTAAAAAAAAGCCGCAAAATCGTTTTTGCGGCTTTTTTTCGGGCAAAATATGTTTTTAATTTTCTAAGCGCCGAGTGCGGCGACTCCGGCGGGCGCGGCGAGATCGTCAAAACTAAAGCTCCTCACCGGAATGTTTAAGCCGACGTCTTCCGGACGCAGGACGATCAATTCCTGTCCGAGTGCTTCGCCGGAAATTTCCCGGATACGTGCCGAATTGAGATTTTTACCGATAACCAGAACTTTTTCCAGATAGCCGCCGTTTCCCGAAGCCAGGCGGTCGTTATAGAACATTAGCAGGCGATAGATTTCGTCGTCGGTTTCGTCTTCCGAGCAGATTACGTTGCGAACGACGACCGGCTCGTCTTTTCGCATCAGAAGCGCGGTAAAGCCGTCCGCCTGCGAGCTTATCAGAAGCGAATCCGTCTGCGCGTTTTTATCAACCAGCCAGTTTGCTTCGCTCACCGCACGCGGCAGAATCAGCCCGGCTTGCCAGCCGAAAGTTTCAAACATCGTTTCGTATTCGTCAATTACAGAAAGCTTGACGGCGGTTGCGAAATAACGTGCTTTGCCGTCTTTGTCGGGCGAAATTTTTTCACGCGAAAGCCGAAGCTCACCCGCCGGCGCGCCAAAACTGCTTTCGGCTTTCCAATCCAGAACATCTTCAAGCTCGGATTTCGTCGCCGGCTCGGTTTCGAGCGTCAGAATCGCGGTGCGCGCCGTATTGCCGGGCAGTGAAATTGACCAGCGCTTCTGATTTTGCAGCCCGGCTTTGACGCAGACGTCTTCCAGAAAAGCGAGCATTTCGCGCTGGTTCGTGATATTTTTTTCGGTAAAACTCGGATTGAGCAGATTGTCCGGCAATTCGATGGTTGCGGCTTGCTTGATGCCGAATTGCCCTCTTCCCTCTTTTTGCAGGGCAAGCGCGGTGATAAATTCTCTTTCCAAGCCGAGCGCGGCTTTCGGGTAATTTGGTTGAAACATCTCTTTAACTGTTTAATATTCTGCGTATTGTTTGCCGTCGCCGTCTTCGCCTTCGGCGAGACTTTTCACATCGACCAGCCCTTGTCCGCCGTCGGGCGAAAGATTGTCTTCACCGGTAATTTCCTTCCACTCGGCTTTTTCGGTAATCGGGTCAACCGGCACTTCGTGCAGATATTTTTCCTTGACCAGATCGTCGATCGATTGCGGCAGTTTGCCTTTGTCCGAAGCATACTGGTCGATGGCGCGTTTCATCTGCCAGAGATTTTCCTTTAAAACGGTTTCGCGCGCGTGCTGGACTGTTCGCTGATACGCCGGAATCGCGACCGACAGCAGGATAATGAGGATAAACATCGCTATCATCAATTCAAGCAATGAAAAACCTTTTTGTCCCCGGTCAGTCATCAATTGTCCGCTGCTTCGTGTTTTGAAACTGTGAACTCTGAACTTTGAACTTCGAACGCTTAAAAACTTACCAATCACTATACTTCTCTCCGTTTAAGGCTTCTTCGTCCGAGCCTGAACGCACGTCGAAGACGTTAACGTTATCCCAGCTTGTCGAGTCCGCCGTTTGATACGACGAGCGAAGCTGCCACGTATCGTCTTTGCCGGTCATCGGGTCAACCGGAATCTCGCGCAGATAAACTTTATTGATTTCTTTTTCCTCGTTTATATCGGTCGCGTTTTGATTGTCAAACGCGCCTTTCTGCTGAATATTTAATCCGCGCGGTTTGACCCTGACGCCCTTCGTTAAAATTTCCAAATCGGGCGGATACCGGTCGAGATTTTCCGTGTCAAAGATTTTGCAGTCGTCAATCACGACCCGGCTTCGCGGGTCAGCCGGGATGTTTCCGCCGATTTGGGTCTGATTTCCGGTGACAATCGCGCCCTGCGGACACGCGCCTAAGGTATCGCGTTTAAAGTCGTCAATCGCGGTGCGAATCATCCGCAGACTCTCGCGCAGACGAATTTCCCGCTGGCGCTTAACCGCGTTCTGAGCGAGCGGAATAGTTCCCATTACGAGAATTGCCAGCACCGTCAGCGTAACGATTAACTCTAATAATGTGAAACCGACGCTCGTTTGCGATTTGCGATTTGCGATTTGCGACATCTTTAACTGCATACTGCCGGGCTTTGAGTTCCGACTTTAGCCCAACTAAAGTCGGAACTCAAAACAATTTTAAAACTTGACCGCAAATTCTTTGCCGTCGAATGTCAGGATGCTCAGCGAATCGGCGTCGAACGTAATGTCGTGTTTGCCGTCCGCCAGAGCTTCGATTTCGATGTAAGCCAGAATTCCCGAAGCGTTTTCCGCCGTGTTTTTCGTCGACGGCAGTGAAACGTACATCTTACCGTTTTGATTGATATACGGCTTCTGGTCTTTGCCTGCCAATTCGCTGCCGAAAACGTCGCCGTAGCTCACGGCGCGAACGGCGAGCTTCTGCGCATCGAATTTCAATCCCAAAATCGCCGAGCGAAATGCCGTCGCGCTTTTCACCATTACCGCGATTCTCGTTTTTTCACCAACTTTCATTTCCGAAAGCGCCGGCAGGAATTTAAGCTCGGCTTTTGGCTTATCGGTGTTAGAAACGGTCGTTTCCGCCTTCTCGTTCTTCAACGAAGTTTCGACTAGCGGCAGCGTCAGCGGTTTCGGCAGAATGCTTTCTGTCGAATTATCGGAAGTCGGCGTGACCTGTAAAGTCTTGACGTTCGACGAATCAATCGGGCGAATATTCGCCGCGACCGTCTCGCTCGTATTCTTTGTTTCGGTCGTCGCCGTTTTATTTTCCGTCGTCGGCGTAGTTGTGCTCGTTTCCGTCGTGCTCGTTTTCACATACGTCGGCTGGTCCTGCACCTTCTGGTCGGGCAGTTGAACCGCCGTGTTATTGCCGAGACGGCGGAAATTTGCGAGCTGTTCTTCGATTTCTTCCTGAATAACCAGCGCTTCGAGCGAGCCGTTGGTCGGCTGCGCGAGACTTCCCGTCGGGCGTTCGGTTTCGTCTTCCGGCAAAATCGACGGCGCACGGATTACGCGCGGCGTGACGGCGATAACGATGTCAATTTGACGATTATCGCGCTGCGGCGAAGTGAAAAGTCTGCCCAGGATAGGAATTAAACCGACCAGCGGAAGCCCTGATTTTCCGTTGCTTTCCTGATTTTGCGCGACGCTTGCCAAGAGCAGCGTTTTATTGTTCTGCACGCGCGCCGTGCCTTTAATCGTGCGTTCCGTAAAGTTCGGCGTCAGGGTTTGCGCTCCCGTAACGTCTTTCGATTCGATTTCCATCGCCACCTGCACGTCCTGGTTCGGGAAAACAATCGGTTTGAATTTCAGCGTCAGACCGACCTGTTCGTAATTAATAACGTCGGAAACAACGCCGCTGCCGTTGGTATTGACCGCGCCGGTTTGGAAAGTCGCCGTTCTTACCGGGACGCGCTGACCGATGCGCGCCGAAGAATCTTCGTTGTTAAAAGCGTGAATCTGCGTCGAAGCAAGCAGCTTCGAATTAGTCTTTTTAGAAAAAGCCTGAAGGCTAACGGTCGGAACGAGCAGACCGACACCGAGCGACTGCGGAATGAGCGCGCCCGCAACTGTTCTGAAAAGGTTCGAACTGCCGTTTGCCGTCACAACGCCGGGAGTCACGCCCCCTAAATTCGTTAACTGCGATTCCGTTCCGATTTGATTGCCGAATTGGAGCAAATCGGTTTTGTTAACTTCGTAAATCGCGACGTCCATCACGACTTCCGCGCGGTCTTTGTCGAGCGATTTAATCAACTGCCCCATCAACTGGATATTTTCCGCCGTGTCGCGAATCGTGATGCTGTTGGTTGCGTCGTCTTTAATCGCGATGGTCGGCGTTCTGCCGGGCTGCGCCGGAATGATGCGCCCGATGAGGTCGATAACCTCCTTCGGACTCGCATTTGCCAAATAAAATGTGCGCAGAACGAGCTGCTGGAATTTCTGCCGCGCGTTGGTGTTGGCGACGAGAATCGTGCGGGGTCCGACTTTCTGGAAAAACAAATTCTGCTGCAGGAAGATGTAATCGAGCGCTTTCGCGGTCGTCACGCCTTTGAGTTCGATATTGATTTTCAGCGGCGTGCGGAAGGTTTCCGAGTCGAAAATCACGTTCAAATCCAGGCTTCTCGCCAAATCTTTAATCAAAGTCTGCAAATCGACTCCGCCCGGAAACGGTCCGACGTTTTCGAGTTCTTCGAGCTTTTGCGGAATCACGACACCCGACGGCAGACTCTGCTTACCATAGCTGGTCTGGATGAGCCGGACGCCGTCCTTCGGAGCGTTGGGGTCGGGAGTTTTACCTTCGAGCGTTTCTTTAAAAAGCCGCGCCATGCGTTCCATTTCGGATTTCGCAAGCTCGTTGGTCGGGTCATAAGCATAAGCCTTGCGGAACATATCGTACGCGCCCTTGTAATCTTTTTCCTTGGCTTGGGTCGCCCCCTTGACCATATACATCTGCGAAGCGTTGAAAAGCGCGCGCGTGTAGTGAAGGCGATATTCGGGATTGCTGGGATTTTCGGTAATCGCCAATGCGAATTCTTCTGCCGCTTTATCCCAGTTTTCGGCAACTTCGGCTTGCATTCCTAGTTTGAAATGCTTTTTGCCGTCGCCCATCGCCAGAACTGCCACCGGCGAAAGCATGGAAAATACAAGAAGAAAACTCAGCACAAAACGAATGTAAGCAGATTGTTTCATAGTTTTTGAATTAAAGATTCGGAATTTTTGTTGGATTCCAACAAATACTTTTTACGAAATTTCTACACGTCCCGGCGTAGGCAAAGTTTCAAAAGTTTCCTTCATTACACAAAGCGCGGAAATTTAGCCATATAATTTTCAACCGAATAGCGAAAAATTGCAAGAATTACCGGTTAAATCGATTCAAAAAGTCGCTTTATCGAAAAAAACCGACTTCGCTCAGAAGTTTTGACGCGTCGAAAGGCTTTTTCGATGTGTCGAATCGCTATTTCCATGCGTCAAAAAAGCCGATTGAAGTTCATTTCGGTTAAATAAACCTTAATTTTCAACGGCGCCGGCGGTTTATTTCGCTTCTTCGACAAACGTCACGCGGTTTATTTCGTGCAAAGTCGTCTGCCCGTTATAAACCTTTTTCAGCGCGGCGGCGCGCAGGCTCGAAAGTCCTTCGCTGTTTGCCTGCCGGCGAATTTCAGAACCCGGACGCCGCGCGATAATCATTTCCTTAATCGTATCGGACATATCCAGCAGCTCGTGAATCGCCGTCCGCCCTCGATAGCCCGTGTGATTGCAGGCATCGCAGCCGACGCTCATCAGAAATTTCTGCTCGTGTCTGACTTCCGGCAGCAAGCCCGATTCCTGAAACTCTTCGTCCGACGGCATATAGCTGCGCTTGCAGGTCGGGCAGAGTTTTCTGACCAATCTTTGCGCCAGCACGCAGTTGAGCGCGGCGACGAAGTTGTACAAATCGACGTTCATGTTCAGAAAACGACCGATAACGTCGATTACGTTGTTCGCGTGAACGGTCGTGAAAACAAGGTGACCGGTGAGCGCCGAGTTAATCGCAATCTGCGCCGTTTCCTCGTCACGAATTTCCCCGACCATCACTTTGTCGGGGTCGTGACGCAGAATCGAACGAAGTCCGCGCGCGAACGTCAAGCCTTTTTTCTCGTTCACGGGAATCTGCATAATGCCCTGAAGCTGGTATTCGACCGGGTCTTCGATCGTGATGATTTTGTCCTCGATGTTGCGAATTTCGTTGAGCGCGCCGTAGAGCGTCGTCGTTTTACCCGAACCGGTCGGTCCCGTCACGAGCACCATCCCGTAAGGCTCTTTGATATAAAGCCGGAAGCGGCGCAAATCTTCTTCGTCAAAACCGACGACTTCGAGACTCAAATTCTTGAATTCCTCGGAAATTTGTTCTTTGTCGAGAATACGAATCACGCAGTTTTCGCCGAACACCGCCGGGAGAATCGAAACGCGGAAATCAACGGTTCTGCCTTTATATCGAACACGAAAGCGTCCGTCCTGCGGAATTCTTCGCTCGGCGATATCAAGCTCCGACATGACTTTGATGCGCGAAATCAAGGTTTGGTGATAAGCAATGTCAATCGGGTCGACTTTCTGGTAAAGCGCGCCGTCGATGCGGAATTTCACGGAAACGTCGCGGTCCTGCGCCTCGATGTGAATGTCCGAGGCGCGCGATTCCATCGCGTTGTAAACAATCGTGTCCACCAATTTGATAATCGGCGACATATCGGAATCCGATGCGAGACGGTCTAAATCGAGAACTTCCTCGCCGTTGTCGGTTTCTTTGACGAGCGAGATTTTGAAGGTCGAAGCCGCTTCCTGCAAAACTCTCTGCGTCGCGTCGCCTTTTTTCAGCACGACGTCGATCGCGCCCTGCGTCGCGACGTACGGCACGAGGCGAACATTGAGCGCGTTTTCGAGTTCGTCTAAACGGTCGAGATTCGTCGGGTCAGCCATCGCCGCGTGCAGATTTCTGCCTTCGCGCTTTAAGGGCACGAAATGGTTTTTGAGCATTAAATCGACCGGGATTTTCGCCAGTTCTTCATAATCAATCGGCGATTGCTTGTCGGGCGGCAGCAAATCGATATATTGAAGCCGATAGCGCTTGGCGAGCGCTTTTGCTTCGACGACTTCGGGCGGTTCGTTCTCAAGAAACTGCGAGAGTTCTATTTTCGGCGAAGAAACCGTTCCCAAGCTGTTTCCATTTGGCTGATTGTTCATATTTTCTACTCTTAGTTGTAATTTTTCTCCAACGAGTTGTTTCCAAGCTTTTTATCTTCCGCGTCCGGCGAACGGTCCCGACGAAATCGTCTGAATAATCGGCAGGTAAATCGCCAGCAGAATCACGATAACAATCAGCGCCATAAACACCAGAATCACCGGTTCCATCAGCGTCATCAATTGTTCAAGCCGGACTTCGGCTTCGGCGTCGTAAAAGTTCGCGACCTCATCGAGCATCTCTCGCAAGCTGCCCGAAGATTCGCCGATGCCGATCATATCGAGCGCGAGGTCGGGCATCCAGTTCGCCTGCTGCAGCGCTTCGGTAAAGCCGCGTCCTTCGCGAATCAGCGGCAGAACGCCCTGCGAGCGGCGGCGCAGTTCGAGATTGTTTATCGACTGCGAAGCGATATCCCACGCGTCCGGCACGGTAATGCCGCCCGAAAGCAGCGTCGAAAGCGAGCGCGCGAGCTGCGCCATCGTCATCTGTTTAACGAGATTTCCGACGAGCGGCAGTCTTAATAAAAACTTATGCAGCAGCAGTTTGCCGTTCGGAGTGCGGAACCAGATGACCGCTCCGAAAATCAAAACCAGAGCCATCGGCAAAAGCCACCAGATATTATTAGCGATGGTCGAAGAAATCGCCAGCACGACAATCGTAATCGTCGGTAAGCCGTTTTTTGTCGACAAGCCTTTGAACAGGTCACTCATGCGCGGCACGATGTAAAGCGTCAAAAACGCGACCATCAGCAGCGCCGCCGAAAGCAAAAACGCCGGGTACGCGAGCGCGCCGCGCAATTTTCGCGAAACGCCGACCGCGCGTTTCAGGTAATCGACATACCGCGCGAGAACGTCGTCGAGCGCGCCCGATTTTTCGCCCGAAAGCAGCGACGCCGTGTAAATTCGCGGGAAAGTCCCCTGCGCTTCAAACGCGTCCGAGAGCGGAATGCCGCTTTTGATTTTTTCCTCGACATCCGCCAAAACCGCTCTTAATGTCGATGAAGCCGAGCGGGTTTTCAGAAGATTAATGGATTGCAAAACCGGAATACCGGCGCGCAGCAGAGCGGAAAGCTGCTGGTTAAAAAGCAAAAAATCGCCCTGTTTGACGCGATTCTTTTTTCTCGCGCCAATCGGCAAAACCGCCGATAAGCCTCTTTCGGCATTGGCGACCGTGAAAACTTTAAAGCCTTCGTGTTCGAGCTGCTTTTTTGCTTCGCCAGCGGCGACGGCTTCGACAACCCGCGTCACAATCTCGCCCGACGGCGTTCCTAAACGACAAATAAATTCAGCCATAATACAGTGGTCAGTGGTCGGTGGTCAGTTGTCAGAAATTCGCTAATCATTTTGGCGAGTTT
>DASWRC010000270.1:0-13788 GCA_036403375.1 Pyrinomonadaceae bacterium
TTTTACAAAATGATAAACTGTTGCTTTGGAAATTCTTGCCAAAATTTTATCATACAAAACTTATTAGAGAGGGAAATAAAATACTGTGATTAATTTTGAATTGACCGAAGACCATATCGCGCTGCAAAAGACCGTGCGTGAATTTGTCGCGGGCGAAGTTGCGCCGTTTATTAAGGAATGGGACGAAAAATCGTACTTTGAGCGTTCGGTTTTCGACAAAATGGCGGAGCTCGGGCTGATGGGCGTGTGCATTCCGGAAGAATACGGCGGCGCGGGTTTCGATTATATTTCGCTCGGCATTGTCTGCGAAGAACTCGAAGCGTGCGACACTTTTCTGCGCGTCGCGATGAGCGTTCATGTGGGCTTAAATTCATTGTCGGTATTGACTTGGGGCACGGAAGAGCAAAAGCAGAAATATCTCGTCCCGCAAGCCCGCGGCGAAAAGCTCTCCACATTCGGTTTGACCGAACCGAACGCGGGCAGCGATGTCGTCGGGATGCGTTCGTATGCGACGCGTGACGGCGACGACTGGATTCTGAACGGCGAAAAGATGTGGATTTCTCTCGGCGACGTTGCCGACAACTTTCTTTTCTTCTGCTGGACGGATTTGGAAAAACAAAAGCAGCGCGACCATTCGGGCATCAGCTGTTTTATCGTCGAGCGCTCGATGGCAGGATTTTCTTCCGGCACGATTCACGGAAAACTCGGGATTAAAGCGGGAAACACCGGTTATTTTTCTTTGCAGGACGTGCGTGTCCCGGCGGTAAACATGCTCGGGAAGGAAGGCGAAGGCTTCAAAATCGCAATGTTTTCACTTGAAAACGGTCGCTACACGGTTGCTTCGGGCGCGACCGGCGTGATTCGCGCCGCGCGCGACGCTTCCGTGGCATACGCCAACACGCGCGAAGTGCAGGGACAAAAAATCGGCAATTTTCAGCTCGTCAAGCAGAAAATTGCCGAAATGGAAGCCGATTACGAGATGGCGCACCTGTTGTGGCTCAAATGCGGCTGGATGAAAAACGAAGGCTTGCCGAGTGCGAAAGCCGCTTCGCTGGCAAAATGGCAGGCGACCGTTCGCAGCGAAAAAGCCGCGTCGATGGCAATCGAAGTTCACGGCGCGAACGGTTATACGAATGATTATCCGGTCGAACGTTATTTGCGAAACTGCAAGGCGGCGGTCATCTACGAAGGAACGCGCGACATTCACACGTTAATGCAGGCGGACTGGGCGCTCGGCTTGAAAAAAGAACCGAAAGCGCGCGTTACTTTACCTGCTTATAAGGCAGACGCGAAAAGCGCGTAAGACTGGAAGAGTAGAAAAAGAGAAGAGGATTTGAGGAAACGGTAAAATCTCCTCAACTCCTCTTCTCTTTTTCTACTCTTAAACTTACTTCATGCGCGGTGTGAGCGGCACAAAACGGTTGATTGAATCATTGATTTGAAGATAAATCTGTGTTTCGCGCGGGATTAGGCTTTTCCAGCCCGCGCCGCCGCGTTTGATGTAGCCGGCAAGCTTCGCGGGGTTTGAATTGTAGCCCGCACTCATTAATTCGGTTTCGGTCGCAATGCCGGTTTGAATTGCTTCGGAAACGGTCGAATTAGCGACTAAATCGTTGTAAGTCATCTGAATATAAAGCAGCATCGCGGTCGCGGCGTTGACGTGATTGCGCATTCCTTCGACAAAATCGGGCATCAAACCGGCGTTGTAGTAACGGCTGCGGATCATCGAGTAGGTCGAAGGAATCATCTGCACCATGCCGCCCGCGCCTGCCGAGCTGACCGAGTAACGGTAGGTTTGACCTTCGTTCAGCGCGTAGAGCGTGAAAATGTCGTTGTAGATATTCGGATGATATTCCGTGCGGAAACGGAAATGGTCGACATGCTCGACTATGCTCAGGCGTTCCGCCATATCGGCAATGTTCGGCGCGATAATTAAACCCTTCTGGCGCAGGCGTTCGCGCGCGAGGTCGATTGTGTTGTGAACGTAGAATTTTCCGGCGTTGACCACTTCCGGCGTGACAAGTCCCGGATGGGTGGACATATAATAAGCCGTTTCGTAATATCTGCCGTTGCGTTCGACCGGATACTGCACCATCAACGGCAGATGAACCTTGTTCGTGTAATCGGAAATGATGACTGGCGTGTTGACGCCGTTCGGACGAACGATTTTAACTTTTAACGATTTGTTGGCGGCTGAAGTCACGAAAAATTCGCCGTCTTTCGTCAAAAAAGAATCCTTTGGCATCATCACGTAATCGAGCCGTTTCGCATCGAAATCGTAGAAAGCAATCCGCACCGAATTAGTCGTAAAAGTTCCGTCCGTGTCGGCAATCGTAATCGGTCGCGTAATCATTTCGCGTTTTGCTTCTTCGAGCTTCGCTTTGATTTGCCCAAAGCTCATCGTCTGACTCGTCGTGTAATTAGTATTCGGCAGCGGCGTCGACGGTGTTGGCGTGACAGTCAGCGGTTTCGGAGTCGGTGTTGCGATGATGACCGGTCTCGGCGTCGGTGTCGGCGGCAGATTATTGGTGACGACAACCGTTTTAGACGGAACCGGCGTCGGTGTTGCGCCGACGATGCGCGCGCGGGTCGGTGTCATGTTCGTCTGAACTGTCTGGGGAAAAAGAGTCGTCGTGAATATAAAAATAAAAGCAAATACAGACAAATACTTCATCGGGGCAATCCTCTGGGGTGAATGATTTTTGGAAACTACTAAGTGAACCAATCTCGCGGCACTTTATTTTTCGTGCGCGAATATAGATTCGCTCAAAAGGCAAAAGGTTGTCAAATTTATCTTGAAAATTTTATATAAGCCACAAGAAAATGTTATAAGCGTCATAATTCGCTCGAACGCGCGGCGAAAATGCTTTTTGCATTTGTAAAATCTGAAACGGCGCGTTAATTTGTCGTTTTGGTATTTAGAAATTTATGAAAAAACTTTTTGGAACGGACGGAATGCGCGGGCTGGCGGGCGAATTTCCGCTCGACGAAAAAACTATTCTCTCGCTCGCCCGCTCGCTCGCCCGGCAATTCCGCGAAAAACTCGGACGCGCGCCGCGTTTTATAACGGGGCGCGACACGCGCGAATCGGGCGCGTGGATTGAAAAAGCTTTTCACGCGGGCGCCACGGCTGAAGACGCCGCTTGTGAGTCGGCGGAAGTTATCACCACGCCCGGCGTCGCCTTTCTGACCAAAGAGTTCGAGTTTGACGCCGGCGTCGTCATCAGCGCGTCGCACAATCCGTTTGAAGACAACGGCATCAAAATTTTCGCGCCGTCGGGAAAAAAAATCGACGGCATAACAGAACGCCAAATCGAAACCGATATTTTCGACAACTACAAATTTCAAATTACCGATTACAAATTTGTCGAAGTCGATTCTTCGAAATCCGGGGAGTATCAAACGGCTTATCTCGATTATCTGGCTGAAGAATTTAAGGATTTGCGGCTCGAAAATTTTAAGATGATTGTCGATTGCGCAAACGGCGCGGCATCCAATCTTGCACCGCGACTCTTCGGAAGATTCGGCGCGGAAGTGGTTTTGATTAACTGCGCGCCGGACGGACAAAATATCAACAAGGATTGCGGCTCGCTGCATCTTGAGAAATTGCAGGCAAGAGTTTTGGAAGAAAACGCGGATTTCGGGGTCGCATTTGACGGCGATGCCGACCGCTCGTTGTTCGTCGATGAGCAGGGAAATCTGGTTGACGGCGATGCCGTGCTCTGGATTATGGCGCAGTTTTTATCCGAACACGAACGACTTAAAAATCAAACCGTGGTTGCCACCGTAATGAGCAACCTAGGTTTGGAAATCGCCTTAAATTCGCGTAAATTCAGACTTTTACGCGCCGCGGTCGGCGACAAGTACGTTTTGGAAGAACTTCTGAAAACCGGCGCGTCAATCGGTGGCGAGCAGTCGGGACACATTATTTTCCCAGAAAAAAGTCTGGTCGGCGACGGGATGATGACGACGCTCTTTCTGCTCGAATCGCTTTATGAGAAAGGCAAAAGTCTGTCGGAGATGACGAAAGGATTTACGCGTTACCCGCAGATTTTGGTCAACGTAAAAGTCAAGGAAAAACGCCCGTTTGAAGAAGTTTTCGAGATTGTCGAAGCCTCGAAACTGCTCGAAAACGAGCTTGACGGCAAAGGTCGCCTGCTGCTTCGCTATTCGGGCACGGAAAATCTGGCGCGTGTGATGATAGAAGGCGAAAACCAGACGCAAATCGAATCGCAGGCTCATCGTTTGGCGAATGTTATTAAAGCCAGTTTGGGGTAAAAATGCTTATATTTCTTTATCGTTGGCGCATAAAACCCGAAAAAGAAGCGCAGTTTATCGAAGCGTGGTCGGAAATAACGGCTTATTACCGCGAAAACTTTGACTCGCTCGGCTCGCGTCTGCATCGCGGCGACGATGGGCTTTTCTATGCATACGCGCAATGGAAGTTTGCCGAACAGCGCGAAGGAGCGTTTACGAATACTCATAAGCCGGAAGCAGGAAAGGAATTAATTGAAGCGATTGCGGAAAGTTTTCCGGAAGTGCGCCTCGAAATTCTTGCAGATTATCTAGTTGTTCAAAAAAATTAAAAAAAGTTATACCGCGCCGCTTGCCAAGTTCGTCGGAATGGGTGTATATTCAATTCAATCGAGACGGTTGGTGGAGCCTCCGTCTCTAGTGGTAGCTGGGGTGAGGACAGTTACTACGCATTGGCAGGTGCGGTACACTTCCATGTTGCTTCGCCTGCTTAATAAAAAGATTAAAGCCGTAAGTGAATTCAAAACTTACGGCTTTCTCTTTTGCATTTTTCCGGAAAATGCGCAAAATTTTTAACTGCGATGAGCGAAAAAAAACAAGTTTCCGTCCGGCTTCAGAATAATTCGCACCGTTACGAAATCAAAATCGGACACGGTTTGCTGTCAACCGGCGGTGATTGGGCGCGGGCGTGTCTCGCAGAAAAAACTGCAAAAATCGTCGTCGTTTCAAATCCCAAAATCTTCCGTCTTTACGGCGCAACCGTAAAGAAAAGCCTTGAAAACGCAGGCTTTGAAGTTTTTGTCTTTTTGATGAAAGACGGCGAGCGACACAAAAATCTACAGTCGTTTGAAAAACTTCTTAAATTCATAGGAGAAAACAGACTGGCGCGCACCGATGCCGTGGCTGCACTGGGCGGCGGAGTGGTCGGGGATTTAGCGGGTTTTGCGGCGGCGGTTTTCCTGCGAGGTATTGCGTTTTTTCAGATTCCGACGACGCTTCTCGCGATGATTGATTCGTCGGTCGGCGGAAAAACCGGCGTCAATTCGGATTTCGGAAAAAATCTCGTCGGGGCGTTCCACCAGCCGAACGGCGTGCTTGTCGATGTCGAAACTTTGCGAACTTTGCCGCAGCGTGAGCTGGTTGCCGGAGTTTGCGAAGCCGTCAAACACGGTGCGATTTCAAATCGCCGGCTTTTTAATGAAACCGCTGATTTTTTGAAAACTTATCCGCTAAAGAATTTCAAAAACCATTTCGCTGACGCCCGGTTCCTTGAAACACTCGAAAATCTGCTCGCCGCGCAAGTCGCTTTTAAGGCGGAAATCGTGATGAACGACGAACGCGAAGCCGCAGATAGAACCGACGCTAAATCACGCAAAATCTTAAACTTCGGTCACACACTCGGGCACGCCCTGGAAAAGGTTACGGACTATAAATATTTCAAACACGGCGAAGCGGTCGGCTACGGAATTTTATTTGCTGCGGAGCTCTCAAAAATACTTGAAATTTTGGATGAAAATGAATTAAAATTGTTGAACGATGTTTTTCAAAATATCGGGAAATTACCCGATACGCCAAACATCGAAATTGAAAAAGTCATCAAGGCATTTTCGTTTGATAAAAAAAATATCGGCAAGTCGCTGCAATGGATTTTATTGAAGCAAATCGGCGAGCCGGTAATTTTGTCGAACGATGAAATTCCCCAAGAATCTCTCGAAAAATCTCTCAGAAAAATTCTGCAAAAGTAAATTCGTCTTGAATAAAGTCTATTTTCGAGGAAAAGTCCAAAATGAAAGAAGCAATAAAAAAAAGAAGTTCCGAATACGGCGGCGCAGGCGCTAAATTTTTAGTCGTGATGGTCGTTTTGTTTTTGATTGGCAACGCGGGTTACCAGTTTATTCCGGTCGCCTACGGGGGTGAAAGTCTGAAACAGGATATGCAGACGGCGGTTGTGCAGGGTTTGGCGATGCCGGGAAGAATGTCGCCAATCGATATGGTCAAAACAAAAATTAATAATGCGGCGATGAGCAACAACCTCCCGGGCGACGCTTTTATTGAAGTCAAACAGGTGAACAACATCATTCAGGCGCACGTTATGTACACTAAAGATGTGCCGGTTTTGCCCTTCGGAATATACAATTACCAATATCAATTCGACCATACCGCCACACCGACCGGATTTTTAACCAAACAGTAAACACCGCATTAAAATATGACGAGCATAAAATGTTCCCAATGCGGATTGGTGAATTTTGCGGATGCTTTTGTCTGCAAACGCTGTAGTTACCAGTTTCAAAGCTATCCGCAGGACGCCATTCAAACTTACGCCTACAACCAGACCGCGGCAGCGACGCCGACGGCGGCGTCTTACAACTACTCAAGCTCATATCAAAATCAAGCCGAATCGAGTTTCGATTCGGGCGCTCCGGTCAGAAAAATGGTTTTCGGCGCGCTTTGGACGATTGGCGGGACAATTGCCACCGTTTTTAGTTACAGCGCGGCTTCGGGCGGCGGAAAATATTTTATTTTCTGGGGAGCGATTGTATTTGGCGTGATTGATTTTCTGGTCGGGCTAAACGGCTACATTAGCAGTAAAGATTAGACGCCGGCGGCTAAAATCTGCCGTACTTTCGCGGGCTGAATCTGCACGAGATTCGCGGGCGCGTCGGCAAGCCACGTCGTCGGACAAACGCCGCAGGTCGTGCACTTTTCAACCGCCGGACACGGTTTCGAGGAAAGCGCGGCTTGCGATTTTTCGTGCTCTTCCTTCAAAAATTCAAACGAAAGACCGGAATCGACGATTGACCACGGCAGAAATTCGTCGTAACCGCGATTGCGCGAAATGTGAAACGCGTCGTCGAAATTTAGATTTCTTAATGTTTCACGAATATTTCCGCCGCTTTGTGCGGCGGCTTCGATAACTTTTGAAACCGTTCTATCGCCGGAAGAAAACAGCGCCTGTTCGTGTGCGATACGCGCGGACATAAAACGAACCTCGACATTCGGAATGCGTGAAAGACCTTTGCAGACATATTTTATCCGCTGTTTTAATTCTTTTTCGTCGCAGATTCCGTCCCATTGCAGCGGCGTATTCGGCTTCGGCACAAAGCCGTTCAAACTGGGAATAATTTTTCCGGCGCGACCGAACCGCTTGCCCGCTTCGAGCATCCGGTTTTTGATGCGCTCGACAAGAACAAACATTTCGTCTAAATCTTCCTGCGATTCGGTCGGCAATCCGACCATCATATAAAGTTTAACGGTCAGCATACCGCGGTCGAAAACCGCGCCGCAGATGTCCACGATTTCGTCGTTCGTCAGATTTTTGTTGATAACGCGCCGCAATCTATCGGAACCGGTTTCGGGCGCGACGGCGATTTGCTGGTCTTTCGATTCGACGAGCGCGTCGAGTAATTCGTCGGAAATCTGGTCTAATCTTAAAGATGAAACCGAAATGCGGTAATCCATCGCGCGCAGCTCGCGCAAAATCGTCGAGATTTCGGGATGGTCGCAAACGGCGGTCGAGACAAGTCCGATTTTGTCGGTTTTCGAGCGCCATTCGCGTGCTTTTGCCAGAATATCTTTCGCCGGAACGACGCGCGGCGGATAATAATTATAGCCCGCCCAGCAAAAACGGCAGCCCTGCGAGCAGCCGCGCGAGATTTCAACCAAAAGGCGGTCGCCCATTTCCGCCTCTGGCGACCAAACGCTGGTCGAAGGACAAAAAATATCCTGGTTGATTAAAAAATCCGCGAGTTCCGTTTCGCCGCGTTTCAGCGCGCGTCTCAAGGTTCCTTCTTTCGGATTAACGGCTGAAAGCGCACGCCCGACGCGGCGCGGAACGCCTTGCTCTTTCGGCAGGTAATCGAAAATCGTGCCGTCGTCGTTGTAGACGACATCGTAGAGCGACGGAATATAAAACCCGCGCCCGATTTTTGCGAGATTTAATAAAATATCTTCCTTGTCGCCGTGTTCGAGAATCGCGTCAACGAGCTGGTAAACCAGAATCTCGCCTTCGCCGACGGCGATAATATCCGTAAAATCGGCGATCGGTTCGGGATTAAGGAACGACGCCGCGCCGCCCATCGCGACAAGCGGGTGAAAATGATTTCTATCTTTCGACCAAACCGGAATGCCTGAAAGTCGGAGCATTTTTGCCATATTCAGGTAATCGGTTTCAAACGAAATCGAAAAGGCGACGACATCGAAATCGCGAATCGGCGTTTGAGTTTCAAGCGAAAGCAGAGGCGTGCGCGTTTTTTCGTAATCGCGCATTTCCGTGTCATCCGGCAGAAAAACACGTTCGCACGAAACTTCCGGGATTTTGTTGAAAAGCTCGTACATCGTGTGCATTCCGAGGTTCGCCATGCCGATTGCGTGAGTGTTCGGATAGCACAGGGCAACGCGAAGCGACGTGCCGTGCTTGACGACAAAGCCTTCTTCCGTGGCGAGTTTCTGCTTGTAGCTTTCGATGATTTTTTTGCTCATATAAACAAACGAATAATTATACCTGTCGCGGCTCGTTTCGACAATATAATTATTGAAAGAGGTTAGATTATGATAAAGTTCTAGAGGTTGGAAAAATTATCCAAAAGCTTTAAATATCTTTTCATCACCGAATGGAGTCGCAGAATCTAACTCAAAATTGGAGCCGCAAAAAGCGGTTTTTCCTCAAATTTGCCTTGCTGTTCATTAGTCTCGTCATCGCTTTGACGTTCACGGAAATTGCCCTGCGAATTATAAATTATTCATTCCCGACGTTTTATTCGCCGGACGAATATCGCGGCTACGTGCTGACGCCGCGCATCGAAGGCTGGTATCGCAAGGAAGGCGAATCTTACGTAAAGATTAACAGCGACGGACTTCGCGACATCGAACACGCCAAACAAAAACCGGCAAACACTCTCAGAATCGCGATTATCGGTGATTCTTACGCCGAAGCCTTGCAGGTTCCGCTTGAAAAAGCTTTTTGGAAAATTGCCGAAAGTCGTCTGCAAAGTTGTTCGCCGGTCGGCGGAAAAGCGGTCGAAGTGATAAATTTCGGCGTTTCGGGTTACGGCACGGCGCAGGAATTAATCACTTTGCAGCAACAGGTTTCGGATTACGCGCCGGACGTCGTGCTTTTAGCCGTGACGACGAACAACGACGTAACCGATAATTCGCGGGTTTTGAAAAAAACGGACGAAATTCCGTATTTTGTTTACCGCGAAGGGAAATTAGAATTGGATAATTCGTTTCGTGAAAACACGGCGTTTCGCTGGCGAACGTCGAAACTGAGCAGGTTCGGAACGTGGCTCCGCGATAATTTAAGGGTTGTGCAGCTCGGTCATCAAGCGCAGTATTCAATCAAAAATTACCTGGCGCGAAAACGCGCGCCGGCGCCGGCGCAGCAGGTTTCAAATCAACCGGCGGCAGAAAACGCGCCGCAAAATTCAGCTAATCGGGCGGAAGACGTCGGCATCGACAACCTGATTTACCGCGAGCCGACCGACGCGGTCTGGCAGGATGCATGGCGCGTGACCGAAGGCTTGATGGTCGAAATGCGCGGGGAAGTCGAATCGAAAGGCGCGAAATTTCTGGTCGTCACCCTGAGCAACGGCATACAGGTTTTTCCCGCCGCGGCGGCGCGACAATCATTTTTAGAAAAAATAGGCGCAGGCGATATTTTTTATCCTGACAAGCGCATAAAATCTTTAGGCGAACGCGAAAAATTTAAGGTCTTCAATCTCGCGCCGGAATTGCAAGCTTTTGCCGAACAAAATAAAGTATTTCTTCACGGTTTCGGTGAAAATATCGGCAGCGGTCACTGGAACGCCGAAGGTCATCGCGTCGCGGGCGAATTGCTCTCACAAAAACTCTGTGAAGAATTTTTTTAAATAAATCGGCGGTATTTCAGGTTTTGGCGCTAATGGCGGAAAGATTTTAACTTCGGAAAAACTGAAAGCGAATAGCGGATAACTGATAATTTTAGTCATTCGTAATTCGCTATCAGTTTTCAGCTATTCCGAATGTTTTTCCTTCAAAAAAATTGCGGTACAACGCAATAAATCGGAATGTATATTTTAGGAATCTCAGCTTTTTATCATGATTCAGCCGCGTGTCTGGTACGCGACGGCGAAATCCTCGCGGCGGCGCAGGAGGAACGCTTCACACGTAAGAAACACGACGAGCGCTTTCCGTCGAACGCCGTCGAATATTGCTTGAAACACGCGGGAATTACGATTGCGGACGTTGATTTGGTCGCGTTTTACGACAAACCGCTGCTTACCTTTGAACGACTTTTAGAAACCTACATCGATTATGCGCCGCGCGGGCTTAAATCTTTCCTAAAAGCTATGCCGGTCTGGTTAAAGGACAAGCTCTGGACGCGCGAAAATATCGCGAAAGCCTTAAATTACGAAGGCAAAATCCTGTTTACAGAGCACCACGAATCGCACGCCGCGTCCGCCTTTTTCCCGTCGCCTTTTGAAAGCGCGGCGGTCGTGACGATGGACGGCGTCGGTGAATGGGCGACGACGAGTTACGGTTACGGGCGGGGAAACGAGCTGCATCTTTTAAAGGAACTGCATTTTCCGCATTCTATCGGTTTGCTTTATTCGGCGTTCACCTATTATCTCGGTTTCAAGGTCAATTCGGGCGAATACAAGGTGATGGGGCTCGCGCCCTATGGCGAGCCGCGTTACAGGGAGCAGATTTTGGATGAATTAGTTGAGCTTCACGAGGACGGCTCGGTGCGTTTGAATATGAAATATTTCAATTTCGCCGCCGGACTGACGATGACCAACGCGGCTTTTGAAAAACTATTCGGTGAACCGCGCCGCCAGCCGGAAAGCGAGCTGCGGCAGATTCATCTCGATTTAGCGCGCTCCGTGCAGGAAGTTACCGAGCTGGCAATGGTCAAAATCGCGCGGCACGTTCAGCACGAAACCGGCGAAAAAAACTTGTGTCTCGCCGGCGGCGTCGCCCTCAACTGCGTCGGCAACGGGCGAATCCTGCGCGCGTCGATTTTTGAAAATATCTGGATTCAGCCCGCCGCGGGCGATGCCGGCGGTGCGGTCGGCGCGGCGCTTTCGGTTTGGTATCAATACCTGGGCAACGAGCGCGACGCGGCGAAATCACAATATTTAAGCGGCAGGAAAAATTATTATCTCGGTCCGAATTTTACGAACGATGAAATCACGGATTTTCTCGATTCGGTCGGCGCGAATTATCAAAGGCTTCCTCGCGGCGCGGTTTATGAAACGGCTGCCGCCGCGCTCGCGGACGAAAAAGTCGTCGGCTGGTTTCAGGGACGCATGGAATTCGGTCCGCGCGCGCTCGGCGGACGCAGCATCTTAGGCGATGCGCGCTCGTCCCGAATGCAGTCGCAGATGAATTTGAAGATAAAATACCGCGAATCGTTTCGCCCGTTTGCGCCGTCGATTTTGCGCGAAAAGGTTTCCGAATTTTTCGAGCTTGAAACCGATTCGCCGTATATGCTGCTGGTCGCGCCCGTCCGGGAAAACCTGCGTCTCGCGTTGACCGAAGACGAACAAAAACTTTTCGGCATCGAAAAACTAAATCTGCGCCGCTCGACGATTCCGGCGGTCACCCATATCGATTATTCGGCGCGGATTCAGACCGTCAACGCCGATGAAAGCCCGGCGTATCACGGTCTTATTTCGGCGTTTGAAAACCTGACCGGCTGCCCGCTTCTCGTCAACACGTCGTTCAACGTGCGCGGCGAACCGATTGTCTGCACGCCGCGCGATGCGTACAACTGTTTTATGAAAACCGAGATGGATTTTCTCGTGATGGAAGACATCATTCTCGACAAACGCGCGCAAAACGGAAATTTGCCGCTCCTCGCAGCAGTCGAAGAAGAAAAAACGTCTGAAATCGAGCAGGTGACAAACAAGCAGGCACGCAGCACAGCGTTCGTTGTCGGCGCGGTATTATTTCTCATCGGTGCGTGGAATTTTTACCGCGCGCGCGAAACTGCCGCCATTATTTTTGTCGGATTGAGCGCCGTTTTTGTTTTAATGGGAACTTTTCTGCCCGTCGCGGCGAAGTTTTTTCATGTTTACTGGATGAAGCTGGCGCGCTTTTTAGGTCATATCAACAGCATAATTTTGCTCACCGCTCTTTTTTATCTCGTGTTCGTGCCATATAATTTGATTTCGAGAATCATCGGGCGCGACCCCTTACGGCGGCGCGCCAAACGCGGCGAGAGCAACTGGACGAAGCGCCCGGCGACCCGACAATCGAAAGAACGTTTTGAAAGACTCTTTTAGGAAGTTTTTATAATTATGGGGAAAATGTCTCTAATCAAAGAAATCTGGTTTTATCTTCGCCAAAACAAAAAATACTGGCTGCTGCCGATAATCTTTGTTTTGATTTTGATGAGCGTGCTGCTGATTGCTGCGCAAAGCTCGGCGCTCGCGCCTTTTATTTACTCGATTTTTTAGACACGGCACAGTCGGGCGTTTGAAATCGGCGCTCCTTCGTTTCCCGAGATGCGGAAATAGCTGCGCGGGTTAAGTGTTTTCCAGTTTTTCTTCCGTCACTTTCGCTTCCAGATTTTCGTGCTTGATGCCGATGCGCAGGCGGCGATAAATGCTCATCCATTGATTCGCAAGCCACGGAATCGCGAAAAACGCCAGCACCAACCCTCGCCAGTCGTCAATCAAGAGCCGGAAACCGGTCAGAATCAAAATAAGCAGCGTGACCCAGTGGCTGAAACAGTATTCGCAGGTGAAAACGTAGAAAAATTTGCGCTCCAACAACGATTTGCATTTTTCGCTTCGTTCTTTGCAATAGTCGCGCGGCTCGCGAAAAATCTCTTCCTGCGTGACCGTCCACGCTATCGAACCGACGACAATCGACAAAATCACGAGCCCGAAAATTTGTGAAGAAATCTGCATTTTTTTACTGTATCTAAATAAAAATTTACATTCAAATTTTTCCTGAAAATCGTCTTAAATAATTGTCAGCAAATAAAAAAGCGATTTGCGATTGGGGAAAACAATCGCAAATCGCAATTTCTTAAATCGCAAATATTTTCTAGGCTTTTCCTTCCAAAAACGCCTTCAAGCGCCGCGAGCGCGACGGGTGACGCAGTTTTCTCAAGGCTTTCGCTTCGATCTGTCGGATACGCTCGCGGGTGACGGCAAAATGCTGCCCGACTTCTTCGAGCGTGTGTTCCGAGCCGGTATTGCCGAGTCCGAAACGCATCTTGATGACTTTTTCCTCGCGCGGCGTCAAGGTTGCGAGAACTTCGTCCGTGATTTCGCGCAGGTTGCCGAACGTGACCGATTCCGCCGGATTCATAATCGAACGGTCTTCGATAAAATCGCCGAGATGCGAATCTTCTTCTTCGCCAATCGGCGTTTCGAGCGAAATCGGCTCCTGCGCGATTTTCAAAACCTTGCGCACTTTTGAAACCGGAATGTCCATCTTTTTGGCGATTTCTTCCGAAGTCGGTTCGCGACCGAGCTCCTGCACGAGCGCGCGGCTGGTGCGAATCAGCTTGTTGATGGTTTCGATCATGTGAACCGGAAT
>DASWRC010000271.1:0-1984 GCA_036403375.1 Pyrinomonadaceae bacterium
CGCTTTCGTCCATCAAATCGATCGAAGATTTGAAGGGCAAAAAAATCGCCTGTACGCAATTTACGCCCTCACATTTTCTGCTGCTGTACCTGCTTTCGCAATCGGGTTTAACGCCGGAAGACCGCAACGCCGTTGAAAAAAATATCGTCTTTACGCAGGACGCATCGCTCGCGGCGGCGGCGTTTCGCTCGAAAAACGTTGACGCGGCAGTGACCTGGGAACCCGATTTATCAAGCGCGGTTTCGGCACGCGGCGACGAAGCGCACGTGTTGGTTTCGACCGCGGCGGCGACGAATGTGATTGCCGATACGCTGGTCGCGCGACAGGAAGTCATCGACAAATATCCCGAAACTCTGCGCGATTTTATCAACGGCTGGTTTGACGGCATGGCGATGATGCGCGACAACCCGAATCCTTCGAACGAAATCGTCGGGCAGGCTTTGAAGCTCGACGCCGAAACCGTTTCGGGAATGCTTTCCGGGTTAAAGCTCACGCCGTACGCCGACAACGCGCAGTTTTACGGTTTGACGGGCGCCAAGCCGCATTACGAAACGCTTTTCGATACGGCGTTTGTCATCTGGCGCAAAAAAGGTCTCGTCAACAAAACCGTTACGGCGAAAGACTGGTCGGACGCGCGTTTTGTTTCAAATCTGGCGGCGAAATATCCGGGGCAAAAAGTCGAAGAAAAAGAAGTCGTCGCGAAAGCCCCGTCGAAGGCTGACGTGCCGATTCTTCAGCAGCAGATTCAGATTCAATTCACGCCCGGAAGCGACGAGATTATGCCCGGTTCATACTTTTTGCTCGATAAGCTCGGCGAGTTGATGACGAGTTTCGGCGGCACGGTTTTACGCGTCGAAGGCAATACCGACAGCACCGGCGCGCAGTCGGCAAACGCTACTTTGTCGGAAAAACGGGCGAATTCGGTTAAAAACTACATCACCAAAAACTTCCCGAACATCAAGCCGAATCGTTTCCAAACCATCGGACGCGGCTCTGCAAATCCGATTGCGCCGAATGAAACCGAAGCCGGACGGCAGCAAAATCGCCGCACCGACATCAAGGTCATTTTGTCTAATGAATAGTGGACAGTGAACGGTGGTCAGTGGTCAGATTAAAGCCTGATTTATTACTGACCACCGACTACCGACCACCGACCACCGATTATGGAATTACGCCAGCCTTTACCGCGTTCGACCGCTTTGGCAATAAGTTTTGTCGCTCCTATTTTATTGATTGCGATTTGGTGCATCCTGACCTACGGCAATCTGGTCAGTCCCGACACGCTGCCGACGCCGACCGAGGTGATTCGCGGAATTTTACAGCTTTTTATCGAGCAGGATTTGGCAGGCTCGATTTGGATTTCCGCGCGGCGCATCGGAATCGCGTTTCTGCTCGCGTCGGCGGTTGCCGTGCCGCTCGGCGTTTTGATGGGGTCGTTTGAACCCGTAAACCGTTTCTTCGAGCCGATTGTCGCGCCGCTTCGTTATATGCCGATTTCGGCGTTTATTCCGCTCCTCATCTGGTATTTCGGCATTTACGAATCGCAAAAAATCGCGTTTCTTTTCCTCGGCGTTTTCGTTTACCTGCTGCCGGTCGTCGTGTTCGCGATTCGCGCCGTGCCGGACGAGCTCGTGCAGACGGCTTTAACTTTAGGCGCGAGCAAATTTCAGGTCATCACGAGCGTTTTGCTGCCGGCGGCGCTGCCCGATATTTTTGATTCGTTCCGCGTGATGAACGCGATTCTGTGGACTTATGTGATTTTGGCGGAAGCCGTCAATCCCGAGCACGGACTCGGTTATATGGTCGAACTGGCGCGCACGCACCAGAAAGTTTCGTGGTCGTTTGCCGGGTTAATCGTCATCGGCGGAATCGGGCTGATTACGGATTTCATCATCCGGGCGATTTCAAACTTACTCTTCCGCTGGCGGGAAAAGGCTTTTTAGTTGAGAGTTGAGAGTTTGAAGAGTTGAGAGTTATTTTTACT
>DASWRC010000272.1:0-5894 GCA_036403375.1 Pyrinomonadaceae bacterium
TTGCCGCGCAATGCTTTCGCCGCTGCGTCGTTTGCCAGGCGCAGCGCGAGATTGTCAATCACGGCGAGGCGTTTGCTGCCGTATTTATCGACGATGATCGTACCTTTTTTATCGTTCGTGTTTGAAGCCAGAGACTTTTCCAGCATTTCGACTTCCGCGCTCAAACCGTCGGTCAGGCGAATTTTGCCTTCTTCCGCCGAACGCGTCAGGTCTTCGATGTAATAGAAGTTTTCCTGACTTTTCGCCGATTGAGTGTTTAGATTTCTTTCCCTAACTGCAGGCGTTTGCCCGCTGACGAACGTCGTCAGCAGAATCGATGCGATTAGTATTAACGAAACAAAACCGTGATTGATAGTTTTTTTCATTATTTTATTCATCCTGTCCTTCGTCCTCTTGTCCTAATACTTTGGGGGAAAAACTCGAATTTTTCTTCGCAAGGTGCGTGCCGTTGGAATTATTTATTTATAAATCAGCGTTTATCGGCATTATAAATAAATCGGACAAAAATCGGGCGGCGGTAAAATAAGCACAATCAATCAGGTTAACCGAAAAGTCCGGTCAGGTTGACCGAACAAAAAAAGCGGCGGAAAGAATAATCTCCGCCGCTTTTCCCTTTTTATATAAGAGTTTTTACTTGGTAATGCCAACCTGCGTGAGCGCGTAAACGTAATCGAACGCGATTTCCTTGAGGCGGTCGTATCTGCCGGACGAGCCGCCGTGTCCGGCGCCCATATTGGTTTTGAGCATGATGACGTTGTTGTCGGTTTTCATCTCGCGCAATTTCGCGACAAATTTCGCGCCTTCCCAGTACGGCACCTGACTGTCGTTGAGCGAAACCTCGACGAGCATATTCGGATAATTTTGGGCTTTAACGTTATCATACGGCGAATACTGAATCATATAATCCCACGCCGGTTTTTCGTTCGGGTTGCCCCATTCAATCCATTCTTCGGTTGTTAACGGCAGGCTCGCGTCAAGCATCGTGTTCATAACGTCAACGAACGGAACCTGCGCGATTGCCGCTTTGAAAGTTTCCGGCGCCATATTGACGACCGCGCCCATCAGCAAACCGCCGGCGCTGCCGCCCTGAATAACCAGGCGGTCGCTCGACGTGTATTTGTTGGCAACGAGCCATTTCGCCGAATCGACAAAATCCTGGAAGGTGTTTAATTTCTTAAACATTCGCCCGTCCTGCCGCCATTTTTCGCCAAGCTCCGAGCCGCCGCGAATATGTGCGATGGCGTAAACCATTCCGCGGTCGAGCAGACTCAAGCGCGCCGTCGAAAAATTCGGCGTCATCGAAAATCCGTATGAACCGTACGCGTAAAGCAGCATCGGAGCCGAACCGTCGAGCTTCGTGCCTTTTTTCCAGACAATCGAAACCGGGATTTTCACGCCGTCGCGCGCGACCGCCCAGAGGCGTTTCGTTTCGTACTGCGATTTATCGTAGCCCGAAGGAATTTCCTGCTGTTTGAGAAGCTCGCTCTTACGTGTTTCGAAATTGTACTCGTACGTCGATTGGGGCGTAATCATCGAGGAATAATTGTAGCGAATGACCGGCGTGTCGTATTCGGGATTCGCCGACATGCCCATCGTGTAAACTTCTTCGGGCGTCGCGATGCGCGCGGCGGAGCGCTTGGTCTTCAAATTCATCACCCTCAGATATTCCAAGCCGTTTTCGACTTCCGAGACAATCGCGTAATCTTTGAAGAAATTGATGTCGTCAATCTTGATTGCCGGATTGTGCGGAATAAAATCCGTCCAGTTCTTTTCAGACGGGTCGCCGGCGGGAGCGCGCACGACCTTGAAATTTTCCGCGTCCCTGTTGGTGACGATGTAAAATTCGCCGTTGTTGAAATCCGTCGCGTATTCGTGACCTTCGCGGCGCGGGCTGACTACTTTCCATTCGCCGGTCGGATTATCCGCCGCCAGATAACGCGATTCGCGCATCGTTTTCGCCGAAGAATTGAGAATCAGCATCTTTTTATCGCGCGAGCGACCGATGCCGAGATTAAAGAGCACGTCTTTTTCTTCGTACAGCAAATCGTTTTTATCCGAGCCGACCGCGTGCCGAAAGAATTTATCCGAGCGTTTCGAAACCGGGTCTTCCTGCACGACAAACAGATATTTGCCGTCCGTTGACCAGACGGTCGAAGTCACGCGCTCGATTTTGTCCGAAAGGATTTTGCCCGTCCGCAAATCTTTAATTTGCAAAGTGTATTGACGATAACCGGTCGTGTCGGTCGAAAAAGCCAGAAAATTGCCGTCGTCCGAAACATCAAATTCGCCGATCGCGAAATATTTAAAGTCTTTCGCCATCTCGTTCTGTTCGAGCAGAACTTCAGCATCTTTGCCGTCTTTCGATTTGCTGCGAAGATAGACCGGATACTGCTTGCCTTCTTCGGTTTTATTGAAATACCAGTATTCGCCGAGGCGGTACGGGACGCTCTGGTCGGTCTGCTTGATGCGTCCGAGCATTTCCTTGTAAAGCGTATCGACAAACGCCTGCCGGGGCTTCATAAAGCTGTCGGTGTAAGCGTTGTTTTCTTCCAGATATTTTATGATTTCGGGATTTTTCTCCTGGTTTCTGTCACGCAGCCACGCGTAATTGTCCGTGATTTCGTAGCCGTGAATTTTCAATACCCTCGGGTCTTTTTTTGCAATAGGTGGTTTCATATCCGTCTGGGCAACGATTGCGGCGCTGCCGATAAAAATTACAATAGATGCCAAACTCAAAACGTAAAACATTTGTTTCATTTTGCCAAGCTCCTTTTTCTTTTTTTTTGGGTTAGATTTATTACTTCAGTTTTACGTTATTCTAGCAGTTTTGTTTCGCTTCCGGTAATTTAAATGAAGAGAGTGCATAAATCGAACAACCTTTCGGAATAGCTGATAACGAATAGCTGATAATGTGCGGCTCGCCTCGTGCGGAGTTTCTTTAGTTATCCGTTATCAGTTATTAGCTGTCAGCTATTCCGATGAGTTAAATGTTTTATAAATAGCTTATTTATGCACAACCTTCAATAAACTTTCAAACAGGACGCTTTAAGAATAATATACAAAAATTATCTTTTGCGTCTTTGCGTTAAAACTTTATTAAATTAAACCTTTGCGCCGCGTTTTCCGTAAGTTTCCGAAAGAGTGAAAATTTTTTGTTAACACTTTTTCCAAGCCGCGCGTCTTTAGAGACGGCAAGCAAGTTAAACGCCAAATTTTTATAGTTTGATGGACGGCGCTCTTTTTTTGTTTCGTTCATTTTCACATTCATAGCTCAGGCGAGCGCCGCTCATCAATTTTTTTTGCAACCGAGATGCCCGACAGCGAAATGACAGGCAACATGTTTTTCTTCGCGAAAAGCGAAACGACCGCAGCAGCCACCGCAGCCGAACCCCGGCAAACGGCGGCGCAGATTGTCACATGCGCGGCGGCGGGCGACGCGGAAGCCTTTAATGAGCTTTACAGAATGTTCGCGCCGATGGTTCACGGCATTATTTTAGCCCGTGTGCGCCGCGACGAGGTCGACGACATCGTGCAGGAAGTTTTTTTGTCCGCCTTTAAGAATTTGAACAGTTTACGCGAAAAAGCGGCGGTCGGCGCGTGGCTCGCGATGATTGCCCGCCGGCGCGCCGCCGAATTTTATCGGAGCGCGCGACCGACCGAAGAATTATCGGAAGATTTACGCGAAAGGGAGGATTGCCGGACTGAGGCGCGCGAGATTCTAAAGACAATCCGTACGCTGCCCGACGCTTATCGCGAAACGCTGGTTTTGCGGCTTGTCGAAGGCATGACCGGACCGGAAATCGCCGAGCACACCGGCTTAACGCCCGAATCGGTCAGAGTAAATTTGCATCGCGGGATGAAAATGCTGCGGGAAAAACTCGGAATTTAGTTTTAAGTCCCGCCTTTAGACGGAACTTAGAGCAGGTAGAAAGTTATGAAGGAAGATTATCTTTGGGACAAAACAGGCGAGGACTCGGAGATTCAAGGTTTGGAAAACGCCTTGAAAGCGTTTCGCTATGAGGAATCCGCGCCGCCCGCGCTGCCGCAAAAAGTTTTTACGCTCGAAAAGCCGAAGCGCGAAGGATTTTTCGGGTTTCGCTTCGCGCTGGCGGCTTTCGCGGCGGCGTTCGTCGTCATGATTTTGTCGATTTTCTGGCTTCAGACGGCGAATAACACGATTCCGTCCGCAGATTCGGTCGCCGGAATCGAAACGCCGCCAACGGTGAACAAAATCGATGAATCTTTTATCGGCAATCCCGAACCTGCGCCGTTTGTAAAAGTCGAAAGCGCGTCGCGCGCCGATAAACGCAGCGTCGTTAAGGTTCAGCCGCCAGCCGCGCCGAAATCGCGCGCCGTGAAAGCGATTCTGCGAACCGTTCAGCCGAAAGAACCGTCTGAAACGCTGACCGCCGAGGAAAAATACGCCTACAACCAATTGATGCTCGCGCTTTCGATTACGGGTTCGCAGTTGAAGATAGTTAAAGACAGAATTAACGGAATTGAAAACCAAAACGCCGTCGTTGAAACGGCAAAATAAATTATCCGGAGAAATTATTTATGAAATCATTTAGCAAACATTTATCGAAAATCGCTCTCCTCGTCGCCGTCTTCGTGCTGGCAGGAATCGACATTAACGCGCAGCAGGAACCGGCGCGGCTTCATTTTGAAATGCTGAACGGGCTTGAAACCAGAGCGCGCGACGTTGTCGAAGTCAATATCGAAGGAAAATTGCTCGATTTGGCGCGCCGCGTAATGGTGAAATCGAAAGACCCGGACGCGCAGAAAGTTTCGCAGGCAATCAAGGATTTGAAAGCCATCTACGTGCGCGTTTACACGTTCGAGAAGGAAAACGAGTACAACCCGGCGGACGTTGACGAAATCCGCGCGCAGTTAAACGCGCCCGGCTGGGAACGGCTCGCCAACGTCCGCAGCAAGCGCAACAACCAGAAAGTAGACGTTTACACAATGTTCACCGGCGACGTGATGAGCGGCGTGGCGGTTGTCGTCTCGGACGCGAAATCAATCGCGGTCGTCAACGTCATCGGTCCGATTGACATTGATTTGCTGGCGGAGCTCGGCGGCAAAATGAACATTCCGAAAATCGACATCGAAAAGGAAAGCGAAAATAAATAAAAAGGAGGCGAAGGAGATGAGAAAACAGATTTTAGCAGCAGCCGCTTTTCTATTCCTCGCCTTCACCTTTGCCGCCATCCCGGCAGCAAACGCGAAGCCGAGCGAATACCAGCGCATTGTCCGCCATTTAAAAACAAAATACCGCGCGAAAAAGGTTAAGATTCCGTTCATGTTTCTGGCGCGTTTCGCGGTCAGCATCGTGCGACCGGCGGGAGTGAAGAGTTTCAGCATCACGCTTTTTGAAGATTTGAAATTCTCGAAGGAAACGCTCGACAAGGAAATGCAGGCGGCGATGCGCGATTCATTCGGCGAGGAATGGACGCCGATTTTGCGGGTTCGCTCGCGCACCGGCGAGCAGGTTTATATGTATATGCGCGACGTGGGCGAGCAAACGGTCAGAATCTCGCTCGTCACCATCGACAAACAAAACGCGGCGGTCATCCGCGCGACCGTCAACCCCGACCGGCTCGCCGAATTTATGAACAACCCGAAAATCTTCGGCATCTCATTAGACGACGGCGCAAAACCGCCTGAAAACAAACCGGCGGAAAATACTCAGACGGAAAATAAACCGGCGGAAACAAAAGAACCCGAAAAGACAGAACAGCCGAAAGAAAACGATTATACGGAAATAAAAAAGGTAGGTTTGTTATAATGATTGAATGAGAAAACTTGATTTTCCGAATCTGATTGCTGAAACCGGTGAGCAATTGCGCGAATGTGAGAAAAAAGAGAAGGATGCGCGTTTGAGGATGCGAATT
>DASWRC010000273.1:0-26751 GCA_036403375.1 Pyrinomonadaceae bacterium
CGATTTTCCGTTTTTGGCGACAACATCGCCCACGCCGACAGGCTCAAAGACTGTGCTCATAATCAATCATTCTCCTCAAATGTCTATTAAAGACACGATTATCCGTTTAGTTAATTTTACAATTTTCTTGCTGCATTTTGAAATGCGGGTAGTAGTCTTGCTTTTGATTTCTACCTGAGAAGCCGGTGTTAAAGTTGTGTCCTCAAGTGAATTGAAATATATAACAACTCAAAACTGCTTGTCAATGGAAAAATACACAATATGTTGTGCCGTCCACAAAATTTTTACCAAAATAGCGCACAACCTCAAGTAATTCATTAGGTTTTGCGCCGAAAAAAAGTTCAAAGCTCAAAGTTCGGGATTCGAGGTCATAAATTTTCTGACTTTGAACCCTGAGCCTTAAATTTTTAACCGCTCTCTCAAGTGTTGACTTTCCGCGTTCAAATTTCCGAAACTGTAATCTATGGACAAACTTATACACGGAATAGCCGCCGCTGCGACCGTTCGGGTGATGGCGGCAATCACCACCGACACCGTGCGCGAAGCCGTGCGGCGACACCAGACGTCACCGACCGCTTCCGTCGCGCTCGGGCGCGTATTGACGGGAACGCTGCTCTTGGGTTCTTCTCTGAAAGAGTTCGACCGCTTGACCGTGAAAATTGAATCCGAAGGTTCGGTAGAAGGAATTGTAGCCGAAACCGTAGCGAACGGCAAAGTACGCGGGTACATAAAAAATCCGTTCGCCGATTTGCCGCAGCGCGCCGACGGCAGCTTCGATGTCTCGGGCATCGTCGGCAAAGGAATGTTTTACGTCATCCGTGAATCGGGCTTTGAAATCGGTCTGCACCGCGAGCCTTACATCGGAAGCGTCCCGATTAAAACGGGCGAAATCGCCGAAGATTTAGCGGATTACCTGATGAAATCCGAACAAATTCCGTCCGCCGTGCTGCTCGGAACTTCGCTCCAAACTCAAGACCCGTTCGTCTCAAGCGCGGGCGGCGTGATGATTCAGATGCTGCCGACCGCGAACCCGAATATCGCCGTCATGATTGAAGATACGATTCTGCACGCGCCGCGAGTAACGGACGCGATTCGCGACGGCGCGGGCGCGGAAGATTTAATAAAGATGATGCTCGGCGTTATCGATTACGAGATTTTGGGCGAAAAAGACGTAAAATTTGAATGCAACTGTTCATTCGAGCGCGCCGTTCAGCTCATCGCCTCACTCGGCAAACGGGAAGTCAAATCGATGCTCGACGAAGACAAAGGCGCGACGATGACGTGCGGATTCTGCAATGAAGTTTACACGCTGACGGAAGACGATTTGCGAAAGATTCTGGAAACGGAAACTGTCTAAAATCTTATCTGGCTCGAATGAATAACGCCCCGGCGTCCGCAGGCGTCGGTGTAATACCATGTGCCGTTGTTGTCGCGAACGCCGGTTGAACCGAGAATGTTGACGACCGTTCCGCGCTGCCGCATGACGCAGATAATCGTGCCGTTCGGCGCGGCGCGAATATTTGTCGGCGGGTCGGTAATCACGGCGGTCGTTGCGCTCGAAGTTGGCGGACTCGTCAGCGGAGTTTCTTTCTTTTTCGCTTCGAGCGCTTTGCGGTCGTTTTCGAGTTTTTGCCGGTCTTTTTCCAGCTTTTCCTGCTGCTGTTTCAAGTTTTCCGCCAGATTGTCGTTGTCCGCTTTTTGTTCCGCCGAAGCGTTTTTGTTTGATTTGTCGTTGGAATTTGAAGCGCCGTTCGTATCTTTTTTGCTCGATGAATTTAAGCCGTACACGACAAGCCCGATGACTGCGCCGCCGATTAAAAGCATGAAAAGCGCGACAATTGCGACGATTAAAAGCGTGCGGCTTTTGTTCGGCGCGGGCTGCGCGAGGGAAACCGGGGCGGTGAACAGCGGCGGATTGTTAAAATTTGTCGGAGCCGATATGCCGCTGTAAACGGTCGGCGTTTCATCGTGCGCGGTGAACGAACCGGAAACGCTCACCAAAGTTGAGCCGTCCGACAGACAAAAATTCGTCTCGTCGCCGTAAACCTGTTCGCATTGCAGACATTTTTTCATATTTTCTGAAACAGCCGTTTTATAACATCAAAACCTCAAGTTTGCAAGAAAAAAAAATACCGTTATTCTGTTATAAATGAGCGATTTGGAAAATTTTTTCAATCATTGCAGCCGAATGGTCGATGCGCGGCTCGACGGGCTAATTCCGCCCGCAACAACTCAGCCGTCGCGGCTTTACGAAGCCGTTCGGTGGAGCGTTTTCGCCGGCGGCAAGCGTTTCCGCCCGGCGCTTGTGCTGGCGGTCGGCGAGGCTTTCGGCGCACGCGAAGAAAGGCTTTTAAGCATGGCTGCCGCCGTCGAGATGATTCACACTTATTCGCTGATTCACGACGATTTACCGGCGATGGACGATGACGACCTGCGGCGCGGTCGCGCGACCTGTCACGTCAAATTCACGGAAGCGACGGCAATTCTCGCCGGCGATGTTTTGCAAACCTTAGCTTTTCAGGCAATTGCCGTCGATTCGCTGTTAACGGAAAAAACGCGCGTGCGATTGATTGCCGAGTTGGCTGCGTCAGCCGCGCGGATGATTGACGGGCAGCAGCTCGATTTAGACGGCGAAGGACGAAAAATCACGCTCGAAGATTTGGAAAAAATCCATCAGAACAAAACCGGCGCGATGATTTCCGTCGCCGCGCGCGGCGGCGCGATTATCGCCGATGCCGGCGCCGAAGAGTTAAATGCCGTCACCAATTACGCATCACGGCTCGGACTGCTTTTTCAAATCACCGACGACCTTCTGGACGTGACGCAGCCGACCGAAGTTTTAGGCAAAACCGCCGGCAAAGACCTGACAGCGGAAAAAGCGACTTACCCGGCGTTTTACGGTATCGAAGAAACGCGTGCGCGCGCGGAAAAGGTTTACGGGGAAGCGATTGACGAATTAAACCGGCTTGCACGACCAACCGCAATCCTGCGCGAAATCGCCGCGTTTATTCTCGACCGCGAGTCGTAGAATTAATTCAGTTTCGTTCTCAGCTCGGATATTTTTAGCGCGACCGCCTTTTCCTGATTGAGGCGCGTCTGGTTGGTCGGCTCAAACTGAAGCATTTCCTTTTGATGCGTATTGCTTTGCTGGTAACTCGTAAGCGCTTTGAGAATCCGCATTTTGTCGGTTTCGGCGAATGTCCGGCGGTCGCTTTGATATTTTGCCAGCACGTCGCCCCGCCGTTCGAGCGCGTAAGCGAGATAGCCGAGCGAAGTCGTATCGTTAGGATTTTTGACGACGAAAGGTTCGATTAAATCAATAAATTCCTGCCACAGCCGCGCGCATTTTTCGGTTTGATTGGTTTCGCCGTAAAATTGCGACACCATTTCCAGAGTTTCCGGCGCGTAGAGCAGATTTTCGCCGTCTTTGGCGTTTTCTTTCGCCGTCAGCACGTAGAGATTCACGCCTTCGTCAACGCGTTTCATGCCAGCTTTCTTTTGCCCGAGCTTGTCGAGCGCGATGCCCGTGCGAATGATGTAGAACGTCACGCTGCCCCGCAAATACTTGAGGTTGAGGGCTTTGTTTTCCACATTTTCGGTCAGCCACCGGACACTGAATTCGGTGTTTTCCAGATATTTCTGCCAATCGCCGCGCGCGCCGTAAATGTCCGCCATATATCGATGAATACGGCTCGCGTGATTAAAGGCGAAGCGCAGCGAAGGGTCGGCGCGATAGGTTTTTTCGGCGATTCCGGCAGCCGTTTGATAAATTGCCAGCGCTTCGTCCGGTCTTTTCGCTTTTTGCAGAAGGCTGCCTTTCTGCATCATATAAGTGACGAGGTCAACCTGGTCTTTGGGCGAAAAAGGCTTGGCGGCTTGCGCGGCGATTGCCTTTTCGATGAAATCGAAACTTTGCCGCCATTGTTCTTCGCTTTCCGCGCCGCGTCCCAAACTTTGCAGAATGCCCGAAACCTCTTCGGTTTGGGCTGATAGACCGTACAGCGTCCGCGGATTTTCCGGTTCGAGCGCGAGCGCCTGAAGATTGTTGTCGCGCTGCATCTGCCACAGTTCGAGTATTTTTTCGAGGTCGCCGGAATTCGTGTGGACTTCGAGAACGGCACCGAGCGTCGCCGAGCGTTTTAAGATGATTTCGACGTCTTGCGGCGCGATGCGGATGGCTTTTTCACGAAGCCGCAGGGCTTTGACGTAATCGCCGAGCGCGGCACGGCTTTCGTGGAACTTCAAATAACGAATTTTGCCGAGCTCCTCGTAGGCGTCCGCCAGCTCGGTTAAAAAGACGGCGTCTTCTTTTTCTTCAATCGCCAGTTTATCCAGCACCGCGACCGATTTTTCGACAATCGATTTGCGGATTTCCAAACCGTCGGGCATATTTTTGAGCGCCTCGTTGGTATCGGTCAGAAGCGATTTGGCAACGGCGTGAAGCTCTTCAAAACGCTCTTGTGCTTTGGCGCGCTCGCTGCGCGCGACGAAATACTGCCAGCTCGTGAGGGCGGTCGCGACAACGAGCAGAAGCACAAACGAAGCGCATGCCAGAACGCCCGCGCGGTGGCGGTTTATAAATTTCCCGAGCCGGTAAAGCCCCGAATCGGCAGTCGCCTTGACGGGCAGACCGCTGAGATAGCGATGAATGTCGTCGCCGAATTCGTGAACGGAATGATAGCGGCGTTCCGGTTCGCGGCGAATTGCTTTGAGAATGATGTTGTCCAAATCGCCTTTCAGGGATTTTGGATTTTGGATTTTGGATTTTGGATTTCTTTTGCGCCGCCCGCGCGTTTCGCCCGCGTTGGCGCGCGTCATCTCAGCGGCATCCGACGGGCGCAGAGGCATCTGCGTGTCGATGTCGCCGGAGATCTCAAACGCGTTTTTGCCGTTAAACTTGAACGGGCGCGTGCCGGTCAAAAGCTCGTACAAAACGACGCCGAGCGAATAAACGTCCGTCGCGGTCGTCGTCAATTGTCCGCGCATCTGTTCGGGCGAAGCGTATTCGGGCGTCATCAGCCGAAAATCCGTGATGGTCGGGTCGGTGCCGTGCGCGTTCCAATCGGGCGAGAGCAGCTTGGCGATGCCGAAATCGAGCAGCTTCGGTTCACCCGCTTCCGAAACGAGAATGTTCGACGGTTTGATGTCGCGGTGAATAACCAGTTTTTGATGCGCGTGCGAGATTGCCTGGCAGACCTTCCGAAAAAGCTCCAGCCGTTCGCGGGTGTCGAAGCCGTGATTTTCGCAAAACTTTTTGATTGATTCGCCTTCGACGTATTCCATGACGAAAAACGGCAGTCCGTCCGTAGTCGAGCCGCCGTCGAAGAGGCGCGCGATGTTCGGGTGTTCGAGGGACGCGAGGATTTGGCGTTCCATCAGAAAACGCTTCAGAACGAGATTCGTATCCATGCCGCGCTTGATGAGTTTTAAGGCGACCTTCTGCGTGAAATTTTCGCCGCGCTGTTCGGCTAAAAAGACAACGCCCATGCCGCCTTCGCCGAGTTTTTCGAGGATTACGTAATCGTCAATCCGTTTGCCGACCAGGTTTTCTTCGCGCCTATTTTGGCGCAAACCTTTTTCGACGACGAGCGGCTCATTGATGAAGTTTTTTGCCTCCGGGAAAACTGACAAAAGCCGTTCGACTTCGCGGCGCACTTCATCGGTTTCCTTCGACAAAAAAGCGCGGCGGTCTGACAGCGGCAATTCCAGAACCGCCGAAAACGTCTCCTTGATGGCTTTCCACTTTGTCGGGTTCATATCTACCCCATAAAACTACGCGAAAAAAAAGCAGAAAACAGTCCAACAAAACTAAAGAAGGATGAAATTCATTCCCCATCTTTCATCCTTTGATAAAGCCAGGTGCGCGCGACTGTCCATTCGCGCTTGACGGTGGTCGGCGAAGTTTTTAAAACTTCCGCCGTTTCTTCAATCGTCAGACCGGCAAAATAACGCAGCTCGACAATCCGGCATTGCTGAGCGTCGAATTGTTCAAGCTCCTTCAAAGCGTCGTCGAGTTCGAGCAGATTCCGGTCTTCTTCGATGGAAATCGCCGGCGCGTCGTCCAGAGAAATCTTTTCGACGCCGTGTTTCATGGATTTTCGCTGGCGCGCGGCGTCAATCAGAATGCGGCGCATCGCCTGTGCCGCAATCGCAAAAAACTGCCCGCGATTTTCCCAATCGACCGAGCGCTGGTTGGTGAGCTTGAAATAGGCTTCGTGAACGAGTTCGGTGGTTTGAATCGAAGCGGCACGTTCGCGATTCAGAAAGCTCGCGGCTAAGCGGCGCAGCTCGTCGTAAACAATCGGCAAAAGGGTATCGAGCGCTTCACGACTGTTCTTGCCGCCCTGCCCGATTTCCCGGAGAAGCATTGTTACTTCGCTCGCCATAAAAAAGTATTTGGACTAATTCTAACACAACTTTCGCGTAGTGGGTTGTCGGAAAAATTTTGGAGCAAATCCAGTCGATTCCGAAAATCTTTGAGGAGAGAAGAAATATGGTGAAAGTATTTATTTTTGTTTTTATATTTTTGTTAATGATGTTTTACGCTTTGCCGCTCGTCGAGGCGCAGACCGGCGACTTTACTTATTTTGTGCAGAACGCCGCGCCGAAGTCGAACAATAAGATGATTTATCACAACGGCGCGGTGATGCTCGGCACTTCGAACGTCTATTTCATATGGTACGGCTGCTGGACGTGCGGATATGCGGGCAGTAATTCGAATACCCGGACGATTCTGACCGATTTGTCCGTCAATCTCGGCTCGTCCCCGTACTTTCGCATCAACACGACTTACCCGGACGCGAACGGCTCGGCGCCGAGCGGCGGCTTAATCTACGGCGGCTCGGTGACGGACGCGTCTTACTCGGAAGGAAACGATTTGAGCGCGGCGGCAATCGAGACGCTCGTCGCCAAACAGCTCGCCGCCGGAAGCCTTCCGATTGACCCGTTCGCTGTTTACATCGTCTTCGGCTCGTCCGACATAAGCTCTGCCGCGACCGGTTTCTGCACGCCGTCCGCCTTTGCGCCGCATCACGGTTATTTCGGGTTCGGCGGCTCGCAGATAAAGTATGCCTTCGTCGGCAACGCCGCGCGCTGCCCGGAAATCGCCGCGCCGCAGTTTTACGGTTCGCGCGGCAGACTGCTGCCGACGCCGAACGCTAATTTAGCGGCGGACGCGATGGCTTCGGCAATGGCTCACGCGCTCGACGCGACCATCACCGACCCGGCGCTCACCGCTTGGTTTGACCGCTCGGGTTTAGAAAACGCCGGTATCTGCGCCGGTAAATTCGGCAGCGTTTATACGACGGCAAACGGCGCAAAAGCCAATATGCGGCTCGGCGCGCGCGATTTTTTGATTCAGCAAAACTGGGTCAACACGGCGCGCGGCTACTGTTCGCTCGCTTACCCGTAAGGCGCGCCCGGTGTGAAAAAAAAGCAAGAAGGGGAAATTTTATGAATACAAAACACGAAACTACGATTACAAAAGGTACAAAAAGCCGCCGGCGGCTTTACAGAATCACGGCGCTGTTGTTTTTTATCGCGCTTGGCATCGTCGGATTTGAAAGACTATCGAGCACGCGCGGCACGGCGAAAAGCGCCCTCACTTCGCCCGTTTCGACAAATCTGCTGACTGCCGCGCCGCTGCCCGGAACATTTTCGGCGGTCAATACCGGCGCGGGCGACCAGTACTATCCGCGTGTCGCGTGCGATCTTGTGACCTACACGGACGACAATCTTCTCGGCTCCACGGACGTTCACTATTTCGATTTGTCGACGCGCACCGACCAGGAAATTCCCGGCAACGGCGCCGACTTGCTGGCGGACGTTTACGGCAGCCGCATCGCGCTGACCGAAGTGACGTTTTTGGGCACGCAAATCGTAATTTTCGATACCCTGACGCAGACGCGCACGACTCTGCCGTTTTATAAATTAGCTCGCCCCGCGCTGGCGGAAAATTCGATGGTGTTTGAGGATTACAGTCTTTATACCGAATATCGAAATACCAACGTCGGTGTTTATGATTTTGCGAGCGGCGCGCTGACGCGTCTGACAAATGACGATTTGCCCGATAAATTTCCCGCCATCAGCCCGGACGGGAAGGTTGTGACATGGCAAAAATGCGAGCTCGACGACACGGGCTGCGACATCTACGCGGCGACGCTCTCTTCGCCCGGCTCGTTCGCGACGCGTCTCGTGACCGAAGGCATCGCCGCCGAAGACCGCCGACCGGCGACCAACGGGCAGGTTGTCGTTTACACATCGAACCGCGGCGGCGATTACGATGTTTATATCCAACCCGTGAACGGCGGACCGGCGACGCAGATTCCGCTTCCGGGTGAACAGCGCATCGTCAATATCTCGGGCAATCTGATTTCCTTTGAATCCGCGGTCGCGCAGGCAAACGGTTCTTCGCAGTACGACGTATTCGTTTATAACCTCGCCAACGGCGCTTTGTATCGCGTGACCGATACGCCGGTTAATGAAGTAATCAACGATATCTCGCTCTGCGGCGACGGCAGCGGCAGCATCGTTTACTCGGCGCCCGACAGCGACTACAACATTTACGCCTTTGCCTTTCATATCGAGAATTCCGGAACGAGTCAAATAAGCCAGCTCATCGCGCTCGTTCGCAGCTTTAATCTGCACGCGGGAATCGAAAACAGTCTCATCGCCAAGCTCAACGCCGCCCAAGCGGCAATCAATGTTTCGGACACCGGAAGCGCCTGCCAATCGCTGACGGATTTTATCAATCAAACGGCGGCGCAGTCGGGCAAAAAACTGACGGCGGCGCAGGCAATTCAACTGGTCAATGCGGCAAGGCAGATTAAAACCGCGCTCGGCTGTCCGTAAGGACAAGGGAAATTTGCAAACGATGAGGAGCAATATGTTCAGAAACATTTTAGCGGTCGGTGCCGGTTTTATCGGCGGCGCAGTCGGCGTCGCTTTATTTGAAATGCGCGGCGCGGGCGAAAAAAAATCGCTGCGCCGGCGTGAAGTTTTAAGGAAAGAGACAAGTTTTTTTATACCGCTGACAGGTGATTTTAGAAATTACGCAGGCTGCTTTATAAGACTGCGCCCGGAGAGGAGAAGATAAAATGCCGGATAAAGATTTTTCTATACAAAAGACGGCTGAGCCGATGGCGCCCGTACACTCGGGCGAAAGAATTACGGAGCTCGACGTCCTGCGCGGTTTCGCGATGATGGGCGTGCTGCTCGCCTATGCGCTCTGGAATCTGGGAAATGCGCCTGAAGAAACTTATTCGCAGGCACAGTTTGTTCTTAACAAAGTGTTGGGATGGTTAATCGACACGAAAGCTTATACCACTTTAGCGACGCTTTTCGGTTTGGGCTTTTCGATTCAGCTCGTGCGCGCCCGGTCGCGCGGCATCAACATCGTTCCCGTTTATTGCCGCCGTTTGTCCGTGCTGCTGTTGATCGGTCTCGCGCACGCGCTGCTGCTTCGCAACGGCGATATTCTCGTGCCGTACGCAACGATGGGATTTTTGCTGCTGCTGTTTCGCAACGCTTCAAACCGGACGATTCTGGTCGGAGCGATTGCCGCGCTGATTTTTCCGTTTATCGCCGAGTGGCTTTGGTCGCTCACCGGTGTTTCTTTCCCTGAGCGACCGGTCACCGATAATACGAGCTACATCGCCGAAAATCTTGCGTGGGTTCGCTACTGGTACAGCATCGCCATTCTGCAGTGGACGCCTTCGCTGACGCTGTTTTTGTTCGGGCTGTATCTCGGCAGAAAACGCCTTTTTGAAAATATCGCCGCGCATAAAAAAGTGATTTGGGGCGGCGTCATCGGCGGATTGAGTCTCGGGCTCATTGCCCTGGTCGGCGTCGAATGGCTCAATCGCGCGGACGCCGCGCCGTTTTTCGGTCAACGTATCGCCGCGCGCCTCCTCTGGACTTTTCACGCGTGGGGAATGGCGGCGTTTTATGCCTCGTCGCTGATTCTGCTCCTGCAAAAAGAAAAGCGGCAAAAACGGCTCGCGCCGCTCGGCGCGGTCGGTCGGATGGCGCTGACCAATTATATTTGGCAGGCGGCGTTAATTGTTCCGGTCTGCATCGGCTTTCGTCTTTTCGACACAATCACGCCGGTCAGCGGATTGATTCTCGCGCTCGGCGTCGCCGTTTTGCAGATTCCTTTCAGCGTCTGGTGGCTGAAACATTTCGAGTTCGGTCCCATCGAATGGTTCTGGCGCCGGCTGACCTACGGGCGCGTCCAGTCAGCGGAAACGATTGAGCGGCGGGAAAGCGCGGCGATTATCTGATAGAGAAAACTCGCCGCCGGCGCACAAAAGTCGCGTGCCGAGAGAAATAAAACCCCGCTCGATTTCGACCGGCGACGACAACCCGATTCATTCAGCGCTCGACTGCCGGAACTCTCAGAGCCAGTTTCGGAACGAACGGCGAATGCCCGATTCCTAATTCGTTTGTCCCGTAAAAAGTTCAGAGTTTAGAGTTAAAATAATCGACTCTAAACTCTGAACTCCGAACTCCAAACTCTGAACTTTAAAAACTTTTTTGCCGGTAATTTTTTGTGTGGTAAGCTTTCGTTTGCGGAAAACAACCGCGATTTGATGTTTCCTGCCTAAGGTTAAACCGATGAATTCCGACGCCGTCAATTTCAAAAAACTCTGGAAACCCGCTCTCATCGGGCTGGCGCTCGCGTTTCTTTACGCGGGCGTTTTGGCAAAGCTCGGGCGCGATTGGTGGTCGGACGAAAATTACTCGCACGGGCTGCTCGTCCCGTTTGTGATTGCGTTTATCATTTGGCTCGAATTCGAAGATTTTGAAAAAATCGACAAAACGCCGCGCTTCTTCCCGGGCGGCGCAGTCGTTTTGCTCGCGCTTTTTATGCTTCTGGCGGGCAGTCTCGGCGCGGAAATCTTTACCCAGAGAATTTCGTTTGTTTTGATGCTCGCCGGAATGGTCGTCTATTTTTTCGGCACAAGGATTCTCAAACTGCTCGCCGCGCCGTTCGCTTTGCTGCTGCTTTCAATCCCGATTCCGCAGATAATTTTTAACAAAATCGCGTTTCCCCTGCAGATTTACGCGTCGCAGACGGCGGTTTGGGGAATCCGCCTGTTTGAAATCCCGACGGTGCGCAAAGGCAATGTCTTTGAAATCCTGCCGCGCGGCGCAACGCAGGTTATCGCGCTCGAAGTCGTCGAAGCGTGCAGCGGCATCCGCTCACTGATGACACTCGTCACGCTGGCGCTGATTCTCGGCTATTTCACCCGCACGAAACGCGAATTCGTCGAAAACGGGTGGCTCGGTTTTTTGAAAAATTACGATTTCTGGCGCGCGCTCGTTTTAATGCTTTCGGCAATTCCGATTGCGGTTTTAACGAACGCCGCGCGCGTTACGACAACCGGCGTTTTGACATATTACTGGGGCAGACAGGCGACCGAAGGCAGATTGCACGACGCGCTCGGCTGGCTGGTTTACGTCGCCGCGCTCGGGCTTCTGATTCTGCTCAATTTCACCCTGCAATTCTTCTTTCGCAAAATTTCCGCCGCGAAATAAATTAAGAAAAAAATACGTGTTTTCTTAGTGTCCCGGCGGCTTTGCGGGAGCAGGTTTTCACTGCCGATAAAATTTTCCGTTATATATAAAAAGTATTTCTCGCAAAGCCGCCCGAGGAGGTGCAAAGAAAATCGTCGTTTCTGCAACTTTGGCTTGAAATAATTCGTTGAGTCTATAAAATCGTAGAAACCTCTTTTTCTTTAAACACGCGAAACTTTTTGAATCAGGCAGGCTATTTTATGGAACGACTTTTACATCAGTCTCCGGATGGAGTGACCGCCAAAACATGTCGCATTAACGGGTTAAATCTTTCACAGGTCGCGTATCCGCCCGATTTACGACAGCCGCGGCACACGCACAAATTCGCCTCTTTCAGCTTCGTGCTGTCGGGCAATTATCTGGAAATATTCAGTCAGAAATCTTTTTTGAGAAAATCTTCGACGGTCATTTTTCATCCGCCTGCCGAATCGCACGCCGTCAAATTTGAAACTAACGTCCGAATTTTAAGCGTCGAGTTCGATTTTCGACGCCTTGCCGCGATTCGCGAGCACTGCGCGGTTCTGGACGAACCGGCGAGCCTGCAAACCGAGAATACAGGTCGTCTCGGACAGAAGATTTATCAGGAATTCCAAAAGCCGGACGCTTTTTCGCGGCTCGCGATTGAAGGTTTAGTCCTTGAGATTCTGGCGGACGCCGCGCGCTGTAAGCCGAGCGAAGACGAAAAACAAATCCCGCGCTGGCTCGCGAATACGCGCGATTTTCTGCACGATAACTTTGCCGGCTCTTTCGCACTCGAAGACGCAGCGCGCATCGCGGGCGTTCATCCGGTTCACCTGTCGCGCGTTTTCCGGCAAAAATTCGGCTGCACCGTCGGCGAATACGTGCGCCGCCTGCGCGCCGATTTTGCGAACCGGCAAATCGTCGGTTCGAACCTGCCTTTGAGCGAAATCGCGCTCGCCGCCGGATTTGCCGACCAGAGCCATCTCAACAAGACTTTCAAATCGGTTTTCGGCGTCACGCCCGCCGCGCGCCGTAAATCAGCGCGCCGAAGTTAGCTTCATACAAAAATGTTCTTTTCGTTCAAGAAACGGTTTTCCGGGCGTGGTAAAAAGTAAAAAGTTTTTATAAACGAGGGAAAATCTATGTCCAAATTTGTGCTTCTAGCCGTCTTCACGGCGTTTTTCGCAATCAACATATTCGCTCAACAAAACGATAAAATGCCGCTGCTCATCGGGCGCGTCGCGCATAATCAATCGAGCATCGCCTTTACATTCGCGGGCAAAATCTGGCTCGTCCCGAAAGCGGGCGGCGCGGCGCGGCGTTTGACGAACACCGAAAACGAGGAAACCAACCCGGTTTTTTCGCCCGACGGGCGGCAAATCGCGTTTTCGCGTCTGAACGGCGGCGATTGGGACGTTTACGTCGCGGCGGCGGACGGCAGCGGCGAAGCGAAACGCATCACGATGATGCCGGAAAACGATTATCTGGTCGCGTGGACGCCGGACGGAAATGAAGTGGTTTTTGAAACGACGCGCGACGAGGAAACCGTCGTGCGGTTTTATAAAATGAACGTCGCAAATCCGACGCTGGCGACTGACCTGCCGCTGCCGCAGGGCATAGAAGGCGCGTTTTCGCCCGACGGCAAATCTATCGCTTACAATCCGCGCCAGTTCGTTTTCGGCGAGTGGCGTTACTATCGCGGCGGCATGAGCGCGCCGATTTGGATTACGAATTTAGGAAGCGGCGCGACCGAAAAATTGCCGAACCAGAATTTTAACGACCGGAACCCGATGTGGCTCGGTGACAAAATCTATTTCGTTTCGGACCGCAGCGGCATTTTCAATCTTTTTTCTTACGACCGGAAAACGCGCGCAGCGAAACAACTAACGAAGTTCGACGGTCAGGGAATTCGCCACGCGTCGGGCGCAGGCAGCGAAATTTCTTTCGTCCAGGACGGGCGCATTCATCTTTTCGATTTGGGAACCGGCACGGACAAAATCGTTAACGTTTCGGTCACGCCCGACACGTCGGAACTGCTTCCCAAAAATGCGAACGCGATGCGGTTTCTCGAACAGATTCTGCCGTCGGCGACAGGCGAAAAAATCGCTTTCGGCGCGCGCGGCGAAGTTTTGGTTTTTGACCCGAAAACCGGCGAATACAAGAATCTGACGAATACTTCGAATGCGGCGGAACGCTATCCGGTGATTTCGCCCGACGGCAAACAAATCGCGTATTTTTCGGACGAAACGGGCGAATATTTTCTGCATATTCGTTCGCTGGAAACGGACGCGGTCAAAAAAATCGCGATTGAAAAACAGCCTTCGTTTTACTGGAATCCGGTGTGGTCGCCGGATTCAAAAAAGCTGGTTTTTAACGACCGCCGTCTGAATTTGTGGCTCGCGGACAAGGACGGCGCGGTCACGAAAATCGACACGTCCGATTACTCGTCGCAGGATAACTGGGCGGCGAGCTTTTCGCCCGATTCAAGGTTTCTGACTTACGCGAAACGTTTGAAAAATCGCGCCGGAACGGTTTTTATTTACGACGCGGCGCAGAGGAAATCATTTCAGATAACCGACGGCAAAACGCACACGCAGTCGCCGGTTTTCGACGCGAACGGCAAGTACCTGTATTTCGTTTCGAGCCCGAACGCGCTGACGAGCGAATTTGATTGGGGCGTTTTGAACGGCGAGATGGCGCGCCCGCTCGTGGTCAGAAGAGTTCATGCGCTTATCTTGTCGAAAGACGCGCCGTCGCCGTTTTTGCCGAACCGGCAGCCGAACGCGGAAGCGAAACCGGCGGAAAGCGCGGCGCCCGTGAAAATCGATTTTACGAATCTCGAAAGCCGCTTTGTCGATTTGCCGCTGCCGCCGCGCGATTACAACCGGCTGGCTGCCGGAAAACCGGGCAAAGTGCTGCTCGTCGTTGACGAATGGCAGAATACGCCCGGCGACTTTAACTCTCGCGTGCAGGCGCAGGCTCTTTATTCGTTCGATTCGGCAAAACCGAACGGACTGGAAAAAATCGTCGATTTTATAGATGCGGTGGACATCACGGCGGACGGCGGCAGGATTTTGTACCGTAAAGGGCGCGATTACTTTTTGACGAGCGCCGAAGGGGCGGTCAAAGAAGGCGACGGCAAGCAGGATTTCAGCCGTATGGAAGTCAAAATCAATCCGGCGGAAGAATGGCGTCAGATTTTTCACGAATCGACACGATTGATGCGCGATTGGTTTTACGACCCGAATCTGCACGGGCAAAACCTGAAGGCGCTCGAAAATTATTACGCCCGGTATTTGCCGGCAATCACGCGCCGCAACGATTTGAATTCGTTGATTGGAAGAATGCTCGGCTCGGTTTCGGTGAGCCATTTCGGCATCGGCGGCGGAGATGCGCCGCCGCCTTTCGGGCGCGGCAGCGGAATCGGACTTCTCGGCGCGGATTACGCGATTGAAAACGGTCGGTACCGCTTTAAGAAAATCTACCGCGCGACCTCTTACGCTTCCGTGAACGGTCGATTCGGCGCGCCGCTCGACGCGCCCGGCATCGACGTGCGCGAGGGCGATTATCTTTTGGAAGTCAACGGCGCGAAGGTTGACGGGACGAAAAATATTCTCGGATATTTTGAAAACACCGCGCAGAAACCGACGAAAATCACGGTCAGCGCCAACGCCGACGGAAGCAGCGCGCGAACCTTTACGGTTTATCCGGGCGTCGGCGAAAACCGTCTGCGGCGTGCAAACTGGGCGGAAAATAATCGTAAAAAGGTCGAAAAATTATCCGGCGGCAAGCTCGGATATATTTTTATCGAAAATTACGACGCCGACGGCGTGATGAACGCAATTCGCGGTTTGACGGCAAACTCTGACAAGGCGGGCGTGATTATCGACCAGCGTTTTAACGGCGGCGGCATTACGCCCGATTTCCTGATTGAATGGCTGCGGCGCAAATCGCTCTACAATTATATGTTTCGCGGCGGCGAAGACATTCCGACGCCGGTCAATCCCGCGCCGCCCGTCAAAGTAATGATTGTCAACGAGTGGAACGGCTCGGCGGCGGAAACCGGCGCGTTGATGTTCAAGCTCGGCAAGGTCGGAGCGGTCGTCGGCAAGCGCACGAGCGGCGGCGGCATCGGACCTTATTTTTTCACGCCGCGCTTTGTCGACAACGGGCGCGTTCAAATCCCGAACCGCGCGGCTTACAACCCGGACGGGACGTCGTGGGGCATCGAAAATTTCGGCGTCGAACCCGATTTTGACGTTGAAATTATGCCGCAGGATTTTATCGCCGGACGTGACCCGCAGCTTGAAAAAGCGGTCGCGGTAGCGCTCGCGCAGATTGCCAAAAATCCTGCTCAACCGTCGAAACGTCCCGTCTTTCCGGTTCATCCCGGAAAACAGGAAACGCCGCTTTCTGATTCGATTTTGCCCGTTCCCGGTTCGGCTTTTCCGCTTCCGGTTCCGAAGGCGGAAGTAAAGGCGGTGACAAACGGCAAATTTGCCGAATTTTTGGGACAATTCGATACGCCGATGGGCGTCATAACTTTCAGCCAGGAAGGCGAAAAATTAATCGGTCTGGCGGGCGGCGAGCGCATCGAGCTTTCCGCGGACGCGAGCGTAAAGGATAAATTCTCGGCGCAGACGGCGAGCGTCACCGTGACGTTTGAACGGGACGCGGGCGGAAAAATCAGTGGTTTGACGATTGTTATTCCGAGCGGCAGAGAGCTAAAGGGCAGGAAAATTAATTAAACGCGCCGGAAATCAAAACCCGAACGCGGTTTGCGGCGTATGAAGATAAACGCTGCGGTCTGTCGAAAATAACCAAAAGGAGTTTTGAAGAATGAAAAAAGCACCATTATTTTTAATTTTATTTCTGGCTGTTTTCGCGTTTCAGGCGAACGGGCAAGCGAGCGTTTCGGATGCCGATAAGGCGGCAATCGCGGCAACCGCGCTCGATTACATCGAAGGCTGGTACACGGGCGACGCCGCGAGCGCATGGAGCGAGCGCTGCATCCCGATTTGGCGAAACGCATCGTGATGACGAATCCCGAAGGCAGAAGTATGCTCCAGCAGATGAGGGCGATGGGGCTCGTCCGGGGCGTCAGGCGCGGCGGCGGAAAAAATACGCCGAAAGAGCGACAGCAAAAGGACGTCACGATTCTCGACGTTTATGAAAACGCCGCGAGCGTCAAAGTCGTCGCCTCCGATTGGATTGATTACCTGCACCTCGCCAAGCTTTAACGGTCGCTGGGTGATTGTCAACGTTCTGTGGGAGTTGAAGCCGAAAAAATAATAACCGTGAAGTCGGAAAATTATTTGAATTAGGCGTTTTATGTTTGCTGGTAGAATAATTTTCCGATGAACCGAATCAAGTCACGCGCGGCGAATTCAAAATACTGGCTGCTGGTTGCCGTTTTGCTGGCGGGCGGTGTTTTTATCAATTGGTTCGAGCAGCGCGGCGAAGCGGAAATTGCGCGTAAATCGCTGGCTGAGCTGCCCGCGAGCCTCGGTGAATGGCGGCAGAAAGGCGATGCGATGCGTTTCGGCGAAGCGACGGAAAACGTCCTTCGCGTTTCCGATTACACGCAGCGTTATTACTCGCTGCCGAACGGTCGCATCGCCAATCTTTATGTCGGCTATTACGCCTCGCAGCGGACGGGCGTGACTTATCATTCACCGCAAAACTGTCTGCCGGGCGCGGGCTGGGTGCTGCGCGAGCCGCAGACGATAGAAATCAAAACGCCGTCGGGAAAAACTTTCGCGGCAAACCGCTACCGCATCGGAAACGGCACGTTCGACGAGATAATGATTTACTGGTATCAAGGTCGCGGGCGCATCGAAGCGAGCGAATATCGCGACAAGCTCAACACCCTCTGGGACAGCGCGTTTCGACGCCGGAGCGACGGCGCGATGGTTCGCGTGATGACTTCGGTCGGCGGTGACGAAGACGCGGCGACCGGGGCGGCAATCGACCTCTCCGCAGAGCTTGCCGACAACCTCGCCGAATTTGTTCCCGAATGAAAACCGGTCGGCAGTAAAACCGTTGATTAATTATATATTTAGACCGCTGACGGCGGCTGCCCTGTGCCGTCTAAAAAAGCTGTTACGCCAAGCCAAATTCCTTTTGCAAATCTCAAAACCTGTGCTATTCTTTCGACTGAACCTGATAGTTTCAGTCGAATTTTTGATTCCGTTTTGGGCTTGCCATGCGTTTTCTGACGCCGAAGTTATGCTTGAAAGGGACGGAAACAGTAAATTTTTCTGAAATTTAGCGTCGATTGCGTTTTTTCTTCAATGCCGATGCAGATCGGTAAATTTGAAAAATTAGCTTTAATCGAAAGATTTGCGAAAGGTTTGCCCCTTTTCGCAAGCGCTTGACAGAGTAGTTTAATGATTATTGCCCAATGATTAAACGAGTCTGCCGGTTTTTTTCGGGAAAAGTACCTTTTGAAGAAAATGATATTGAGAGAGTGCCAAATTTTTAAACTCAGATTCTTTGCCCAAATCGCGCTCTGCGGTTTGCTTGCCCTTTTAATTTCCTGCGGCGGTTCGAAAGACAAACACCTCGCCCGCGGTGAAGAATACCTGCAAAAACGTAAATTTCAGGAAGCCGTCATGGAATTCCGCGCCGCCGCCGATATTGACAAGGATTCGGCTGCCGCACACTGGGGACTGGCGCGCGCCTTCGAAAATCTCGAACAATTTAACGAAGCCCTCGAAGAACTCAGGAAAACCGCCGACTTAGCGCCGGAAAATCTCGAAGCGAAAACCAAACTCGGTAATTATTACCTGCTTTTTCAGCCGCCGATGATTGCCGAAGCCGAAAAGGTTCTGGAAGAAGTTTTGGCGAAAGATGCGCGCTTTATCGAAGCGCATATCTTAAAGGCTTCGCTGCTGGCGGCGCAGAACAAGCCGGAACGCGAAGTGCTCGACGTTCTGAATCAGGCAATCGCGCTCGACCCGAACCGCACCGGGTCTTACATTTCCGAAGCGCGATACTTTATGAAGCAGGACAAGGCAAAGGATGCGGAAAACGCGCTTCAGAAAGGAATTTCGGTTAATCCGAAGGCGGCGCTCGGGCTTGTCGAGTACGGCAGATTCCTGGTGTTTGCCAACCGCGCGGCGGAAGCCGAAGCCGAGTTTAAAAAGGCGACTGAAGTCGAGCCGCAGAATTTTGAAGCGCGCGCGGCGATTGCCGAATATTACGTCGCGCAGAAAAATTACGAAAAGGCGGAGACGGCTTACAAGGATTTAATTCAGATTCAGGAAAACAGCCCCGAATCGCGCATCGAGCTGGCAAATTTCTACACGCAAATCGGGCGCGACGCCGAGGCGGTCGCGATTTTTACGCAGATTTTACAGGAGTCGCCCGAATACGTCCGCGCGCGGTATCGTTTGGGCGAAATCTATCTCGAACAGAAAGAAACCGCCCGCGTTTCCGAGCAAATCGAAGCGCTTTTGAAGATTAACGATAAGGATACGGAAGCCCTGCTGCTTCGCGCGCGTCTCGGTCTGCAGGACAACCGGGCGGAAGACGCGGTTCACGATTTGGAAGAAATCCTGAAAAAACTGCCGAGTCACCGCGACGCGCTGTTCGTGATGACCGAAGCGCGGCTCGCGCTCGGACAAACCGATCAGGCGCGCGCCTTTATCGGCGATTTGGAAAAATATCATCCGAATTACCTGAAGTCGCGGCTTTTGAAAATTCAGGCGGCATTCGCCGACGGCAATGCGGAAAACGCTTTTCGCCTCGCGAACGACCTTTATGAAACGTCGAAAGGAATCGTGCCCGACACGGCGGCGATGACCAGAGAAGTTGCCGAAATTCGTCTGAGAGCGCTTTCGGCGCGCGGTCTGGCAAGCTTGCAGCTCGGCAAAACGGCGGAAGCGCGCACCGATTTGCAGGCAGTTTTAAACGACGCGCCGAAATCGACGGGCGCGATGGTCAATCTGGCAAAAGTTTTTATTGCCGAAAGGAATTTGGCGGAAGCCCTGAAGCTTTACGAAAAAGCGCTCGCCGCCGACGGCAAAAATTTCGACGCGCTGAGCGGCGCCGTCGCGGCTCTTAATCGCCAGCAGAAATTCGCCGAAGCGCACGCCAAAGTTGATGGATTTTTAGTGAAAAATGCCGACAAAGCGGACGTTTCCGCCGCGCTGCACTATTTGAAATCAGACATTTTTATTGCCGAAAAGAACAATGATTCAGCCGAAGCCGAGCTGAAAAAGGCGATGGAGTCGGACGAAAATTACCTGCCCGCGTATTCGGCTTACGCGTCGCTTTTAATTGCTAAAAATCAGACGGACGCAGCAATCGAGCAGTACAAATTAGCGGTTAGGAAGAAACCCGTCGCCGCGCTTTTCACGCTTCTGGGAATGCTCGAAGAAGCGCGTGAAAACTTGCCGGAAGCCGAGAAAAATTATCGCCGCGCGCTCGAAATCGCGCCGGAAACGCCGATTGCGGCAAATAACCTGGCGTGGCTGATTGCCGACCGCGGACAGGGAAATCTGGACGAAGCGCTGCGGCTGGCGCAATCGGCGGTGAACCGCAGCTCGAATGTCGCCGGATATTACGACACGCTCGGCTGGGTTTATTTCAAAAAAGGTTTGTATTCACCGTCGGTCGAGCAGTTGAAAAAAGCGGTCGCGCTCGATGAATCGGACGCGAAACGCACCGGCGCGACGCCGAATGCGGGCTACCGCCTGCGTCTGGGAACGGCGCTGGCATCCTCGGGCGACAAACTCTCAGCCCGGCGCGAAGTCGAAACGTCGCTTTCGAACGAGCGGAGTTTGAGCCAGAAAGAAGCGCAGGATGCGAAAAGCCTTTTGGCAAGTCTTTAAGATTTTATTACCCTTACGGAGATTTGGAAATGTTTTTGTTATTGGGGGGCGCCGGCGAAAGCTTGAGCTTGGGCGCCGTCCGCGAACCTTTCGAAGTATTGATTTTCGGAGTCGGATTGGTTTTATTGACCATCGGTTTGCGCTGGCTTCTGCGGCGGAGCGAAAAAAGCGAGAACGCGGAAATTAAACACACAACAAAATAAGCGTTAATTCTCAGGATAAGAAGATGAGTATTGAATTCAGACAAAGAACGGCGGGCGAATTTATCAAGATGCTGAAACGGCGCAAGTGGTTCGTTATTCTGCCGGTTATCACGATGACGGCGGCAATCGGCTACGTCGTCTATAAATTGCCGAGCGTCTACGAGTCGAAAACTCTTTTGACCGTCAAACCGCCGCAGATTTCCGATAAGGTCGTCCAGTCGCTCTCGGACGAAGATTTGTCGCAGCGTCTGCAAACCATCAATCAGGAAGTTCTTTCGCGCTCTTCGCTGGAGCCGATGATTACGAAATACAATCTTTTTGAATCCGAGCGGAATTCAGGTCTGGACACGGCGCTGATTGTCGATAAGATGCGCAAAAACATCGTCGTCGAGGTCGAAAAAAGCGACAACGAAAAGCTCGCCGCCTTTCGCATCAGCTACCGCGACCGACGCCCCGACGCGACGCGCAACGTGACGGCGGAATTAGCCGCCAAGTATGTCAACGCGCAGATTTTAGCTTCGACGCAGAGCGCCGAAACGACGCGCGATTTTTTGCAGAAAGAACACGAGACGGCGAAAAGCGAGCTTGACCTGATTGAGCAGGAACGCCTGAAAATAATGATGCAGAACGTCGATACGCTGCCCGAATCTTCGCAGGGGCTGATTGCGCAGCTCGACGGTCTCAGAAAGCGCGAGGAAAGCATCACGAAGGAAAAAGAAACCCTGAGCGCGGAAAAAGGACGGCTCAACGACCAGATTAGCTCGAACAACCGGCAGATGCGCCTGATTGAAGATTACGGCGAAAAGGAAACGCAGGACGCCGCCAAACAAGCGTCGCAAATCGAAGATACGCCTGCCTACGCGCAGCTCGTCAACCGGCGCGCCGAATTATCGGCACAGCTCGACAAGCTCTTAAAAGTTTTCAAGGAAAAGCACCCGGACGTTTTGGCGAAAAAAGACGAAATCGCGCGCATCAACGACGAAATCGAAAACCTCAGGAAAAACACCGACAAGCGCGTTCAGTTAGCGAGCCAGACGAGCAGCCGGAAAGCCGAGTTGCAGAAAAAGAATCTCGAACTCGAAAATCAGCGCATTCAGAATCAAATCGGGCAGATTGACCAGCAGATTCAATACAAAGACCAGGAAGTCCAACAAAACACCGGACAGATTTCGATTCTCGAACAGAAAATCAACACGATTCCGAACGTCAAGGTGGCGCTCGAAGGCGTCAATTCGCAGTATCAATCGGCAAAGCAGAAATACGACGATTTATCGAAAAAGATTAACGACGCCTCGCTTCAGGTCAACCGCGAATCAAACGCGCAGGGCGAAACCATCCGCGTCCAGGACCCGGCAAATCTGCCCGAATCGCCGGTCGCGCCGAAGCGTTTTCTGCTGACCGGCTTGGGCGCGGCGATAGGCTTGGCAATCGGGTTATTTTTAGCGGCGATTTTTGAGCTGCCGCGCGTTTTCAAGATTCAGAATATCGAAGACGCCAAGCATTACACCGGGCTTCCCCTGCTGGCGTCGGTTCCGCCGCTGCTCTCGCACGACGAAAAAATCTGGCTCAGGCGCTCGCATTGGCTGCGCGTCATGGCGGGCGTGATTGCGGCTGTCGGCGCGATTCCGCTGATTGCGATGATTTTGCAGGCGACCAAGATTTTTGAACGAATGGTCTCATAGCGATTTTGGATTTTAGATTTTATATTTTGGATTTGATTTGTAATTTGTAATTTGTAATCTGAAATTTGAAATTCTTTCGGAGAAAGATATGTACAAGGAATTTTTTGGATTAGAAGATACGCCGTTCACATTAACGCCCGACCCGCGTTTTATCGTCTTCACACCGAGCTATAACGAGGTTCTGGCGAGTCTTTATTACGGGCTTGAAAACGCCAAGGGCTTGATTGTGCTGACCGGTGAAGTCGGGACGGGAAAAACGACCGCGCTCAGATGGATTCTGCGCCGGCTGGATTCTTCCGTTCTGGCGGCTTACGTTTTCAACCCGCGTCTTTCGATTGACGAGTTTTATCATCACGTTACGCAGCTGCTCAACATCAAGGATTGGTCGAACAAAGCCGAATTGCTGCAGGTGATGGGCAAGGTTTTGGAAGAACGCCACCGGCGCGGGCTGCGGACGGTTTTAATCGTCGACGAGGCGCACGAATTGTCGGATTACGTTTTGGAAGAAATTCGCCTGCTGATGAATTTTGAATCGGACAACGCGAAACATCTGCAAATCGTTCTCACGGGTCAGCCCGAGCTGCGCGAGAAATTGAATCAGCCGAACCTCCGCCAGTTAAAACAGCGTGTCGCGCTGCGCTGCAAAATGCACGCTTTGCCGAATGTCGACGAGGTTGAACGCTACATTACCGAGCGGCTTTTAATCGGCGGCAGTGACCAGCCGAACATTTTTACGCCCGGCGCGATTGATTTTATCTTTCAATGCTCGGAGGGAATTCCGCGCCAGATTAACAATCTCTGCGACAACGCGATGCTCGCGGCGTATGCGGCGGGCGAACAGATTATCGGTCGGCAGATTATCGAAGACGTCGCCGACAATCTCGATTTGCTGCCGCGCAAAGATGCTTTGATGGCAAGCGAAAAAGCCGCCGAAAACGTCGCGTCGGCACGCGTTTTGACTTCCGAAGCGCGCGAGGAATTGTGGAACAACCAGGCGCGCGTCGAAAGACCGAAACCGATGTTCAAAACCGAAACGTCGGCGACGAACGGCAATTCGAACGGCAGCGGCAATTCAAATATCAGCTCAACCGCCAAACAATCACCGTTTGATGACCTGGACGACGACATAAGTCTGGAAATCGAAGAAGCCGGCGGATTTTATTAATGACGAATTACGAATTACGAATTAAAAAAATAATCATTCGTAATTTTTAATTCGTAATTTGATTACGGAGTAATCTATGAGTATTCTTAAAGCCTTACAAAAAAAGCAAGTCGAGCAGACAAACACCGGCGCGGAAACCCCGAAAGGCACAGTTGTCCCTTTTGACCGCAATGAACGCAACGCCATAAAGCGTGCAATCGCGCCGCCGGAAATGTTTGCCGACGAGGATTTTAAGATCGGGACACCGGGCTTGGCGTTCAAAGGGCAGTCAGATTTTTTGGTCGGGACGGCACTCCCTGACTCTTTATCTGATATTACTGCCGGGGCAACTTTGAACGCCATCGGAGCGACGCGCTCCGCTGAAAAACGTCTGCCGGAATTTTCCGCGTGGACGATTGAAGCAGAGCGCGTCGAACCGCGACTGGTCGCGATAACTCAGCCGCATTCAACGTATTGCGAAGAATACCGCAACCTGCGCACGCAAATCCTGCACAAAAGCCAGCGCCAGAAATTGCAGTCAATCGTCGTCGCCAGCATCAACCCGAGCGAAGGCAAAACCATCACCGCGCTCAATCTTTCGTGGCTGCTCGCGCAAACCGACGGCGTGAAATGTTTGATTATCGACAGCGATTTGCGGATGCCGTCCTTAACGGATTATCTCGGCATCGAAACCGACAAAGGCTTATCGGATATTCTGACGAGCAGCGTCCGCTTACGGGATTCGATTATCAGGCTCGAACCCTCGGGACTTTATATTCTGCCCGGCGGCGAAGCGCGCAGCGACGTTGCCGAATTGATTTCCGGACCGAAATTCAAGGAAATTCTCCGCCAGGCGCGCGAAATGTTCGATTACGTCATCATCGACGCGCCGCCGCTCGGAATTTTCACGGACGCCAATATTTTGATAAATCATGCCGACGGCGCAATGCTCGTCATCCGCGCCGGGCGCACAAAATATAGCGCAATCGACAACGTTCTCGAAACTCTGCCGCGCGAGCGAATGATGGGCGTCGTCCTCAATCAATCGGAAGACGTTCTGGACGAAACGCATTATAACTACGGATATTACAAGAAGTAAGCAGGCGGCAAGCGGCAGTCAGCAGTAATTATATTCCGGCTAAAGATTCTTACTGCCGGGTGCCGCACATACTGCCTGCGACCGGTTTTCAACCAATGAACGGGAACAAATTCAGCCTCAGAACGATTGGACTGCTGCTTGCCGATGCCGCGATAATTTACGGCGGCATTATCTTAGCGCTGTATCTGCGTTTGGGCGTCGAAGGTTCCGAATATCAATTAAACGAAAAAAACGGCTGGCTGAAAATTCTTCTGGCGACCGCCGTCTGCGCGCTGATTCTTTATTTTTACGACCTTTACGATTACACGGTGATGACCAACCGGCGCGAGCTGATGCTGCGGCTCGTGCAGGCGCTCGGCATCGCGTGGGCGCTGCTCGCGCTCGTCTTTTATTTCGTGCCGCCGCTGCTCATCGGGCGCGGCGTTTCGGTCATCTCCGTGCCGCTCGTGCTGGTTCTGCTGCTCGGCTGGCGCTTTTTGATTCATTATTTGACCGGACACCCGGAAATCGGCGAAAAAATAATCGTCGTCGGCACGGGACAAGCCGCACGCGACACGGTCGATGCGGTTTCCGAACGGCGCGACGCCGGTTATCGGATAGTCGGCTTCGTTACCGAAAACGGCATTAAGCCGAACACGAAAATCGGCGAGACGACCGTTATCGGCACGACCCACGAGCTTGACCAGATAGTTCGCCGGGAAAAAGTCGACCGAATCGTGATTGCCGTCCGCGAGCGGCGCGGAACTTTTCCGACCGAGACGCTTTTGAAGATGAGTCTCGCGGGCAACGTCAACATCGAAGAATGCACGTCGTTTTTCGAGCGCGTCACCGGACAAGTTCACGTCGATATGCTGCGCCCGTCGTGGCTGATTTTTGCCGGTCGCCCGAAAGATACGCGTCTGAAAACCGCTTTTCGCGAAACGGTTCATCGCGGGCTGGCTTTAATCGGGCTTGTTTTATCCCTGCCGATTGCGATTTTAACCGCTCTGTTAATCAAGCTCGAATCAAAGGGCGCGGTTTTTTACCGGCAGGAACGGGTCGGGAAAAACGGCAAAATTATTAAGGTCATCAAATTTCGCTCGATGCGGGCGGACGCCGAAAAAGACGGCAAGCCTGTCTGGGCGACTGCCGCCGACGACCGCGTGACGCGCGTCGGGCGCGTTATCCGCAAAATTCGCGTCGATGAGATTCCGCAGTTCTGGAACATCATCAAAGGCGAAATGAGCTTTGTCGGACCGCGTCCCGAGCGCCCGCATTTCGTCGCGCAGCTGGCGGAAGAAATCCCTTTTTACGAGCATCGCCACCTCGTCGCGCCGGGCTTGACGGGCTGGGCGCAGATAAAATACCCGTACGGCGCATCGGTCGCGGACGCGCGGCAAAAGCTCCAGTACGATTTGTATTACATCAAAAATCAAAGCCTCGCGCTCGATTTGGTCATCGTTTTTGAAACCGTCAAGACAGTGCTTTTCAGCAAAGGCGGGCGCTAGGTCAGTACCCTTCTGCCAGAAGCGGGCGGGCGGCGCAGTTTAAAGTGGATAAAGACTTCTAATAAACGTTTATTGAAGCGGAGATAAGAAAGATGAAAGCGGTAAAATTTTTGCAGAAAATTAGTTTGAGTTTGGCGGTCGGTTTGATTTGCGCGACCGGCGTTTTCGCGCAGACGGAAAATCCGAAAACGCGCGACCGGATTGCGACGAACGAAACTGAAACCGAAACCAAAACGGATTCGACCGAAGCCAAGCGTGAACCGGCGACCAGCCTCACGCCGCCCGTCAGCGACGATAAAAATCTCGACGCGAAATCCGAAGAAGCCGAAACCGTTCTGCCCTATTACAACAATTATCTGAAAGAATACCGGCTCGGACCGAACGACGTGATTACGGTCGAAGTTTTCGGGCAGTGTCCGGATTACTGCAAAGCGGGCATCACCGTGCCGCCGACGGCGCGAATTTCTTACCCGCTGATTCGCGAAGGCGTACTGGTCGGCGGCAAAACCATCGAACAGGTCACCGACGAAATCACGAAAAAGCTCGACGAGTATATTATCGAGCCGAAAGTAACCGTCACTCTGGATAAAGCCATGTCGGTTCGTTACAGCGTGCTCGGCAAGGTCGCCGCGCCGGGCGTGCGGATTATGGATAGAAAGGTGAGCATCTACGAAGCGATTGTCGAATCGGGCGGCGTCACGAAAGAAGGCGACAAACGACGCGTAACGCTTTATCGCTTCGATGCGCAGGGCAAATTAAAG
>DASWRC010000274.1:0-3563 GCA_036403375.1 Pyrinomonadaceae bacterium
GACACGCTTAAAATCGACCGTTCGTTCGTCAACACGGTCGGCGAAAACGGTGAAGATTCCGAGATTCTGCAAACCATCGTCTCGCTTGCCAAAAACTTAAAAATGCGCGTCATCGCCGAAGGCATCGAGACGGAAAGTCAACTCAATATCCTGAAAAATCTGGGCTGCGATTACGGGCAGGGTTATCTGATGTCGAAGCCGCTGCCCAAAGATGTGATGGAAGAATTGCTGTTCAAAAAACAATACTGGCTGCCGTTCGGCAAGGCTGAAAAGAAAGTATCGGTTCAGGCAAATCTGAGGCAAAACAAAAACGTCAGGGTTTTTTAATTTTTTAATGCGGAAAGCGCGCGCGCGAATAGTCGAGGGTGTCAATGATAAAGAATCTAAAACACCCTCGACTCTAGCGCGCGCGCCTTCCGCATTTTAAAGAGAACCTTTATAATCAATTTCAGCTAATCTTAAATTTTCAATTCAAAAATTGTGAGGAAAAACAATGCGAACGATTTACCGAGTATCTTTTGCTTTTTTGATTTTTATGTCTTTTTCTATTAATGCGCCGGCGCAGACCGGGATTAAATACCCGAACGCGAAAAAGGTCGAGCAGGTAGACGACTATAACGGCGTCAAGGTTTCCGACCCGTATCGCTGGCTCGAAGACACGGAATCCGCCGACACCAAAGCGTGGATTGACGTGCAGAACAAAATAACCTTCGACTATCTTTCAACGATTCCGCAGCGCGAGCAGATAAAAAAACGCCTGACCGAGCTTTGGAATTACGAAAAATATTCCGCGCCGTTCAAGGTCGGAAAGCATTATTTTTATTACAAGAACGACGGGCTGCAAAATCAATCCGTGCTTTACATCACCGATTCCGTCGCCGACGCGGGACGCGTTTTTCTCGACCCGAACAAGCTTTCGGCGGACGGCACGGCGGCGCTCGCCGGAACGACTTTTACCGACGACGGCAAGCTGATGGCTTACGGCGTCGCGATTGCCGGTTCCGACCGCAGCGAGTGGCGCGTCAAAGACGTTGAAACCGGGCAGGATTTGGCGGACGTTTTGCCGCCGAACCGGCAGGGCGTCAGCTCGTGGCTCAAAGACAATTCGGGCTTTTTTTACAGCGGATTCAAACCGACCGAAAAGGGCAAGGAATTAAAAGAAACGACCTTCGGACAGAAATTCTATTTCCACAAGCTCGGCACTTCGCCGGCGGAAGACGTCATTATCTACGAACGCCCCGACAACAAGGAATATTTCGTCAGCGGTTTTGTGACCGAGGACGGCAACTTTCTTATTATCAACGTCGGCAAAGGCACGGGTCCGCAGAATATGGTTTATTTCAAAGACCTTTCGAAGAAGGATTCGCAGATTATGCCGCTCGTCGAAAAATTGGAAAACGATTTTTCGTTTATCGGCAACGATAAATCGACGTTTTATTTCCGCACGGACAAAAGCGCGCCGCGCGCGAAAGTCGTCAAAGTCAACGTCGAAGGCGGCGATTACAAATGGGAAGACGTCATCGCGGAAGCGCCGGAAACCTTGCAGGGCGTCGATTTCCTCAACAATCAATTCGTTTTGAATTATCTCAAAGACGCTTACACGCAGATTAAAATCTACGACCTCAAAGGCAAAGCCGTCCGCGATGTCGCGCTGCCGGGCATCGGTTCGGCGGGCGGTTTCGGCGGCAAGCGCTTCGACCGCGAAACTTTCTACAGCTATTCGAGCTATAACGCACCGCCGACGATTTACCGGTACGATATGAAAACCGGCAAATCCGAGCTTTTCCGTCAGGCAAAAGTCGCGTTCAACCCGTCCGATTACGAGGTCAAACAGGTCAAATACCCGAGCAAGGACGGAACAATGGTTCCGATGTTCATCGTCTCCAAAAAAGGCATCAAGCTCGACGCCAACAACCCGACGCTGCTCTACGGCTACGGCGGTTTCAACATTTCGCAAACGCCGGGCTTCTCGGTTTCGCGCCTCGTCTGGATGGAAATGGGCGGCGTGCTCGCGGTTGCGAACCTTCGCGGCGGCGCGGAATACGGCGAAGCGTGGCACGAAGCCGGGACGAAATTGAAGAAACAGAACGTCTTCGACGACTTTATCGCCGCCGGTGAATATCTCATCAACAGCGGCTACACGAACTCGAAAAAGCTCGCCATTCAGGGCGGCTCGAACGGCGGACTGCTCGTCGGCGCGGTTCTCAATCAACGCCCCGACCTGTTCGCCGCGGCGCTTCCGGCGGTCGGCGTGATGGACATGCTGCGATTTCCGAAATTTACAATCGGCTGGGCGTGGACTTCCGATTACGGCTCGCCCGATAACCGCGAAGAATTCGAAGCGATTTATAAATATTCGCCGCTCCACAACATCAAACCCGGCACGCGTTACCCGGCGGTAATGGTCACGACCGCCGACCACGACGACCGCGTTTTCCCCGCGCACAGTTTCAAATACACGGCAACGCTCCAAGCCGCCCAAGCCGGTGACGCGCCCGTGCTCATCCGCATCGAAACAAAGGCAGGACACGGAGCGGGCAAACCGACCGCGAAAATCATCGAAGAACAAGCCGACATCTACGGCTTCCTGATGAAAAACTTAGGAATGCAGTAAAGCACATAGGGGAAAAATAAGCGGAGTAGAAAGGGAGATATTCTTAGTAAAGAATCTCCCTTTTTCTTTTAAAATGATTTAATTTTAAATCGACACTTAGCGTTAAATATTTTTCTCTTGACTTGAGAATAATTAAAGGTTTATAAATAAAGCCGAAACGTAACACACGCATTACCGAAAACCCAAATTTATGAAGTTCGGTCTCTCGCGTTTTCTCAAAACTCCTGTGCTTTTCCGCGTCCAGACGGTTTCTGCCACCGCTCAACGCTCGAAGTGTGTTCCAAATTCAAAAGAGGTGATTAAATGAGTGAAAAAGTTTACCCGATGGATGAAAACTATAATCAGGCAATGGCTGATTTGCTTGAAGCTATCGAGCTGCGCGACGAATTAGCCGTCGCCATCAAAGACGCGCCGCCCGACCGCATCCGCGAAGCTCAGGAAATTCTCACGCAAATGACTAAAAAAATCGACGAAGCCGAAGCGGCGCTGGCGGTTGAATACGAAACCTATCAAAATCAGCGCCGTTTGGAAGAAGTACGCGACGAGGCATTCGATGAAATGACCGAACGAATGGCAGGCGTTTTTATCCATCTCAAATACAATCACCCCGATAAGCTCGACGAAATGAAAGCCATTATTTTCAACGATATGACACCCGAATGGATCGACGCCTTCTACGACCGCGTCGCCGTCCTCGAAGCCACCGACCTCGAAAGAATAATCGCGGAGGATAAAGGGCAATGAAAATATTTGATCTTTTTTCAAAAAGACGAAAACGCGAACTTGCTGAAGTACCTGACATTTTTGTTTACGACGAATTCCCGGAATCTTTACGGGTTCAAATTTTGCATATTTGGGCGGATGTTGCAGGTAGAGAGTCAGCACGTTATAACAATAATTATCAATTATATGAATTAGCCCATCAAACGATTCGTTCCGAATGTAGCTG
>DASWRC010000275.1:0-13218 GCA_036403375.1 Pyrinomonadaceae bacterium
GAAAAAGCGCCGGTCATTAAGGAAAATATCGAAACAGAGTTTCGCACGGCTTCGGGTATTTCCGACGGCAAGGGGAATATTTTCGGTGTCGTGATTATCACCGCCGGTTACGAGGCGGACGGCAAATACACGCATTTTTTCAAGACCGATTCTGCCCTCAAGGTCGGCGATTTGCCGCTCGCCAAAGGCGCATATATTTTCGGTTACCAGCGGCTCGATGCGGAAACCCTGCGCGTGACGTTTTACAAGGCAAAAGACGGCGAGCTTATCGGGGCGACGAAAGCTAAAGTCGAAAAAGGCAAAGGTGCGATTTATTCGTTTCTAATCGCGCCGCCCGTCGCCGGACAGGGCAAAATTTACATTGGCAGATTTACGTTTGATTATAGTTTGGAGTAAAAAATGAAAGTTTTTTCGATCGCAATTTTGAGTTTGTTTTTTGTTCTTTCGGGTTTTTCGCAAAAAGTTAAGCTGGCGGAAGATTACAGTCCCGTTTCGCTGAATTTGCTGGAGAAAACAGCCGCTGCGAAAACTTCAAAATACGCCAAAGCGCGCGTTACGATGGCGGAAGTCAATGAAATAAAAAACGCCGACGCGCTCGAATCGGCAAATGTCCCGAATTACATCAAGGCGCTGGCGCAGAACACGAAAGCCGCACCGCAGTTTGCAAATCTGGTGCAGACGTTTCTTTTCGGCGGCTCGCTCGCGCCGGAAACGAAAATGGCGATGGGCGTGCGGATTGCGCAGATTTACTCAAGCCCGTATCTTTTCGCGCACGCCAGCCGCTGGCTGCGCGCGACCGGGAAAGGTCAAAACCTTTTGAAAAATTGGGAAGACCGGAAAACTTTCTCGGAAGCCGAAAAACAAGCCATCGATTACGCCGAAAAATTAACGAACGACATTCACGGCGTATCCGACGAAGATTTTGCGCGCACGCGCGGATTTTACAACGATTCGCAGGTTATCGAGCTGACGATGACCGTCTGTTTTTTCAATCATTTCGTCCGTTTCGTCGAGGCGACGAATCTGCCGGTCGAAGATTGGGTTTTAAATGACAAAGCGCCGAAATTAGCCGATTCGATAAACAAAACAATCGCGCCGGTGTCGCGCGTCGCGCTCGTTTCGGATGGCGAGATGACGCAGGTGCAGACGATTCTGGAAAGCGCGAAACAGACGCAGACGCCGGCGGCGCAGGGGTTGGGTTTGGGCGTCGCCAACTCGCAGCGCGCCTTTCTGCGCGTTCCGGCGCTCGGTCAGGCGTGGCGCGAATTCGGTTTTCAGAATCGCCAAAATTGGACGATTGACCGCAATATTCAGTTACAGATTTCCTTTGCGGTTTCGATGGCAAACGGCTGCCGCTACTGTACGCTGCATCAGGTTTTAGGCTTGCGGCGATTAGGAGTCGACCCGAAAAAGCTGCTCGCGATGAAAAAGGACGACGCCGCGCTGACGCCGCGCGAATTGACGGCGGTCGAATTTGCGCGCAAATTGACGAAACAGCCCGCTTCGGTAACGGATGAAGATTTTGAAAAGCTGAAAAAGGAATTCGGCGAGCAGGGCGCAACCGAAGTGGTTTTGCAAACCGGCGCGTTTGCGTTTATGAACCGGTTTACCGATGGTCTGCGCCTGCCTTCGGAAGACGAAGCCGTCAAAACTTACCAGGAAACCTACGGCGACGGGACTTACAAAACGGATTGGAAATTTCAGAAATAAGTTAATAACGGAAAACGGAAAATGGAAAGCGGAAAATTAATACAAAAATATTTTCCGCTTTCCATTTTCCGTTTTCCGTTGCTTTTTAGTATTTCGGGACTTTCGGGTCGACGTCATTCGACCACGCGGTGATGCCGCCGCGCAGGTTTTTCATCTCGCCCGTGAAACCGGCGCGCTGCAAAGCCTGAATCGCCATCGCGCTGCGTCCGCCGGCTTTGCATTGGAGGATGGTTTCGCGCGCCGGGTCGATTTCGTCCATTCGCTTGATGATTTCGCCTAGAGGGATTAGTTTTGCGCCTTCAATTTTGGCGAAAGCGTATTCTTCGGGCTGACGCACATCAATCAATTGAAAATCTTCGCCGGCGTCCATTTTGGCTTTGAGTTCGGTTGCAGTTATTTCTTGCATTTTTATTTTTTCCTCGTAAAATTTTTTTGTAATCGCTAACAATTTTATACCTTTGACCCGAGGTTTCTGCAATGAACGATAAAGAGAAAACCGTGAATGAGCCGCCAGGTTGGGACGAACGCTACCGGAGCGGTAAATATTCTTCGGCACAGCCGCACAAGCTTCTGATTTCGCTGGTCGAAAAGCTAAAGCCGGGAAAAGCGCTGGATTTGGCTTGCGGAACGGGTCGCCACGCGATTTTTTTAGCGGAAAACGGCTGGCGCGTTACGGCGGTTGACAACTCGGCGGTCGGAATCGAAATCGCCGGACAAAGAGCGGCTGAGAAACGGCTGGAAATAGATTTTCGCGTCGCGGATTTAGAGAAAGACGAATTCAGAATCGAAGCAGACACATACGATTTGATTTGCGATTTTTATTACTTGCAGCGCGAGCTTTTCGACGCGATGAAAAGCGGCGTGAAACACGGCGGTTTAATCGTTTCGACGATTCACATTTACGGCGCAGGCGAGAAACCGGGCAGATTTCTGCTGCGCGAAGGCGAGCTCAAAGAGTTTTTTGCCGGATTTGAAATCCTTCATTATCACGAAACGCCGCAGACCGACACGGACGCGGGCGAACATCATCGCCGGACGGCGGAAATCATTGCGCGGAAGACAGTGGTCGGTGGTCAGTTAAATGAGATTTTTTCTGACTACTGACCACCGACCACCGACCACTGTTTTTTATGCAACAATTTGAAACTTTTTTCCGCGAAAATCGAATTAGATACTTGCTGGTTTTCCGCAAAAATCTAAAACGAGGTTAATTTATGAAAATTTTTCTAACGAAAGTCTTTACAGGCTTGATTTTGGCGGCGTTTGTTTTATCGCTTTCACCGGCGGCAAACGCACAGAAATCGAGCGGATTAAAAGTTCCGGTCACCTATTACAAATTGCCGAACGGCTTGCGCGTCGTTTTATCGCCTGAAAAGTCGGCTCCGCTCGTTACGGTCGCGGTTTATTACGGCATCGGTTTTCGCATCGAACCGAAAGACCGCACCGGTTTTGCGCACCTTTTCGAGCATTTGATGTTTCAGGGGTCGAAAAATATGGGCAAGATGGAGTATATCCGTCTGGTCCAATCGAACGGCGGCGTTTTAAACGGCTCGACGCGGTTCGATTTTACTAATTATTTCGCCGTCGTTCCGTCGCACAAATTGGAAACTCTGCTCTGGGCTGAATCCGATAGAATGAAAGGTCTCGACATCACGCAGGCAAATCTCGCGAACCAGCAGGGCGTCGTCGGCAACGAGGTTAAAGTCAACGTTCTGAATCAGCCCTACGGCACATTCCCGTGGATTGATTTGCCGATGGCGGCGTTTACGAACTGGTACAATTCGCACAATTTTTACGGCGATTTGAAGGACATCGAAGCGGCGACCTTAACGGATGCGAAAGATTTCTTCACGAAATATTACACGCCGTCGAACGCCGTTCTGGTCGTCACCGGCGATTTTGACGAAGCACAGGGCAAAGAATGGGTCAACAAATATTTTGCCGCCATCCCGTCGCAGAAAGCCGAGCCGCAGCCCGACATCTCGGAGCCGCGCCAGACGGAAGAAAAAACCGTCACCCGAACGGACAAGCTCGCGACGAAACCGGCAATCGGCTACGGTTATCAAATGCCGAAACGCGGCAGCAAAGAATATTACGCGATGGGGTTGCTCGAACAAATCCTGATTAACGGCGAAGACAGCCGGCTTTACCAGGAATTCGTCAAAAACAAGAAATACACGAACAGCATTTCGGGCGGCATCAACTATTTGGGCAATATGTTCAACTACAACGGTCCGATGCTGTTTGCGGTCGATTTGATTCACGATGATAAGTTCACGCCGCAGGAAATTCTCGCCGCCAACGACGCCGTCATCGAAGAAATTCAGACAAAAGCCGTCACGCAAGCCGAGATTGACCGCGCCATCGTCAAACTCCGCTCAGGTCTTTACGACACGATGCAGCAATTCGGCGGTTTTGGACGCGCGGATTTGCTGGCGAGCTTTGCGCTCTTTGACGACAACCCGCAGGAAATCAACCAAATCGAAGCGAATTTCCGCAAAGTTACGCCGAAGATTATTCAGGACACGGCGAAAGAATACCTGCGCAAAACCAACCGCACAATCGTGATTGTCAATCCCGAAAAGTCGGAAAACAAAACGGCGGAATAAGGAGGGAAGTCAATGAAAAATTCAAAATTAAAAGTTAAAAATTCAAAAATGATTAAAAATTCTCTGCGTTTCAGCGTTTCGGCGTTGATTCTTCTTTGTTTCGCTTTCAACCTTTTCGCGCAGAAGGAAACGCCGCCGGTCGGCGGTCAGCCGAAAGCGTTCGTTTTTCCGGCGGTTGAAACCTACACGCTGAAAAACGGGATGAAAGTCTCGATCGTGCCTTACGGCTCGGTGCCGAAAGTCGCGATTCAGGCGTTTGTCCGCAGCGGCTCTTTGAACGAAAAGCCGGGACAGCGCTGGATTTCCGACGTTGTTGCGGCGCTTTTGAAAGAAGGCACGCCGTCGCGCGATTCGGAAACGATTGCGCGCGAGACCGCCGAAATGGGCGGCAGCATTTTCACCGGCGCGCAAACCGATAAAACCGTTATCGGCGGGGAAGTTCTCTCGGAATTCGACACGCGCTTTCTGACCCTGATGGCGGACGTCATGCTCAACCCGAAATTTGCGGCGGACGACCTTGAAACCATCCGCGCCAACAAAATCCGCGAGCTTTCAATCGCCCGCGCGCAAGCCGGAAACATTGCGGTCGAAAAATTCCGCCAGGTAATTTACCCGAATCATCCTTACGGCGAAATTTTCGCCTCCGAAGAGACGATTAAAAACTACAAGCTCGACGACGTAAAATCCTACTACAACGAAAACTACGGCGCGGCGCGCACGCATCTTTACGTCGTCGGACAATTCGACGCGGCAAAGGTGAAGGCGACGATTGAAAAACTTTTCGGCGGCTGGAAAAAAGGACCCGACGCGATTCGCAGTGTCCCGACGCCGACTGCCAAGCGCTCTTTGACGGTAATTGACCGTCCGGGCGCGCCGCAATCGACGATTTATCTCGGAATGCCCGCGACTTCGACCGCCGACGAAGACTGGATTAAGGTGACGGTGCTGAACAACATCCTCGGCGGCAGTTTCGGCTCGCGCATCACGTCGAACATCCGCGAGAACAAAGGCTACACCTACTCGCCTTCTTCGACCGTCTTCAACCGTTACAAAACCGGCTTCTGGTACGAAGCGGCGGACGTGACGACAAAGTTCACGGGCGCGTCAATCAAGGAAATCCTGTTTGAAATCAACCGCCTGCGCACCGAACCGCCGACGGACGCGGAGCTGCAGGGCATCAAAAACTATATGACCGGCATTTACGTCCTGCAAAATTCCACGCGGACGGGCGTTATCGGTCAGCTCGAATCGATGAACTACAACGAACTCGATAAGAGCTATATCGATTCCTACATCCAGAAAGTCAACGCCGTCACGCCGAAAGACGTGCAGGCGATGGCGCAAAAATACTTAACCGAAGACAAAATGACCATCGTCGTCGTCGGCGACAAATCGGTCATCAGCGAGCAATTGAAGCCTTACGAAAATTAGGTTTTGATTGAAAAGGAAAAGTAAGAAAAGAGAATGAAAGCAGTTCAGCTTTCATTCTCTTTTCTTATCAACGCAGCGGTGGCGCACAACAGGTGGAATAAATATATATATATAGAAAAAAAACAAAAACGAGTATCACAATCAACACATTAAGACTTAACCCAACCCATGCGTGACTTATAAATAGTCCGACAATGCCGCTTAAAACTCCTACGACAACCAACAGTACTGCCAACCCAACCGAAATAAAAAGAACCATTTCAATATTTAAAAAAAGTGCGGTTAAAATTCCCGAAACCCCGAACAAAACAGCGGCTAAAGCGCAGATTATAGAAATTTTTCCCCAGATTGAAGTTCTTTTCGCCTCAGTATTCATTTTTCATCCTCTTTCAAAAATATAAGTTCAATATAGTTAAACGACGAGTATACCGAGAGCTTTTGCATTCAACAAAAACCAAGTTTTCGCGCCCGAACCGAATAATTGAAGTCTTACGAAAATTAGGTTTTGATTAAGGGGAAAATCAAAGGGAAACCGGAAGAAATTTTCGGTTTCCCTTTGATTTTTAGGCAAAAAAGTTTCTTCCGGTTGTCTAATTTCAGTTGAGAGGTTGAAACCGATGAAAAGATGCCAAAAATGTAATTTTCAGAGCGAAGCGATGCTGGATTATTGCTGGCAGTGCGGCGCGCCGTTGAGTGGCTTTTCAAACGGCGGCGGAGTTTATCAGGGCGCGCGACCGACGCAGGAGAGCTATAGTGTGCCGAATCAGCAGTTTAACTGCGCGTCGCAGTATCAGCCGCGTACCACTTCGGTGAGCTTGGGCAGAGCGGCGGCGGTTTTGGGCGGAATTTTCTTTGTTTTATTTTTGATTTCGGGCATCGGCGCGGCGGTTGTTTATAGAATCGTCAGTCGTCCGTCGCCGGTTTACGAAAGAGATTACGCTTATCGAAATCCCGAACCGGTTAAACCGCAGCCGGTCAAAGAAAACCCGGTCAACGAGCGCCGCAAATCCGACAAGCCGAATACGGAATTTGAAAAAATCTGGGTCGATTACAACGTCCGCGAAAACGGTCGGCTCGGAATGCGGATTCACGTTAAATTCACGGTTAACAACATGAAGGATGTGGATTCTTACATGGCGGTTTATTTTGAAAAAGCGGACGGCGCGAAATTGATTTCCACGAACAGGAAGTTTTCGAGCGACGACGGGCAGGCGGCGGTTTTTCGCGCCACGAAACCCGGCTATGACGAAACGGTTTATAAAGATTTAGACGTTTTTATGCCGTATGACGAGTTGAAATTAGGACGCGGCAGGTACGATTTGAAAATGGACGTTGACCTGATTTACGAAAACGGCGATTTGGTCGAGCATCTCGCTTATCACGATTTCGAGTACGAAAAAAAATAGGACAAAAAGCGAAATCCGAATTCCCCCTTAAACCCCCGAAGTAAGAAAGAGGCTTTGTATGAAGCCTCTTTCCTTTTTTAAATTAATGTTCAATCAAAACGGCGTCGGTTGCCAGGTTGCCGCGCGCGATGGCAAATTTTCTGCCGTCGCCCGAAACGGCAAAGCGTTCGATGTGCTCGGCGTTGAAATTCGTAATCTGTTTCGCTTCGCCCGTCAAAATATTGTGCAGCGTCAGATTATTGCCGTCGTTGTTATTATTGATTGTGACGAGCGTTTTTGAATCGGGCAGCCAGCGCGAAAACATACGGTAGGCGGGAAAATCGAAAAGCCTTTCCTTTTCGCCCGGATTTTCGAGCGAGTAAACGCCGATTTTGGCGGCGGTGTCGTTAACCGTGTCGCCGATTGAGAGCCATTTCCCGTCGGGCGAAACGGCGGGAAGGGCGATGCCTTTTTCTTCGGGCAAAAAGCGTTCGGGCGTGCCGCCGTCAATCGATATTTTATAAATCATTCCGAGCGGCGAAGCATAAGAAATATAATAGACGAAGCGCCCGTCGGGAGAAAAATTCGGCGTCCGGTCGAAAATCCTTTTGTCGTCTGCCGATTGGGTTAACCGGCGCGCATTGCTCCCGTCGCGGTTCATTAACCAGAGGCGCCCAACGCCCGTCCGGTCGGAAACGAAAACGATAGATTGACCATCGGGCGAAACCGCCGGTTCAAAATTGCGCCCTGCATGCCGGGTGAGCTGTCTGGTCTCGTTCGTTTCCGGATTGAATTCAAAAAGGTTTGTTTCGTCTTTTTCGCGCGCCGTGTAAAGGATTTTAAGGTCGGGCGCGAACGCGATGCCGCTCATTCCGTCAAAACGATTTTCGCCGAAAGTTAACTGCCGCGCCGAACCGGTTTCGGCGTCGTAAAGCCAGAGATGAAAATTATCCGTTATCTGAATGGTTAAGAGCCGGTTGTTTTTGGGCGAAATACTGACGGACTCATATTGGCTCAAATCGTCGGTCACGGGCGATACTTCGCCATTATTTAAATCAACGCGGAAGATTTGTAATTTCGAGCGCTTGTTTTCCATCGCCGAAACGATTAATTCGTTCGACGCGAGCAGTTTCAAAGAGTTTATAAAATAAAACGATTGATTGGTTTTAATCGCGGTTTCGCCGCCGGCTAAGTTTATCTCAACAATCTGACAGATTTCGTTGTCGGTCGTTCCGGCGGCGACAATTAAGTTTTCGCCGTCAAAAGTCCACGCCGGAGCCGCGTCGGGAGCTTCGCCGGGCAAAGCAACACCGGCGGCAGCGACAACACTCTGCTCGGCACGGGCAGCAATGTCAACAACGCAAATTTAACGAACGCCACGGCGGTCGGGGCGAATGCTTCGGTTGCGCAAAGCAATTCGCTCGTTTTGGGCAGTATTAACGGCGTGAACGGCGCGACTTCCGACACGCGCGTCGGCATCGGCACGACCGCGCCGAAAACCAAGTTTCACGTCGCAGGCGGGAAAATTTACGTCGATTCGCCCGGTCAGGGCGTCGTGCTGAAAGCGCCGAACGGGACGAGCTGTTTCGAGCTGACGGTGAGCAGCACGGGCGCTTTAACGACGGCGGCGATTGTCTGCCCGTAAAAACTAAGGAGAGAAAAAAATGAAGACACTATTCGGATTAATTTTAGTCGCTGTTTTTACTTTCGTTTGTGCCGGGCGCTCAAGCGCGCAAAGCAGTTACGGCGATTGGTTGGTAGAAGAATCACTGCGCGAAGCGCGCGCTTGGCGAAGCCCTGCTCAAGATGGCGGGAGAAGGCGCAAAGGCAGAGGATTTTCTGCCGCCGCATTGGAAAATTCAGCAAAAAGCGGCGGGCGACTTAAACGCGGACGGCAAAACGGATTACGTTTTCGATATGAAGATCGACGCGGACGCGAAAGACACGGACGCGCTCAATTATCTCGAATCTTTGCGGCGTATGAAGACGGACGATGATTGGATTTCCGGCGCCGGCGCGATTGTCATCGTCGATTCGCGCGGCGACGGCAAGCTTCATTTTTCGGATTTCAATCGCGAGCTGACCGGCGCGGACAGTCTCGAAATCAAGAACGGCGTTCTGACCATTCAGTACAACACGGGCGGAAATTACCACACGGACGCGACTTATCGTTTTCGCCGGTCGCAGAAAACGAGCGGTTTCACGTTAATCGGCTTCGACGTTGAGCATTACTGCAATAGCTGTCCGGAGTCCACCGAAGCAGCGTGGAAAACGAGCGAAAATTACCTGACGAACACACGCGTCGAAACGACGAACAAAACGGGACGGCTCGGATTATTGCCTTCCGACAAACAGATGAAAATTCTGCCGCTCGAAGTCGATTTTCATTACGCGAGGTTTAACGATAACGTCTACGGGCGGGACGTTCGCGCATTTTAGAAGGAGAAAAATTATGAGCGTCAGAACGGTCAGTCACGAAGCTTTAAAAGACGCGATTCCAAATGTCCTGCGGAGCAGCGTTCTGCAGACGATTAATTTTTCGTACGTGTCGCCGGCGCTGGGCGGACAAACACTGCATCGGAGCGCCTCGCTGCTCGCGCCGGTCGCGCAAAGAATCGAAACCGGCGTGAAAATCCATATGCGGGTTCCCTGCGGGAACGATTGGTGTTATAAATGGCTAACGTTTGACGGAGTACCGGAGCGAGGTTTATAAAATTAATGCCGTGACTGTTTACTTTAACGCGAGTAAAATAAGCTTGCGCCCGGAGATGTTTTTTGACCGAATCAGGAAAGGAGAAAATTGTAAAAATGAGATTGAAAATAGTTTTGATAATTCTGTCCGCCGGCAGTTTGCTTTTTGCCGCTTCCGCCGCCAGCGGGCAGGCTAAAGTCAGCTGCGATTTTTCGCCCTATCTCGCCGACCGCGACACGAATACCGACAACGGCACGAACATTCGCGCCAAGCCCGACCGGAATGCGTCGATTATCAGAACGCTCGGCGGCAAAAACAATGATGAAATCAGTTCGGCGGACGGCATCGGCGTGAATGTTACGGGATTCAGCAACGGCTGGTTTGAAATTTCGCGCGTCGAACAGGTCGGCGACAGCGATAAAGTGATTTTCGAAGGGCGCGGCTGGATTCATTCCTCGCTGCTCGGTCTGGATGTTGCCAATGCCGACCCGCGTCTCTACGCCGAACCGCGAAAGCAAAGCCGGATTCTGATGAAATTGAAAGCCGATGAAAGCCCTCTGAAACTGCTGGCTTGTCAGGGCAAATGGGTCAAGGTCGAAACCGGCGGCAAAACCGGCTGGCTCTCGCCCGGCGGGCAATGCGGCAATCCTTTGACGACCTGCCCGTAAGGCGGGAACGAAAATCGAATTTTGGAGGATTAAGCGAATGAAGAAAATAAATCTATTGATTTTAACGCTGGTGGTTGCGGCTTTTGTCATTCCGGCGGCGGCGCAAACCAGTTTCGGCGGCAACTGGGAATGGAAAAGCCGCGCGAACAAAAACAAAGAGCAGAGCGTCGTTTGGGTGACCATCAAGCAAAAGGGCAGCCGGGTTACCGGAAACTACGCTTTCGCGCAGCTCATCGACGGCGAAAACGACGGCGCCGATTCAAGCTTTGTGCCCTTTACGGGAACGCTTTCGGGCACGACGCTGACAATCGAGTTTAACCCGGACGACATTCACGGCATCGAGGAAGACCAGGACACCGTCCGTTATAAAAAAATCAAATCGCCCGCCACGGCGGCGCTCTGGTTGAAAAACGGCAAGCTCGAATGGATTCAAACAAAAGGCAAACTGGACGCCGGAGATTTAAGCGTTTCCAGCCAGATGATTTTAAACCGCCTCCGGTAAAATGTTTCCGGCTCACAAATCGTTTGCAAAGAAAAAGGCGAGCCCAAACAGCTCGCCTTTTTCTTATTATTAACCGCGGGTTTTGGGTTAAAGCTTGAAGCCGCCGCGCGTCAGCATCGTTTCAAAGCCGGTTTTATCGACGGCTTTAATGTACGCGTCGCGCGGTTCGACGATGCCTTTTTGAACGTGGTCGAAAAGCGCTTCGTTGAGCATTACCATGCCGTGCTGTTTGCCGGTCTGCATGGCGGACGGAATCTGAAACGTCTTGCCTTCGCGAATCAGGTTTGAAATCGCCGGCGTGACGATTAAAACTTCGAGCGCCGCGACGCGACCGCCGCCTTTTTTCGGCAAAAGGGTTTGCGCGATGACGCCTTTTAACGATTCCGAAAGCATCACGCGAATTTGCTGCTGGCGGTCAGCCGGGAATTGGTCGATGATTCGGTCGACGGTCGAAGCGGCGGTCGTCGTGTGCAGAGTTCCGAAAACGAGGTGTCCGGTTTCGGCGGTTTCAATCGCAATCGAGATGGTTTCAAGGTCGCGCATTTCGCCGACTAATAAAATATCCGGGTCTTCGCGCAAGGCGGCGCGCAGCGCGTCTTTAAAACTGTCCGTGTGATTGCCGACCTCGCGCTGATTGACCAGGCATCGCTGGTTTTCGTGCGTGAATTCGATCGGGTCTTCAATCGTGATGATATGGTCTTCGCGTGATTTGTTGATGTGGTCGACCATCGCGCAGAGCGTCGTCGATTTTCCCGAACCGGTGGGACCCGTAACGACGACCAGCCCTTTCGACAACTCGCAGAGATTCATAATCGCCTGCGAAAGTCCTAATTGCTGGGCGGTTAAAATTTTCGTCGGGATGATACGGAAAACGCCGCCCATTCCTTTGCGGTCGGCGAAAATGTTGGCGCGAAAACGCGCTAAGTCGGGAATTTCGTAAGCGAAGTCGGAATCCGAGCGGCGCGCGAATTCTTCCTGATTTTTCGCGGGCATTATCGAGGTTAAAAGCTCTTTTATCGAATCGGGCGTGAGCGTCGTCTCACTGCACGGCAGCAGCTGCATTTTGCCGTCTTTGCGAACCATCGGCGGCATCGAAACGCTCATGTGAAGGTCGGACGCGCCGAACTGCGCCATTCTTTGAAAAAGGTCGTCCATGCGTTTTTGCGCTTGGCTGTTGGCGAGCGCGGGAACGAAGCCGGCGGTCTCGGTCGTATGGATGGTCGATTGTTCTCTGACCGGCACGTAAGCCTGATAATTCTGCGTCTGCGGATATGTTTCGGAAACGGCGACCGGCTCGCCTTTAAATTCATAGGCGTCTTCGGGCTGGATGAAGGCGGACGACGGCGCGACGTATTCGCCGGTTTCAAACTCCTGTCGTTTGACGGGCGGCTCATACGTCGAATCGTCCGAAAAGCTCGTCTGAAATTCGGGGTCGTTGACCGAAACGATTTCGATTTCCGGTTGTATGAAGTCGGCAGATTCCGTGTTGTACGAGTACGGCTCGTCAAATTCGATTTCCGGCACGGGATAGGCATTTAACGGCGCGTTATTGTTGTCTTCGAGCGCGGCGGATGCGCTTTCAAACGAATAGCTTTCGACTTCGAGCGGCGCGGCTTCTGCGTGAAACGGCGCAAATCCCGGTTTTCCGGGCGCAGCGGGCGCGTCCGTGACCGAGAGCACCGAAGACGTTTCGAGAATGCTTTCGACAAGTTCTTCCTCGGTCGGCGGTTTTTCCGAGAGCATCGGGCGAATCGTCACGTTAAATCCGGCGGGCGACTTTTTGACGAGAAAACTGAATTTTCCGAGATTGTGCGGATGCACGAACTCGACTTCCGCCTGGCTCGGTAATTGCTGCTTAACGTCGTTCGGTATCAGCGGAAAGACCATCATACTGATTTGCGTGCCCAAAAGCGGCGTGCTGTTGACGTCGGATTGACCGCTTGCCGAAATCAGGTACGGGTTTTTGTTTGGTTCGAGATGAAGCTCGTAACTACAGGTCGAGAGCAGAGTTTGAAGATAATCGTTTAGCTTTTCCATAGATGATTTGATTTTTGAAGTGGTTTGAAGAAAACCGGCGCGACCAGGCTTTTTTTGTGAAAAACAGCAGAAGCCAAAACCCTGTAAAAGAATAACATAAGAAAACAAAGTTTGTCATTAAGTATTTTTGTCGTTTTAAAATTCGCCGACCGGTCGCTTTTACGAGAGGTTAAACATCGAATTT
>DASWRC010000276.1:0-3728 GCA_036403375.1 Pyrinomonadaceae bacterium
TGTTGATAAATTCATTTTACTTGAAAACTGAGTCTTTCCATCTTTTCTTATCCAATACTGACGTTAAAACTAAAATTTAAGCGTTCATTAAGAAATGAATTTTTAATAAAAATGTTACATGTTTTATGAAACTTCCTGCCCTGCTTGTTTTCGATAAAGCTAAAACCCGGCGTATCCGCCGAAAACGGCGAATGCCGCCCAGGAATGAATCGATTGGAATCTTTTATCCGGGGCGCGCAGCATATCGAGTTGGGCTTGCCGCAGCGCCTGCGTCGTGGAAAGATTTTCCGCCCGGCGATAGTAATGAAATTTCTTCATTAAAACGCTGGTCGCTTCGGATTCGACCTCCCATGCGCTCGCAATCACGAGCGGGACGCCCGCCGCCAGAAAAGTCCTGGAAAGTCCGATTAAGCCTTCGCTGTTGTAGTAGCCTTCAACGCCTGTTTGACATGCCGACAGCACCACGAGCCTCGTGTTCGGCAGCATTTCGCCGCGCAGTTCAATGTTGGTAAGTACCGAATCGCGAACGTTTTCGCCATCTTTCGCCATCACCAGTTTCGACAGCAGCGGCGAATCCTCGCCGACGATATAATGACCGGCAAAATGAATGACTTCGAAATTTTTGTAAATATTAAGAAAAGCCTTTTTCGTCGCGCGCCGGTCGGATAATATTTCGGATTTCGGGTAATTCCTGCGAATATCTTCCGCCTCGGTTCCCGGCAAAACGTCGAGATTCGGAAACTGCTTCGTATCAAAAGCGGGGTTGTTGATACTTAACAGCTTTTCTTCCTTTATTTCGGCTTTGGCGGTCGCGTTTTGGGTGTCGCGGATAAATATGCTGGCGCTTGGGGCATAAAAAACCGTGAATTGTTCGAGAAAATATCTTCCGTCAGGCGCAATCAAAGACTGGAACGGCAAACGAAATAATATCTTATTGGGGACGAGACAAATCTGCTTGGATTCATCAAGAAAAGGCAGCGCAGGCGCGATCAGCAAATTATAAAATTCCTGCGCTGAGGCAGAAACGGCAGCCTCGTTTTCCGGGTCATTGCGCCCAATCATTTTGAGGTAGTTTTCCGTCTTTGCCTTTAATTCTTTCGCGCTGATTTCCGCTGAAAAAGACAAAACGGCTTCTTTCGAGACGAGCCAGATTAAAACTTTGTTCTCCAGTACCCGGAATTGTAAGATTTGAACCTCGGGCGGCATCTGCTCGCGGATTTGACCGAGGCTGAGCGGGATAGCCGGTTCTTTGAAATCGGTTTCCGTTTTTTTGACTATCCAGTCAAGCAGCGAGCGGGAACTCGAAGTTTCCGCGTAATCATAAGCCTGCGCGGGATTATTCCGGCGCATTTCGTATTCGACGGCAAGATCGTAAACGGGCTGTTCATTATCAAAAAACGTGTTTCTGTCATCTTCGGCGGTTATTTGTTTACGGTATTCTTCGGCAAGCAGGAGAATCGACGGTATATCGCGTTCCGCCGCCTGGTTGTCGCCCGCCGCCTCGAAGTTAAATAATCTCGATTTTTTTATTTCATAAAGAAGCGGTGATTTAGCGGTTTTTTGAGAAAGCTCGAGCGCGGCGTCGTAGTAATCGGCAGCTTTCTGAAAATTGTTTCTTTTTCTTTCCAAATGTCCTAAATTCAGGAAAATTTTGGTTGAATTCGTGATTCTGTCGATTTCTTCCGGCAGGTTTTCCGAATCCCTTCGGGCATTGAGTAACCATTGCTCAGATTCTTCGAGGTTTCCGTTCTGGATGTTGAAAACTCCGGCATTAATCTCCGCTCCGACGGCAAATGACGGGTCGGTTTGCGCCTTTGCAAACGCGACGCTTTCGTTCATCACGGCGCGTGAAAAACCGATATAAGAACCGCTTGCGAGAATCTGGATGATTTTGTCGAAGCCTCTGAATTTTTGACGCAGACTGAGGTTTGACTGCGTCGAGATTTCAAGCAGCTTCTCGATATAGGCGAAACTTTTCTTTTCCTGCTTAACGGTGTGGCTTTTCAGCAGAAGCGACAATAAAAATTTCTGCGTCATATAATAATCGTCCATGTTACGGGCGACGGTTAAAGCATTTTCATACAGCTTCCGGGTTTCGGTAATTGATTTGTATCCGAGGTATTCCTGACTGCCGAGCCACCAGTAATAGTTCATCAGCGCGAACCAGCGGTAGCGCCGCGCTTCGCAGAACTGACCCACGTCCTGCAGCATTCGGTCGGCAATAACTCGTTTGTCGAGATTATAAAAACAGTAGGCGATAAAATAATCGGCGATTGTTTTCGCCTCGATGACGTCGCCTGCCTCGAGAAAAAAATCGCGGGCGCGCTTGAATTCGCTCGCCGCCGCCTCGAATTTGTTTTGCAAACATATTCGATAACCCTGCCGGACTGCTTCCTGCGCCTTTTTTAGCAGTTCGATTTTTTCTTCCGGGACGTTGGCGTAAAAATCGGCTAAATCCGAGGCAAAATTATCCCCGATGCGCTGCTTTTCGAGATTGCCGAGATAGCCGAGGATTTGGATGTTTTTCGCTCTCGTCGAAGATTTCGAGTTAACAATGGAAATAGCCAGTTTTTGCGGCAGGTATTGTTCGCTGATAAGTTCGCGGTTCTGACTGACTAAGCGGAATGCTTCGTCATGATTTCCCTGGCTGAAGGCACGAAGAAATGATGCTTCGCGCTCGTCCGCCGAAATGTCCGCCGAAGTTTTTAACTGAAAGGCGTCAAGCCGTCGCTGTGCTTCGGCTGCCCACGCAGATGTCGAATCTATTTCCAGATATTTCGTCCATGCGGCACGCGCTTCATTGGGCAAATTTGAAGTTTGCAGACAATCGGCGCGGTTAAAATATGCTTCCGGAAGTTTCGGCTCAAGCACAATTGCCTGGTCGAAAAAATCGAGCGCTTTCGGAAGCATCTCCGTAATTTCGTCCTTTTCGCCCGCCGGCGTATTTTTGTATTTCTCCAGGTAAGCAACTCCTAAATCATTAAAAACTTTGGCGTTTTGCTGAGCCTGCGCGTTTGCTTTTTCGAGAGCTTCGGCGGCTTTGTCAAAATCTTTTTTCGCCAGGTAGAGCCGACCGAGCGCATGATAATTTTCGGCGGTCGGATGCTGTTCTTTCTCAATGCGTAAAGACAATTCAATGCGCTCGCGCTGGTTAACATCTATTCCTTCTTCCTTCGTGCCGCGCCCCTGCCGAAACGGAGCATAGCCGAAATCCGTGATGCGGGTTTCAAGCGGGCGTTCCTGCTTGTAAATCTCTCGGAGCGAGTGCATGGCGGAGTCCGCCGGCGATGCGCGAAAATAAAAATAACCGGCGAGCAGCGAGCAAAGAATAATAACCGCTAAGCCGGCGGCGGGCAGCGGTGAAGAAAAAAGCGATTTTAAGATTTTCCAAAAGTTTTCTTTTCTCTCCGCGGAACGCTTCGTTCCTGCCTGCTCGTTAATATACTTTCTAAGAGCTTTCGCGAACTTTACCTTTCTGCGTCTTTCGGGTGAAATCAAAAAATGTTCTTCAAAAGCATTTTGCTCGCGGGAATCCAATTCACCGTCGGCGTATTCTTGAATTAATTCCTCTTCAAGCCTCAAAAGCTCGTCAAAGTACTCCTGGTCAAGCATCATCTGCTCCTCAATTTTTTCTCTTTCGGCTTGAAGATTAATGATTCCGAGCAAATACTCTCGCAGTTCGGCTTTCTGTTCGGCATGTTCCGGCATCTTAGCGGCTTTCCATATAG
>DASWRC010000277.1:0-24735 GCA_036403375.1 Pyrinomonadaceae bacterium
ATTATTCCCGATAGAATCGAAACCGGCACCTTTATCGTCGCGGCGGCAATCACGACGGGCGAGCTGGAAATCAAAAACTGTAATCCCGAACATTTGACGGCGGTTATCGAAAAACTCCGCGAAACGGGCGTCGAAATCGAAGAGCTCAACCCGACGACGCTGCTCGTGAAATGCTGTCCGGGCGGTTTAGCCGCGAAAGACGTCAGAACCGAGCCGCACCCGCTTTTCCCGACCGATATGCAGGCGCAGTATATGGCGTTGATGACGCAAGCCGACGGCGTTTCGACAATTACCGAAACGATTTTTGAAAACCGTTTTATGCACGCCTCAGAGCTTATCAGAATGGGCGCGAAAATCGATATTTCGGGCAATGCGGCGCGCGTTCACGGCAAAACGCGGCTGATGGGCGCGCCGGTTCTCGCGTCGGATTTGCGCGCGTCCGCCTCGCTCGTTCTCGCCGCGCTCGCGGCAGCCGGCGAAACCTTAATCGACCGCGTTTATCACATTGACCGGGGCTATGAAAACATCGTCAAAAAGCTCGGCAACGTCGGCGCGAAAATCGATCGACTGACGGATGGCTTGGCGCTGGCGGCGGAAGAAATGAAGTAAAAAGCAAAAGTAAAAAGGTAAAAATAAGAAATGTCCCGCGATGAAAATCAATTTTGAGCAGGACATTTTTTACTTTTTACTCCCGCCTTTTTACTTCTGCCTTTTTACTTTTTACTTTCTGAATTTATACTAAAATTCCGTTATGAGTGAAGATTGTCTGTTTTGCAAAATTGTGGACGGAGAGATTCCAGTCGCTAAAGTTTACGAAGATGACGTTTGCGTCGCTTTTAACGACATCAGCCCGCAAGCGCCGACGCACATTCTCGTAATTCCGCGCGAGCATTTCGATTCGCTGGATAAAGCCGAAACCGGTCACCGGGAAACGCTCGGACATCTGCTTTTATCGACTGCCGAAATTGCGCGCGCGCGCGGTTTTGCCGAAAACGGCTACCGCGTCGTGATAAATACCAATGCGGACGGCGGGCAGACCGTCTTTCACCTGCATGTTCACCTGCTCGGCGGTCGGCAGTTCACTTTCCCGCCGGGTTAAAATTTTTACAAACAATCACGGGCGTTTTGCTTCTAACGGTCGGGAGTTTTCAGCAAACAGCTATTTAGGGAAGTTTTGATGAGAAAAATTTTTATTGCTTCATTTTTTGTCGGCGCGGCGCTGCTCCAAATCGGCTGCCATACCGCTGCGGACAATACGAATCAGGGAAATTCCAGCACGGGAACAAACGCCGCGAATACGAACACCGGCACGGCGGTGCAATCGACGCCCCTGCCGGAATTTACCGATGCCGAGACGGCTTTTGCGACCGGCGACAAGCTTTTCGACGCCAATAAAACCGAGCTTGCGATCGAAGCCTACACTCAGGCGGTCAAGTTAAATCCCGATTTTGCCGACGCGTGGTTTAAGCTTGGCGTCTCTTACGCGCTCGTTGAAAAGCTAAACGAGGTCGAATCGCTGAACGAAGAAATCCCGGAAGCAACGCCGACGCCCGCCAGGAAACGCAAAAACACAACCAAAAAAGAGACGGTCATCCGCACGAAAGATTCCGAAAAAGCGTTTGAAAAAGCGGTCGCCGCGTATAAAAAAATCGTCGCGAAAAATAAAGAGGACGACGCGGCGTTTTACAACCTCGGGCGCTCCTATAACAAACTCGACGAGGACGACGACGCTGAAAAAGCCCTGCGCGAAGCCGTTAAGTTAAAGCCTGACGAAACGCTCTATCAAACCGAGCTCGGCGCGATTGAAATAAAGCTGGCGCACTACGACGAAGCCGTCAAGGCACTGAAAAAGGCACTCGAACTCGACCCCGAAAATTCCGAAGCCGCCGAGCTTTTAGACAAGGCGGAAGCCGGCAAGAAACGCATCGATTTCGGCGTCACGCCGAAACCGCCGCAGCAGACGGATATACCAAAATCGGACAAGACGCGGAAACCGTCGGAAACCGAATCGCCGGAACCGAACCAAACGCCTGAAAACCAGGGTAAGCCGGTCGAGCCGAAACCGAACAAAACGCCTGAGAAAAAAATGGATAAAAAAGGCGACCAATAAGTTCAGAGTTGAGAGTTGTTTGATTTTGACTCCAAACTCTCAACTCTCAACTCTCAACTCTGAACTCTTTACCTTTTGAATCTAAAATACACACCCTCGCTTCGATTTGTGTCAACTTGACACCAGCCTTGCAAATCGGTTATCAGTTAATTTGTGAGTAAATTTTCCGTCCGCTAATACCTTATGAAAATCGAAATCGAAAGCCCGCAAACTTTTTCGCTCGAAAGAAAAATAAAAATGCACGAAGCCCGCGAGGCGATTATCAACCGGCTGGCGCGTGATTTGCCGACGAATATCGATTTGCAGCGATTTTTGAACGTCGTCGTCTCGGAAATCGGCAAAATGATGGATGCCGACCGCTGCGACCTTTTGCAGCTAACAACGGCGAGCGAGCTGCGCATCAGTCACGAATGGCGCAAAAACAACAATATCCCGTCGAGCCTGGGAACCGAAATTCCGATTGATACCGAAAAACTCACCGAAAGATTTGATATTACAAAACCGCTCGCCATCAACGACATCTCGAAAGCCGATAACCCGACGCTGAAATTTTTTGCGAAAGCGCTGGAGACAAAATCGCTTCTGATTGTGCCGATAAGCCTCAACAAAAAGCCGGTCGGCTTGCTCGGGCTGCACGACACGCACGCGCCGCGCGAATGGTTTGAAGAGGAAATCCAGTTTCTCGAATCAATCGCGCAGCAATTGGCGGTCGGTTATCAGTACACGAGCCTTTACGTGGCGCAGGAACAGGAAACGCGCCGGACGAACGCGCTGCTTGAAATTGCCAACACGCTCAATTCGCATTCGGATTTCAAGGTCGTTTCGGCAAACGTTCTGGAACGCGCCGTCGAGCTGGTCGGCGCGGATTACGGCGCATTGGGCGTGCTCGACCAGACGGGCAAGAAAATTTCGCTCGCGTCCTTTAAAACCGCCCCGCTTGTCAAGCCGAGCAAGGTTCTGCAAATGATTGAACAGCACGAACAATCGCTCGACATCGAGCCTTTTCCGGCAATCAGCGACGTGCTGCGCGAAGGTAAAACGATGCGGATTATCGATACGCAACTGCCGTTTGCGATTCGGCTGATTTTCAACTCGCAGCTTAACGGAAAAGCCGCACTGGTAGCGCCCGTGCGCGTCGGCGGACACGCTTTCGGACTTCTCGGTTTCGTCTGGAGCGAAGAAACTGCCGAGCCTTTTGAAGACCACGACGTCGCGCTCGTCGAAGGTATCGCCGACCAAATCGGCACGGCTCTCGAGCGCGACCAGCTCTCAGCGGAAGTGATGCGCCTGAAATCGCAGCTTCATCAAAAACACAGCGAGATTATCGGGCAAGCGCCGACCATCCGCCGCGCGATCGAGCTTGCCCTGAACGTCGCCGACACGAACACGACCGTGCTTGTAAACGGCGAATCGGGCACCGGCAAAGAGCTTCTCGCCAACCTGATTCACTACAATTCGGGGCGCGAAAACAAGCCGTATATCAAGATAAACTGCGGCGCGATTCCCGAAACTTTGCTCGAATCGGAACTTTTCGGACACGAAAAAGGCGCTTTTACAGACGCGCGCGCGCAACGCAAAGGGCGTTTTGAAGAAGCCGACGGCGGCACGCTTTTCCTCGACGAAATCGGCGAAATGCCGCTTTCGGCGCAAGTTAAACTTCTCAGAATTTTGCAGGACGGCGAATTGACGCGCATCGGCGGCAGCGAAGTCGTCAAAACGGATGTGCGCGTTATTGCCGCAACCAACGTCGATTTGGAAAAGGCGATTGAAGCAGGACGATTCCGTAAGGATTTGTATTACCGCCTGTCGGTTTTTCCGATAACGCTGCCGTCGCTTCGCGAACGCATCGAAGATATTCACCTGCTCGTCTTTCATTTTCTCGAACGTTACAAGGAAAAAACCGGGCGGTTCGTTTCCGGCATTTCCAAAGAAGCAATGCGCGCGCTCGTTAATTACGAATGGTTCGGCAACGTCCGCGAGCTTGAAAACGCGATTGAACGCGCCGTGATTATCGCGTCCGGCAGACAAATCGAATTGGACGATTTGCCCGAAGCCATCAGCAAAAAAGCTTTTGAACTGAATGCGCTCGCCCGGCAGGAACGCGCCCGCGCCGCCGGCGAGGGACGCTCGCTCAATCTTGAAATCGAATTTCCGGCGACGATGGACGAAATCGAAAAGCAGGCAATCGAAATGGCGCTCGACTACACGGCGGGCGACAAATCGCGCGCCTCGCGGCTGCTGAACATCGGACGCAAAACGCTCTATCGAAAACTCGAACAATACGTTAGCGAATAATTCACGGGTTACTGTTTGAGCATTGAGCCTGTCCTCGCCTGAAAAATCTTGTAAAAGCCTTTCTTAAAGACCTAAAATTACAAAATGGTTTCTCCGCGCTACGGGATTTACTTAATTTTCAATAAACTTCTAAACAGCTAACAACGACTTTGATTTTATGACAAGATTTATTATCCTGACGACGTTTTCTATCCTCTTTTCAATCGCCGCCTTTGCACAAAATCCGACGCCGGCTGGAGTTAAAGACGAAACGGACGTTGTCAAAATTTCGACGACCTTAATTCAGGTTGACGTCAGCGTTACGGACAAAAATGGAAGGCAGATAACCGGCTTGAAACCCGAAGATTTCGAGATTCTGGAAAACGGTAAGCCGCAGCCGATTACGAATTTTTCTTATGTTTCTTCCGCTTCGCAAACGGTCGAAAACAGCGTTCAGCCAACCGCTAAAACCAACCCGAAAGACAAAGTTTCGGTGCCCGTTCCGTCCGCCGCTTTGCGTCCCGAACAGGTTCGGCGAACGATTGCGCTGGTCGTCGACGATTTGAATATGTCCTTTCGAGCAGTCGATTCGGTCAAAACCGCACTCCGGAAGTTTGTCGATGAACAAATGCAACCCGGCGATCTGGTTTCGGTTATTCGCACTTCGACCGGTTCGGGTGTTTTTCAGCGCTTTACGTCCGACAAACAAATTCTTTACGCGGCGATTTCGCGAATTCGATGGTACGCGGGCGGGCGTGGCAATGTCGATGTCTTCCGGCAGGCTGACCCGGACGACAACGGTGCGCAGTACGATAAATTCCGACAGGACATGGTCATCGTCGGAACGTTCGGCGTAATGAGATACGCCGTCAGGGGAATGAGCGAAATGCCGGGGCGAAAAGCGATTGTGTTGTTCTCCGAAGGCTTCAATATGTTTAATACTGCGGTTCAAGAAGACGGTTCGGGCGATGGTAAAAATGTGGCGATTAACAGCGGAATGAACGCTCGCCTCGCCGCGCCGTTGCAGTCACTGATTGAAGCCGCCAACCGCGCTTCGGTTGTCATTTACGGGATTGACGCGCGCGGCGTCGTTGCCGTTTTGCCCGATTCGGCTGATTCTTCTTTCGGCGCTGACAGCAGCGGCAAATTCGGAATGGGGCGCGGCGTCTCGAGTACCGCTATCAGAAACGAACGAACCAGAGAATTGTTCGAATCGCAGCGCGGGCTGCAATACATTTCCGAACAAACCGGCGGTTTCGCGATTCTTAACAATAACAATCTTTCAAAAGGAGTCGAGCGCGCAGTCAACGACCAGAACGGTTATTACCTGATTGGTTACGAGCCGGACGAACAAACCTTCGATTCGAAAACGAGCCGCTACAACAGGTTGGAAGTAAAGCTGAAAAATGCCGATTATCGTGTGCGCTATCGCAGCGGTTTCTTCGGCATCGAAGACAAAACACTGAAATCGCCGACGCAGACGGCTAATCAACAAATTCTTAACGCGCTGACGTCGCCCTTTAAATCGAGCGACATCAATCTGAATCTCAACACGGTCTTAATCGGTGATTCGAACAATGAAGCGTTGATTCGCTCGATTATTAACATCGACGCGAAAGATTTGAGTTTTACGCGCACAACTGACGGCAAAAGAAAAATGAACATCGATATTGTTGCCGTCACGGTCGGCGACGCCGGAGCGGCGGTCGAGCAATTCGCGAAGAATTACACGATTACGGTGTCGGAAGAAAAATATCAAAACATTCTGCAAAACGGGCTGGTTTACGATTTGCCCGTCCCGGTTAAAAAAATTGGTACTTATCAATTCCGCATCGCCGTTCGTGATTCCGAATCCGGAAAAATCGGCTCGGCGTCAAACCTCATACTCGTTCCCGATTTGGCGAAAGATTTCGCGCTGTCGGGAATTGTTCTGGATAACACAAGCCCGCAAAAATCCCCGGCAAATTCAAATAATGACTCCAATCAATCGGATGTTTATCTGAATATGTCGCTGCGAAAGTTCAAATCCCGAACGACTTTGCGTTACGGCTATCTGATTTATAATCCGAAGCTTGATTCAAAACAAAAGCCGCAGATAGAAGTTCAAGTAAAACTCTTCTCGCAAGGCAAGTCTGTTTTTGAAACAAAACCGGCTCCGTTAAACCTCAATGGTCAAACCGATATGCAGCATATCGAAAACGTCGATTCGATTGCGCTCGGCAGTAATCTGCCGATTGGCGAATACATTTTGCAGATTTTGGTAACCGACAACCTGGCAAAAGGAAAAAACCGGACGGTTTCGCAATGGATTGATTTTGAAGTAACGAATTAGTTCGATTTTGCGTCTAGATTTCACAGGTTCCTGGTTTAATTTTCTCAAGTCTTTTAGACATTATGACAAATCTTTTAGGTGTTATGACAAAGTTCTTCATTCTGACGACGCTTTTCCTCGTTTTTTCAATCGCGGCTTTTGCCCAAACTCCGGCACCGACTCCGCCGGACAAAGACGACACGGACGTTGTCAAAATCTCGACCTCGTTAATCCAGGTCGACGCGACCGTGCTGGACAAAAACGGGAAGATTGTCAAGGGATTGACCGCCGATGATTTCGAGATTTACGAAAACGGCAAGCCGCAGAAGATTACGAATTTCTCCTTCATCGAATTGCAGCCGGCTAAATCAAACACGACGACCGAACCGGTCAAGCGCGATAAAAAGTCGCCGCTCGTTCCGATGACGCCGACCAATTTGCGTCCCGAGCAGGTGCGCCGGACAATTGCGCTCGTCGTGGACGATTTGGGATTATCGTTCGGAAGCGTTTCCAAGGTTAAAACGGCGCTGAAAAAATACGTCGACGAACAAATGCAGCCGGGCGATTTAGCAGCCATCGTCCGCACAGGCGGCGGGGCGGGATTTCTTCAACAATTTACGTCGGACAAAACAATTCTCTATCGCGCGATAGAGAAGTTACGCTGGAATCCGGGAGGGAGCGGAAAAATATCCGATTTCCCGACTGCTGACCCGTCCGACAATGGCGCGCCGGCGCGCGACCCCGATAAAAACTTACCCGATGAAGTTCAACAGAATATTCGTGAACAACAGGCGCGGTCGAAAGAGGCATCCCGTGCGGCTCAAAATCTATACAATTCATATCGCGAGGATGTTTATACAGTTGCCTCGCTAGCCGCGGTTGATTACGTCGTCAAAGGAATGGGTGAACTGCCCGGACGCAAGGCGCTCGTGCTCTTTTCCGAAGGCTTTGCCTTGTACGATTTTGACAACGGAATTAAAAAACCGAACCCGCGATTGATGGCTAATTTTCAGCGCCTGACCGAACAAGCCAATCGCGCGTCGGTCATTATCTACGCCATGGACACGCGCGGCGTGGTCAATGCGATGATGTTAAACGGCGAGGATAATTTTGAAGACCTTAACCGTGCAGGCGGCACCAATGCTATTGAACAGGTCGCGATTGGACGCTCAACCGACCTTTTCGAAACGCAGCAGGGCTTAAGGGAACTCGCCCGGACAACCGGCGGGTTTGCCGTTATCAATAATAACAATTTAGGCAAAGGCATCGAGCGCGTTCTCAACGACCAGAGCGGATATTACCTGATTGGTTACGAACCGGACGAAGAAACTTTTAACGCGAAAACCAGCCGGTTTAATAAATTGGAAGTCAGACTCAAAAAACCGGATTTGCGCGTCCGCTATCGTAGCGGTTTTTTCGGCATCGAAGACAAAACGCTCGAAGCGATTCCCAAATCTCCGGCACAGCAGATGCTCGCGGCGCTGACTTCGCCGTTTAATTCGAGCGCCATCAATCTCAATCTGAGCACGTTTCTGGCAAGCGACGCCAAAGATAATGCGGTGATTCGTTCGATAATCAACATCGACGCCAAAGATTTAAGCTTTACGCCCACCGCGGACGGCAAAAGAAAAGCGAACATCGACGTGGTTGCCGTGACTTTCGGCGAAACCGGCGAGTCGGTCGAAAAATTCTCCAAAAACTACACGATTACTTTGACGGAAGAACAGTATCAAGTCGTTTTGAAACACGGTTTTATATACGATTTGCCGGTTCCGGTCAAAAAGAACGGCGTTTACCAGTTTCGCATCGCCGTCAGGGATTCGGCGACCGACAAAATCGGCTCCGCCTCGAATCTCGTCCAGGTGCCCAAATTATCGAAAGATTTCGCCTTGTCGGGAATCGTGCTCGAAATCGTGAACCCGCAAAACTCGCTCGTGACGGCGATAATTCCCGGTTCGCGCGGTAAATCCGATGAAGACCAAATGCTGAATCAATCGGACATTTACCAGAATATGGCGCTGCGCAAATTCAAACGGCGGACCGCGATTCGTTACGGCTACCTGATTTACAATGCGAAACTCGACCCGCAGGAAAGCGCGCCGCTGCAGGTTCAGACGAAACTGTTTTCCGACGGCAAACTGGTTTTTGAAACTACGCCGAAAGTTATCAACACGACCGGGCAGACCGATTTGCGGCACCTCGAAAATATCGATTCCTTAATGCTCGGCAGCGATTTGCCGGCGGGCGATTATATTTTGCAGGTAATCGTCACCGACACGGCGGGAAGAGGAAAAAATCGAAGCGTTTCGCAGTGGATTGATTTCCAGATAGCCGAATAACGCGGCGCTTGCCCGCATCGCTTCAGGAGGTTCTTGGTTTAGCATTTTATTGATAAACTAAGAACCTCTTTTCTATGGATATAATAATCGGCACGGCAGGACACATCGACCACGGGAAAACGGCGCTCGTGAAGGCTTTGACGGGCATCGAAACCGACCGTTTCCCTGAAGAAAAAGCGCGCGGAATCACGATTGATATCGGTTTTGCCGAGCTTGATTTGGGCGCTGTCCGCATAGGTTTCGTCGATGTGCCCGGACACGAAAAATTCGTCAAAAATATGCTCGCGGGCGCGAGCGGAATCGACGTCGTACTGCTCGTTATCGCGGCGGACGAAGGCGTTATGCCGCAGACGCGCGAGCATTTCGAGATTTGCCGCCTGCTCGAAACCAAAACGGGTTTGATTGTGCTGACGAAAAAAGATTTGGTTGACGAGGAATTACTCGAAATCGTCAATCTCGAAATCGCCGAACTCGTCGAAAATTCGTTTCTGCACGACGCGCCGGTCGTCGCCGTGTCCGCCCGCACCGGCGAAGGAATCGAAGAATTAAAAAGCGCGCTGGAAAATATTGCGCGCGTCGTTCCCGAGCGAAAAAACGACACAATCGCGCGGCTTCCCGTAGATAGAAGCTTTACAGTCAAAGGCTTCGGCGCGGTCGTCACGGGAACGCTCGCCACCGGCGAAATCAACGAATCGACGGAAATGGAAATTTTACCGGCTGCCCGAAAGGTGCGCGTGCGCGGGCTGCAAACTCACGGAAAAGCGGTCAAAACAGCGCACGCCGGACAGCGCACCGCCGTTAATTTGGGCGGCATTGACCACGCGGAAATCGAGCGGGGAATGCTTTTGACGGAAAAAGAAGTCCTGCGCGCGAGCCAGATTTTCGACGCTGAAATCGAAGTCTTAAAAGACGCGAAACGCGCTTTACGCTCGCGCCAGCGCGTCCGCGTTCACATCGGCACAATCGAAGCGCTGGCGCGCGTTCAGGTCTTAAACAGCGAAGACGAAATCGCGCCGGGCGCGCAGGATTTTCTCCAGCTGCGGCTGGAAATTCCGATTGTCTGCATTCCGGGCGAGCGGTTTATCCTGCGTCAATATTCGCCGCCGATGACGATTGCCGGCGGTCGCGTGCTGGATAATTCGGCGGTCAAACACCGGCGCAAAGATACGCCGAACGTTAGAAAATATCTGCAAAATCTGACCGAAGCCGGTAAACCGGAGCAAATAAAACTTTATCTTGAAACCGCCGGCGAATACGGTTTAACGTTCCGCGATTTACAGGCGCGAACCGGCTGGCGCATTGAAATTTTGAAAGCGGCGATTGCCGAAAATCTTGCAAAAACCGCTATCGTCGAAGCCGAAACCTTTTTCGTCGCCCGCACGCCGTTTGAAAATCTGAAGGCAAAAACGCTCGCGGAAATCGAAGATTTTCACCGGAAAGAGCCTTTATCGCGCGGCATTCTGCGGGAAACCCTGCGCGAGAGGATTTTCGCGCGGCTGCCGGTCGAGCTTTTCAAAACCGCGCTTTCGAGTCTTGAAAGAGACAAAAAAATCTCGGCGGAAAAAGATTTCGTCCGCTCGTCAGCGCACAATCTCGAACTTTCGTTGGACGAAAAAACTCTACGCGAACGGCTTTTAGGAATCTACCGCGCGGCGCGACTCGAAGTTCCGAAGCTCGAAGACGCTTTAACGGAAGCGATGCGAAATACGAAATCCGACAAAAACCACGCCCGGAAAGTTTTCCAGCTGCTGCTTAATGCGGGCGAAATCGTTAAAATCACGGACGAATTTTATTTTGCGGCGGGCGAAGTCGAAAGGCTGGTTGCAAAATTGCGGAATTTCGCCGAAAATTCGGCTGACCGTCTTATCGACGTTGCGCAATTTAAAGAAATCGCCGGAATTTCCCGAAAATACGCGATTCCGCTGCTCGAATACTTCGACCGCGAACGCGTCACGCGCCGCGCCGGCGATAAGCGATTGATTTTGTAAAGATGCGAAAATTTCTAAGCGCACAATGGAAAGATTTGGTGATGGCGAATTACGAAGTCGCGCCCGAAATCCTGGCAGACCGCGTTCCTCGGGGAACGTCGCTCGATTTCGAGAACGGTAAACTTTTTGTCAGTCTCGTCGGATTTATGTTTCGCGAGACGCGCGTGCTCGGCGTTCCCGTGCCGTTTCATGTTAATTTCGAGGAAGTCAATCTGCGCTTCTACGTCAAGCGCGAGACCGAAAAGGAAACGCGGCGCGGCGTTTGTTTTGTCAAGGAAATCGTCCCGCGTTTCGCTATCGCGACCCTCGCCAGAGTGCTTTACGGCGAGCCTTACGAATGCTGGAAAATGAGCCGCACGCGCGGCGAAAACGAAGTCGGTTACGGTTGGGAAAAAGGCGATTGCGCAAATGAAATCAAGGTCGAAATCGACGAAGATTTGGGCGTCCCGGCAGAGAATTCGCACGGCGGATTTATCATCGAGCATTACTGGGGCTACACGAAACGCGGCGAAAATAGAACGGACGAATACAAGGTCGAGCATCCGAAATGGGAACTTTTTTCGGTCAAAAACGCGCGGATAAACGTGGCTTTCGGCAAAACCTACGGCGAAGAGTTCGCTTTTTTAAACGGCGCGAAACCGTATTCCATTCTGCTCGCTAAGGGGTCGCCGATTGCGGTTTATAAAGGTGAAAAAATATGCTAATCGGAATTGTCGCCATCGCCCGAAATTTCGCCATCGGTAAAGACGGCAGGCTGCCGTGGCATTACCCTGCGGATTTGAAATTCTTTAAAGAAACCACCGTCGGCAGTCCCGTCGTGATGGGCTTTCACACGTGGGAATCAATCGGCAAACCGCTGCCGAAGCGCCTGAATATCGTTCTTTCCCGAAGCGCAAATATCGAAAACCGCGCCGATGTTCTGCTGCTCAGAAGCAAACAGGAAGTTTTGGCGCTCGCGAATTATCTGAAAGGCGATTTGTTTATTATCGGCGGCGCGAAAACCTACGCAGAGTTTGCGGACGCGATTGAAAAATGGATTGTCACGGAAATCCCCTTGACGGTCGAAGATGCGGACGCGTTTATGCAGCCGGATTTTCTGGACGGATTCACACTGCAAAAAACTATCGAACTAGAAAACGATTTGCGCGTCAAAGTTTTTGTCAGGGAAGAAAAATCGTAGTAAAATCGCGCTTCAGAGGAGAAAAAAAATTATGATGGGCGGAAAGAGTTGGGACGAATGGATTGAAGAATACGCCGAATCGCATCAGAATCCAATCAATAAATGGACGCACGCGTTCGGGATTCCGATGATTGCGGTTTCCGTTTTATTGATTCCAATGTGTTTTTTCGTTGCGGGCACGTGGCGAATTTCTCTGGGCTTGTTTGTCGCGGGCTGGATTTTGCAGTTCGTCGGGCACGCTTTTGAAGGCAAGCCGCCGGAGTTTTTAAAGGATTATCGTTTTCTTTTTGTCGGGCTTCGCTGGTGGTTTAAGAAAATTCTCGGCGCATAAAAAAAGGGAGTGAAAACAGCCGTTTTCACTCCCTTTTTTATGTCTTTAAGCTTTACGGTTTTTCATACTGAAATTCGTGGAAATCCAGATGCTGAATCAGACCCTCGTCATCGTCAGCCAGGTCGATGTCCATTTTCAGATTATATTTTCCGGAAGTCAGGCTCAACTCGTCGTACGGCATAAAAACGTCCAAATCCTTATAAACCGTCGGGTCAAAACCCGGTTTCAAAGCTCTTTTGGCAACAACGCGCCCGTCTTTGCTGCCATAGAGCGAGCTGCCGGTTTTCAGGTCTGTACCGTCGCTTTTTTGAAAATAAACCATCACGTAAGAATCGACGCCCTGCAAACCGGAAACTTCAAATTTTACGTGAATCTTCATTCCCTTTTCGCCGTCTTCCGTGACGTTGTAATCAACCCACGTCTTACCAAATTTTGCCTTGGCGTTTGTCAGAGATTTTGTCGGCGTCTCTTCGTCGGACGGCGACGGTTTCGGCGTTGCAGACTTCGAGGACGACGGACTCGGCGACGGTGATGCGGATGAAGACGGCGAAACCGCGGGCGTCGGCGAAACCGTGACGATTTCTTTTTTCTTCATCATGTTGTAGCCGATAATTGCCGCGCCGGCGACCAGAATCAGCAAAAACAGAGCGACCAAGCCGCCGACGGCAATCATAATTTTCTTGCCGCTGCCTTTGTTCGACGGCGGCGGAACCATTGAGAAGTTTGGCTGCGGCTGCTGAAATTGCGGTTTGCCGAACTGCGTTTCCATACTCTTCCCGTAAGGATTTGTTCCGGGGTTTGATTGCCCGCCCTGCGAACCGCCGAAATTAACAATCACGGGCGCATCCGGAAGGGTGCTTCCGCAATTTAAGCAAAAACGCATATCGTCAGCGTTTTGATTTCCACAAGTTTGACATTTTTTCATTGACGTTTCATTTCTCCTTGCCTTGACAGTAAAGACTGTCCGAAGGGCGAAGTTTTGCCGACTATGATAACTCGAAAAGCATGTTGTTTCAAAGAGAAAACTATCTAAAAAGCGAATTTTTCTTGCACCGGAGTTTCGATTAAACTTTATCTGTAAATTAAAGCCTTGAAAGAGACATACATTCTAGCATTAGACATCGGAACTTCGAGCGTGCGCGCCGCCCTTTATGATTTTCACGGCGACGTTTTGCCGGAAACTTTTGTCAAAAACGAGCGCCAATTAACGGCAACTGAAGACGGCGGCGCGGAAATCGACGCTCTCGAAGCACTAGCGCAGGTCGAAGAAGCGATTGCCGACGTTTTGGAAAAAGCAAAAAATATCGAAGGCGAAATCGAGTACGTCGCGGCTTCGTCTTTTTGGCACAGCCTTGTCGGAATCGATGCTAAAGGAAAACCGACAACCAAAGTTTTTGGCTGGGCTGATACGCGAAGTGCAAAATTTATCGAACCGCTGCGCGGCAATCTCGACGAAAGCGAAGTTCATAATCGAACCGGCGCGCGATTTCATTCAAGTTTCTGGACGGCGAAGCTATGCTGGCTGCGAAGCACCGACTCAAAAACTTTTGAAAAAACCGACAAGTGGCTCTCGTTTAGCGATTTTATTGCTTTAAGATTTTTCAGCGAAGCCGCAACGAGTGTTTCAATGGCTTCGGCGACCGGCATTTTTGATTTGCGAAAATGCGTTTGGGATGAAAACCTGTTTTACTTTCTCCGGCTGACGCCCGAAAAATTGTCGCGCATCGCCGGAGACGACGAAACTTTTCTGCTCAATCCAAAATACAAAAAGCGCTGGACGAGATTAAAAAACGCGAAATGGTTTCCGGCAATCGGCGACGGCGCGGCAAACAATATCGGAGCGGGCTGCGTCGAAAAATCGAAAGCCGCGCTGATGATTGGAACTTCCGGCGCGATGCGCGTCGCCTATCGCGGTCCGATTCCCGAAAAAATCCCGAGCGGACTCTGGTGTTACCGCATCGACCGCGAGCGAGTTATTACGGGCGGCGCGCTGTCGGACGGCGGCGGGCTTTTTCACTGGCTCAAAGATAATCTGCGGCTCGAACCGGACGACGACCAGATCGAAAAGAAAATTGCCGGACGCGCGCCGGACGGGCACGGGTTAACGTTTCTGCCGTTTCTGGCGGGCGAGCGCAGCACGGGTTATCACGAATCGGCGCACGGCGCGGTTATCGGCTTGAAATCGGCGACCGACGCGATTGATATTGTCCAGGCAGCATTGGAGTCGGTCGCCTATCGCTTCGCCGAAATTTACGACCAGTTAAGCGAATTTTTGGAAATCAAAGAAATCATCGCGTCCGGCGGCGCGCTGCGCGAATCGCCCGTCTGGACGCAGATTATCGCCGATACTCTGGCGCAGAAAATGAGTCTGCCCGAAACGCACGAAGCATCTTCGCGCGGCGCGGTCTTGCTTGCGCTCGAATCAATCGGCAAAATAGAAGATATTTCAAATTTGAAAACGCCGGCAGGCACCCGATTTAATTTTGATAAAAAGCGGCACGCCGTTTATCAGGAAGCTCGAAAAAGGCACAAGAAATTTTACGATTTGCTCATCCGATAAGATATGCATTAGTCAGGGAAGATTTGCTGAAAGACAAAGATTTTTTAGAAAATCTGAAAACGGCTTTGGCAATTTGAGTCGAGAAAAGAGAAAATTGAAGAATTATTTTCGACAACCAAAAAACTATGACAACTGCGCCGATGACACAACAGAATATTGACCAACTTTGTATTAACACCATCAGAACGCTTTCGCTCGATGCCGTTCAGAAAGCGAATTCCGGGCATCCGGGCTTGCCGCTCGGGATGGCTCCGGCGGCTTATGTTTTGTGGACGAAATTCCTCTGGCATAATCCGAAAAATCCGCGCTGGTTCAACCGCGACCGCTTTATCCTGTCGGGCGGGCACGGCTCGATGCTGGTTTACAGCCTGCTTCATCTGACGGGCTACGAATCGGTTTCGATGGACGAGATTAAGCGTTTTCGCCAATACGGTTCGACGACGCCCGGGCATCCCGAAAATCACGTCACGAAAGGAATCGAAGTGACGACCGGACCGCTTGGTCAGGGTTTTGCGAACGGCGTCGGGATGGCAATCGCTTCTGCTCATTTAGCGGCGACGTTTAACCGCGAAGATTTTCCGCTGGTCGATAATTATATCTACGCGATTTGCTCGGACGGTGATTTGATGGAAGGAATTTCGTACGAGTCGGCGTCGATTGCCGGTCATTTAGGCTTAGGAAACATCATTTATCTTTACGACGACAACAACATCACAATCGAAGGCTCGACCGATTTGGCATTTACCGAAGACGTGACAAAGCGTTTCGAAGCCGCCGGCTGGCACGTCAGAACGGTCGAAGACGGCAACGATTTAGCCGCCATCGAAAATGCAATCGCGGAAGCGCAGGACGTGAAAGACAAGCCGTCGCTGATTCGCGTCAAAACGATTATCGGTTTCGGAATGCCGAAACAAGGCACGAATAAAGCGCACTCGGACGCGCCCGGCGAAGAAGCCGTCCGCGAAACGAAACGCAATTTGGGCTGGGACGAAGACGCGCAGTTTTATGTGCCGGAGGAAGTTTACGCGCATTTCCGCGCGGGCGTTGAACACGGCGCGGAGCTTGAAAAAGACTGGAATCAGCTGGTCGAAAGCTACGGCGGAAAATACCCGGACGCAGCGAAGGTTTTCAAGCAAATCGTCAACGACGAATTACCTGAAGATTGGGAATCGGCGCTGCCGACCTTTGAAGGCACGGAAGCCAAAGCGACGCGCGCTTTTTCGGGCGAAGTCATCAACGCGATTGCCGAAAAAATTCCGTCGCTCATCGGCGGTTCGGCTGACCTCGCGCCGTCGAACAATACCAGTATCAAGGCTTCGCAGAGTTTGGAAGCCGGTTCATACGAAGGTCGCGTTCTGCACTGGGGCATTCGCGAGCACGCGATGGGTTCGACGATGAACGGCATCGCGCTGCACGGCGGGCTTATTCCGTACGGCGGAACTTTTCTGACGTTTTCCGATTATATGCGCCCGGCAATCCGCCTCGCCGCGCTTTCCCAGGCACAGGTGATTTACGTTTTCACACATGATTCCATCGGCTTGGGCGAAGATGGTCCGACACACCAATCGGTCGAACATCTCGCGGCGCTGCGCGCGATTCCGAATCTTTTCGTGATTCGTCCCGGCGATGCGCACGAAACGCGCGAAGCGTGGCGCATCGCACTTTTACGGCGTCACGCGCCGACCGCGCTCGCATTTTCGCGGCAGAAGGTCGCGCTGATAGACCGCACGAAATTTGCCTCGGCGGAAGGAACCCTGAAAGGCGCTTACGTTTTAGCCGAAGCTTCAAATAATGCGCCGCAATTGATTTTGATTGCGACCGGTTCGGAAGTCGGTCTGGCGATGCAGGCGCGTGAACAGATGGAAGCGGAAGGCACGCCGACCCGCGTTGTTTCGATGCCCTGCTGGGAGCTTTTCGATGAGCAATCGGCTGAATACCGCGAATCGGTTTTGCCTGCCGGCGTCCGGGCGCGGCTGGCTATCGAAGCCGGAGTTTCGATGGGCTGGGCAAAATACGTCGGCGACGCGGGCGATTGTTTGACGGTCGATAAATTCGGTGCGTCGGCGCCGGCGGAAGACGTTTTCCGCGAATACGGCTTCACGGTCGAAAATGTCGTCGCGAAGGCAAAGAAGCTCGTTTAAGCGTCAATCTAATTTATATCGGTATGGATGATGCGCCCCGTAACCGCGCGGCATCATCCTGCCGATATTTTTGAGAGATTTCAGATAAAAACTAATAAAAAGATGATTGTTGAACAGACGAGCCTGGCGGGCGTGCTGGTCGTGCGACCGGACGTTTTCGGCGATGAACGCGGCTTTTTTTTGGAATCTTACCAGGCTGAAAAGTACTCGCAGGCTGGAATTACCGACACCTTCGTGCAGGACAATCATTCCGGTTCGCGGCGCGGCACGCTGCGCGGGCTTCATTACCAAATTCAGCATCCGCAAACCAAACTGGTCAGAGTCGCGGTCGGCGAAATTTACGACGTGGCGGTCGATATAAGGCGCAAATCCGAAACCTTCGGGCAATGGTTCGGCGTTCGACTTTCCGCCGAAAATAAAAAGCAGTTGTTTGTTCCGAAAGGATTTGCGCACGGTTTTTACGTCTTGAGCGAATGGGCGGAAGTCCTGTATAAAGCGAGCGATTTTTACGCGCCCGAGTGGGAACGCTCGCTGCTCTGGAACGACCCGCAGGTCGGCATCGACTGGCAGCTGGCGGGCGAGCTGCCGATTCTTTCCGAGAGAGACAAAAACGGGAAAAATTTACAGGAAGCCGTTATTTTTGAGGATTAAACCGGTTATCGTTTAGAATCAAATTTATGACGACGAAAGAAATTTTACTGAAACAATTTACCGCCGCTTATGACGAAAACGGCTGGTTTGTCGCGCTTAAAAACGCGCTCAACAATCTGACGGCGGAACAGGCGGCGTGGAAAACGGAAAATCTCGAAAATTCGATTTGGGAAATTCTGGCGCACCTGAATTTTTACAACCGCGCTTACGTCGAAAGATTTAAGGGCATCGAATACGTTTACCCGACGACCGACAACGACGAAACATTCGCCGGCGCGGATGCGGTTTCGGCGGAAGCATGGCAGCGCGAAGTCGAAAAATTCGAGCGAATTATGACCGAATGGCGAAGCCTGCTCGAAACGGCGAATGAAACGAAATTCAGCAAGACGGTTTCCGCAACCAATGAAATGCTCTGGGCGGTGCTGCTTTCGCACGTTAATCTCCATAACGCGCATCACGGCGGGCAGATTGTCGTAATCCGAAAATTGCAGGGAAGTTGGGACGCGTCAAAAGGCGTTTCGTAAAATCAATCCTAAAAACTATTATGGAGCACGCGGACGGCTTTGCGAAGACGGCTGACCATATCCTTTTCGGGCGGCGTATTGTCGGGCAAAATCAGGCTGGTGTTGAAAACCAGGACGGAAGCCGTCCGTTTTTTCTGGTTGAATTCGATATAGCTGATAAACCCGTTCTGGTCGCCGCCGTGTCCGAGATAGGTTTCGCCGCCGCGCTCGTCGAGAAAGAAGTTCAGACCGATTCCGGTCGTAAATCCGGCGTTGCCGTTCGCGTCTAAAGGCGCAGGAATCGTTTGGCGAAACATTTCTTCGAGCGAGGCGCGCTTTAAGATTCCGTCGTGAATTTCACTTTTGCTTTCGTCGCCGATTAAAAAATTCAGGTATTTGACCATATCCGTCAAGGGCGAGTTCAAACCGCTGTTTGAAACCGTGATGCCCGAATCGGCGTCGAATCTGCCGGTCGTCCGAACGCCGTTTTCGATGTAGTAGCTGTGCGAGCGATATTTCAAAAGATGATACGGCGTCGCGTCGAAATAACTGCGGTACATTTCGAGCGGGCGCAGGATGTTTTTATCGACGTAAACCTCGTAATCGTCGCCGGTCAGCCGCTCGATAATCTGCCCGAGAAAAACGATTCCCAAATTTGAATAACTAAACCGGCTTCCGGGCTTAAAGAGAATTTCCGTGAAAGGCAGCATCGCTTCGACCTGTGAATATTTTGTCGGCTCGAACGGCTCCCAGTCTTTGCCTTTCTTGTAGGGAAACGTCGAGTTGCGAAAACCCGCGCTGTGATTCATCAACTGGCGAATGGTGATGTCCCCCATTTCGCCGAACGGGTTATGAACCGCTTTTAATTCGGGCAGATATTTGATAACCGCGTCGTCCAGCTTCAAAAGCCCGCGGTCGCGAAGCTGCATAATCGCGATGCCGGTAAAAGGTTTCGTGTTCGACGCCCAGTGGTAAATCGTGTTTTCATCAACCGCCTGATTTTTTTCGAGATTCGCCGCGCCGTAAAAATCCCGGGCGATGATTTTGTTATCTTTCAAAAAAACAAAGCTGCTCCCGACGATGCCGTTTTGTTTCAGCTCGGTCTCGTAAAACGCTTTGAATTTTTTATATTCGGCAGCGAAATTATCGTTTTTTGAAGTGCTTTGCGCGTTCATTGTCGTTGCCGATAAACAAAACAAAATCAGTATATTTTGCCACAGTTTCACACCGTAACCGCGATTAAGGCGATAAATAAAAGACATATTTGTATTGTGAATTAGACGACGCGGAAAATTTCGCGATAGCCGCTTTCGACCGCATCCATATAGCCGCTCATCGCTTCCTGCACGTCGGCGCGTTTGCCGTATTCGCTAAGCTGCTGCTCGAAACCCGTTATATCATCGGTTTCAGTTTCGAGCACGACCGTCCAGAAATCGGCGACGTAATCGACCAGAATCCGAGATTTGACGCCTTCCATTAATGCCATCGATTTTTGAAAATGCTCGGTTAAATTTTTCGCCTGCCCCGGTTTGCATTTGAAAACGTTGCGAATCACAAACATAAAATTTTCTCCTTTTGGGATTTCGCTAATTTTGTACCGGAAAAAACTTTCTGTCAAATAAGTCAGCGATAGTGCAAATAAACAATTTTCGTGACAAAATCCTCGCGGTAAACGTTTCAGCAAATCCAATCAAATTTATGCGCTACGCACACTTGATTTTCGGAATCGTCGTTTTTATCACGTTTCTCGTGACGGGAAAATTTATGCGTTGGGATTTTCCCGACAAAGACGTGATTCCGCAGGATTTTCGGCTTTTGATGCGCTCCAGACACATTTATATTTTGCTGTCGAGCCTGATTCACATAGTGCTCGGCGTTTACCTGCAAATTCACGCGGAAACCTGGCGAAAAATCACACAGGTTTTCGCTTCCGCCGTACTGATTGCCGCCGGCATTTTGTTCGTCTGGGCGTTCGTTTACGAAACTTATTGGGCGCAGCATTTTTCCAATATCAGCCGCTATGCCCTTTACGCGACTTTAGCCGGAGTCAGCCTTCACCTGTTCGGCGGTTTTAAGGCGAAAAACTAACTCGCCCGGCGGTTTATTTTAAGTCGAATTCCTGCACGATTTTCAGCGCCGGCACTCTTTCTATTGACAATGCGAGCGCTTCCACCGTTCGCAGTTTTCCTTCGTCTCGGGTCCGTAAACTACGCGGTGAGTCGCGATAATTATCGCGTCTTCGTCAACGACGATACAATCCTCGTAAGAAGTTCCGACACGCGCCGCAACGACATATTTTTGGTCTGCCATAATTTTTCTCTTCCTCGATTTTATTTAAAAATTTCTATCCTGAAATCAAAACGAAATTCGGCGGCGCAAAGATTCAGAGTTTTTCGAGAAAATCTTTAGCCTGTTGCTTTTGGCGGGAAAATAATGAAAATTGAGTCTAGAAGATATGAAAATTCCGATTCGCGTGCTTATCATCGAAAATCTGACGCTTGTCAGAATCGGAATCCGCACGATTTTAAGCGAAAAAACGGATTTTGAAATCGTCGGCGAAGCCGATTCCGGTGCCGAAGGTTTTCAAAAATTTCGCGCGTTAAAGCCCGATGTCACAATTTTGAGCCTGCGCCTGCCCGATTCGTGCGCGATTGATACGCTGGAAGATTATCTGGGCAAGGAAAAACGCGCGCGAATTCTGGTTCTGGCGGACACGGCAGGCGACGCGGAAATCAGCAAAGCCTTGAAAAAAGGCGCGCTCGGCTATATCTGCAAAGACATTTCGCCCGAAGAATTAATGAAAGCGATTCGTGTTGTTTCAAGCGGCAAAAAATATATTCCGAGCGACATTGCCGAAATTTTAAGCGAAAGCTTCGGCAGCGAAGAGCTGACGCCGACCGAAACGCGAATCCTGCAGCAAATCGTCGCCGGAAAATCGAACAAGGAAATCGCGTACGATTTAGACATTTCGGAAAACACCGTCAAAACTCACGTCAAAAACATTTTTGAAAAACTCGGCGTCTCCGACCGGACAAGCGCGGCGACGCTCGCCATCCGGCGCGGGCTCGTGAGAATTCATCTGTAAATTTTAGGTGGAAATTAAATATGAAAAGACGCGACGTATTAAAAGGCTTGGCGGCGCTGCCGTTTCTGGCAAGCTCGTTTCCCGGCAAAAGCAAACGTGTGAATAAAACTAAAATCATCAAACCAAAGCGCTTAAAAACAGGCGATAAGGTCGCCGTGATTGCTCCGGCGAGCGGCTTGAGCAAAGAATCTTTCGACCACGCGCTCGGAAATCTCGAAAGTCTCGGACTTCGACCGCAAGTCGGCAAAGCGGCGCGCGGAATTAAAGGTTTCCTGTCGGCGACCGATAAAGAGCGGCTCGACGACCTTCACTGGGCATTTTCTGACAAGGAAATTGCGGGCGTCTGGTGCGTGCGCGGCGGCTACGGCGCGGCGCGATTGCTGCCCTCGATTGATTACGATTTAATCAGGAAAAATCCGAAAATCCTGATCGGCTATTCCGATATTACGGCGCTTCACCTGGCGATTTCGCAAAAAACCGGACTGGTTACTTTTCACGGTCCGGTCGCGGCGTCGGAATTGTCCGATTACACGAAAAAACACGTTACCGCCGCGCTGATGAATCCGTCCGCACCGTATAAAATCGAAATCAGCGAATTCAACAAAGCAAACGAATCGAATCTTTTCAAAACCGAAATCATCGCCGGCGGAAAAGCGCGAGGGCAGCTTATCGGCGGAAATCTTTCGCTGCTTTCGGCTCTGGCGGGAACGCCGTTTGCGCTCGAAAGCCTGAAAGGCAAAATTCTTTTTACGGAAGATGTCGGCGAGCAGCCTTACCGCATCGACCGGATGCTCACGCAATTACGACAAAGCGCCGAGCTACAATCACTTGCCGGAATCGCGCTCGGCGTTTTTGAAGACTGCAACCCGAAAGGCGACGCCACGCAATCATTGCTCGATGTATTAAAAGACCGGCTCGGCGAGCTCGGGATTCCGGTCGTTTACGGCTTGTCTTTCGGTCACATTCGCGACCAGTTTACAATGCCCGTCGGCATCGAAGCCGAACTCGACACCGTCAATGCAACGCTGACTCTGCTGGAAACGGGCGTTCTTTGATTTTGGATTTTGGATTATTTGATAAGTGCGTGAGCAAATCCCGAATCTAAAATCCCAAATCGCCCTCACCCGAAAGTATGAGAAAAATCTCACGGCAATTGATGATTACACGCGCCGGTTTCTCCGCTAAACTTGAATCATAAACCGGCATTATACCGGGAAAGATTAAAGGAGAAAAAGCAATGATTAAAATCAGACGAAACAAGGAACGCGGTCACGCCAATTACGGTTGGTTAGATACGAATTACACGTTTTCATTCAGCAATTTTTACGACCCGCAACACATGGGTTTTCGCTCGCTGCGCGTGATTAACGAGGACTTTATCGCACCGAATCAGGGTTTTCCGACACACGGGCATCGTGATATGGAAATTTTGACCTACGTTCTGCGCGGCGAATTATCGCATAAGGATTCGATGGGCAACGGCACGACGATTCTGCCGAACGAAGTCCAAAGAATGAGCGCCGGAACCGGCATTCTGCACAGCGAATACAGCTCGCCGAGCGAGGAAACGCACCTTTTGCAAATTTGGATTCTGCCCGAAGAAGAAGATTTAACGCCAGGTTATGAGCAGACTTTTTTCGCGCCCGAAGACAAAAAAGGCAAATTAAAATTGGTCGCTTCGCGCGCCGGAACTGACGGTTCGGTAACGATTCATCAGGACGTAAATCTTTACAGCTCGATTCTCGCCGAAGGCGAAACGGTTTCGCACGAGCTGGCGCAAAATCGTCATGCATGGGTGCAAATCGTCAAAGGCGAGCTTGAATTAAACGGCGAAACGCTGCAGACAGGCGACGGCGCGGCGGTCAGCGATGTAACCGCGCTCGAATTCAAATCGCTCGCTCAGGAAACCGAGTTTTTGCTGTTCGATTTGAACTAAAGGAACTTTCATATTTTTTTAGCCGCGGATAGACGCGGATTCGCGCCGATTAAATAAAATTATTTGCGAAATCCCCGGTTTTTCCGCGGCTGATTTCCTGTGTTTTTTGAACAGAAACTTTTTCGTGTTAAAGTCGCTAGAAATAGTTTTTCGGAGAAAAAAATGAAGGAAATTTTTTCGTATGACGTGATGCCGTACCCGAGCAAGTTTTTCCTGCAAACGCATCCCGACCGCCTGGCTGGCTTAGCGACGCTTTTCGGAATGATGCCGGCGCGCGTCGAAGCCTGCCGCGTGCTCGAACTCGGCTGCGGCAACGGCAGCAATCTGATTTCGCACGCTTTTAATTTACCGGACGCCGCGTTTGTCGGCGTTGATTTGGCGGAAAATCACATCACGGAAGCCAAACGCGCGGCGCTGGAGTTGAACCTGCAAAACGTCGAATTTTATCAGATGGACGTCATGGAAATGTCTTCGCAGCAATTCGGCAAATTCGATTACGTCATCGCGCACGGGCTTTTTTCGTGGGTTCCGGATTTCGTGCGCGATAAAGTGCTGGCGCTTTACCGCGAATTTCTGACGGAATCGGGCGTCGGATACGTCAGTTACAACGCTTTCCCGGGCGCGCATCACCGGCAGATGGTGCAGAAAATGATGCGTTTTCATGCGCAGCATTTCGACGAACCGCTCGAAAAAGTCGGCAAAGCCGTTTCCTTCCTCGCGTTTTTAGGCGAAAACACGACCGAAAAAGAAATCTTTGCGCCGATTCTGCAAAGCGAGCTGAAACGCCATTTCGAACACGACGCGGCAGACATTTTTCACGACGATCTATCCGACATCAATCAGGCATTTTATTTTCACGAATTTGCCGCGCTGCTTGAAAAAAACGGTTTGCAGTATCTCTCGGAAGCCGAGCTGCACGCGATGGGCACGCAGAGTTTATCGGCGGAAGCGCGCGAGTTTATCGAATCGCTTGAGGCTGTCGTTGAACGTGAACAATATCTCGATTTTTTTCGCGGGCGCGTCTTTCGCCAGACGCTTTTTTGCCGCGCGGAAATTGAGCTGAATCGCAATCCCGAACCGCCCTTGATGAATAAGTTTCGGCTCGCGTCTTCGATTCGTGCGGTTTCGCAAACGCCTGAATTGGCAACGGCGGCGAAGGAAAAATTCGTCGGCATGAAAGGCGTCGGCATCGAAATCGACCATCCGTTAACCAAAGCCGCGCTTGTCATTTTAGGCGAAATCTGGGGACGCGCGATCGCCTTTCCGGATTTGCTGCAAAAGGCGAAGGAACGAATCGAGACTCAGGGATTTAGGACTGAAAACTGG
>DASWRC010000278.1:0-7056 GCA_036403375.1 Pyrinomonadaceae bacterium
GCGGAAAAAGTTTCTTTGGTGACTCCGCATAATCGTTTGAAGTCACCATCTTTTAAGTTTTTGACAACATCGTAAGTCATTCGAGTTTTACTCCAATAACTTAGTTTTTGTCATTTCTATTTTAATTTCGCAAGAGGTCTATTGTATAACTTCCCGCTTTGTAAAAATAGTTTACTTCAGAATTCCGCCGGAGTTTCTCTGGCATCCGGCTTGCAGATTCCAAAATTAACACGGGCTTTTTAGCAAAGCTTTCCACTCGAACACCTGTTTGTCATTTAAATAACAAACTCGTGTCCGAGAGGAAAGTTTTAATAGTTTAAAGGGTCTTAAATTTAAACAAGGAGTAAATATATGAGAAAAATTTTAGCACTATGCACAACTTTGGCGATAACTGTTTTTGTATTGAATGGAGTCATTACCCAAGCATCAAATCAAGACAGTTTTTACACACAGGCGGCACAGATGGGATTGGCTGAAGTAATGCTCAGCAATCTCGCCCTGCAGCGCGCGAGTAGCGAGCAGGTGCGCAGCTTCGCCCAGCAAATGGTGACCGACCACACGGCGGCAAATCAAGAACTTACCTCGCTGGCGACGGGCAAAAACGTCACGCTGCCGACCGACACCGACGCCAAACACCGCGCGGCGGCGGAAAAGCTCGGCGCCGCGAGCGGCACGGATTTTGATAGAGCATATATGAAACAGATGGTCAAAGACCACGAGGCGGCGGTCAAGTTGTTCCAACGCGAATCCGACCGCGGCACGGATGCCGATTCGAAAGCGTTTGCCGCCAAAATGCTGCCGGCGCTGCAAAATCATTTGCAGATGGCGCGCACATTGAACGATTCGGTGAAGAATATGAAAAGCGGCGGCAATTCGAACGGTAATTCGAATTCAAACAGCGATATGAACTCCGGCGGCGGAAATATGAATATGAACTCCAACAGCGGAAATATGAATATGAGTTCGAACTCGAACTCGAATCGCAATTCGAATCGCAATTCCAATTCGAATCGCAACTCGAATTCAAATCGGAATTCCAATTCGAACACTAATTCGAACACTAATTCGAATCGTCGGTAGAAGGAAATACTAAAATTGCGGGCAGGCAGAGAAGAGAAGATGCGTGCCCGCTTTTTGATGGAGAAAATTATGCGAAGACGTTTAACTTTTGGCTTTTTTATCGGGTTTCTGGGAGTTTCACTATTCGGCTGCAGCACGCGCCCGAGCGATATGACATCGACCGACCGCAACCAGCCGAACATCAACAACCGGACAAACGCGAACACGGTCACCGGCGTCGGCTCGAACACCAACGACGCGACGAATATGCGCAGCGACACGAAAACCGGCGATACCGGATTTTTAACCGAAGCCGCGCAGGGCGGAATGGCAGAAGTCGAGCTTGGCAAGCTGGCTTCGACCAAAGGAACGAATCCGGACGTTAAAAAATTCGCCCAGCAGATGATTACCGACCACTCAAAGGCGAACAACGAGCTGAAAGAGCTGGCGGCAAAGAAAAATTTCTCGGTGCCGACCGAGCTTTCGGCGAAACATAAATCTTTGATGGATAAACTAAACGGGCTGTCGGGCGCTGACTTTGATAAAGCTTACGTCGACGCGATGGTTGACGACCACGAAGAAGATGTCGAGGCATTCAAGGACCAATCGGAAGACGGCAAGGACGCGGACGTAAAAGCCTGGGCGGGCAAAACGCTGCCGACTTTGCAGATGCACCTCGATATGATTAAAGGAATTCAATCGAAAATGAAGTAGCTAAAATTGAAAATCTATTCACAAACTGCTTTTCGGAATTGCTGATAACCGGCAGCCGATAACTAAAAATTATCAGTTGCCGGCTGCCGGTTTTTCCGAAAACTTTTCCGTTAACGGGGCTAGAAACACGACCGGACAAGAATACGTGTAAAGGGAGTAAAGCAATCATGAACTTAAAAAAAATCAGTGAACAGACGATAGTTATTACCGGCGCGACGAGCGGAATCGGCTTGACGACGGCGCGAATGGCGGCTGAACAGGGCGCGCGGCTCGTGCTCGTCGCGCGCAACGAAGAAGCTTTGCGCGCGCTTGCAAACGAAATCAACGCCAACGGCGGGCGCGCGATTTATCACGCGGCGGACGTCGCGCAGGAATACGCGCTGCGCGAAGCGGCAAATAAGGCGCGCACCGAATTCGGCGGATTCGACACGTGGGTCAACAATGCCGGCGGTTCGATTTACGGGCGCATTATGGACGTGCCGACCGAAGATTTGCGAAGACTTTTTGAAACGAACGTCTGGGGCGTCGTCAACGGCTCGAAAATCGCCGTCGAACACTTGCGCGAACGCGGCGGCGCGCTGGTCAACGTCGGCAGCGAAGTTTCGGACGCGGTCGTCCCGATTCAGGGAATGTATTCCGCCTCGAAACACGCCGTCAAAGCGTTTACCGAAGCCCTCAGAATGGAGCTCGAAGCCGACGGTTTGCCGATTACCGTCAGCCTCGTCAAACCGACCGCGATTCACACGCCGTTCCCGGAAAACGCGAAAAACTATCTGCCGTACGAACCGCAACTGCCGCCGCCGGTTTACGCGCCCGAGCTGGTTGCCGAAGCGATTCTTTACTGCGCCGAAAACGGCACGCCGGAATTTTTCGTCGGCGAAATGGCGAAGCTGCATTCCTCGATGGCGAAGCTCGCGCCGCGCACGGGCGAAAAGGTCAACGAAATGATGATTGATTCGTTCCAGAACTCGGGCGAACCCGCCCGGCAAAACCGCTCGGATGGTTTATACGACACAAACTCGAATCTTCGCGAGCGCGGCGCGCGTGAACGCTACGTCGTCGAAACGAGCGTTTACCAGGAATCAAAACTGCATCCGCTCATTACCGGCGCGCTTGCGGTCGGTGCCGGCTTAGGCATCGCGGCGTGGCTCAGCTCGCGCAAAAAATACACGGACGGTTACGATAAAGAATCACCGAAATCTCTCGGCGCAGCGTCTTTCGATGCGTCGGAAATTACCGCGCATTCGGAAGTTGTCAGCGCCGACAATCAGCACGTCGGAACGGTCGACCACGTTGACGGCAAACAAATCAAGCTGACGCGCACGGATTCGACCGACGCCAAACATCATTTCATTCCGCTCGCGTGGGTTTCCACCGTGACGGACGGCAAAGTTCACCTGAATCGCAACGCCTACGTCGTGCGCGGACAATGGAGCACGCCCGATACCGATGAAGGCGTCATGAACGCCGGCGAATTCGGACGAGCGACGGGCGGCGTTTAGGAAGCGATTATGGATGAGGGCGGAGCGATGAGGTTAAAGATTTAAATGAGGTTAAAGATTTAAATTATTCATCGCGCTGCCCTTCATCCCGCTGCCCTTTAAGGCGGTGAAAAGGGCTTTTTGTCAGCCTTGAAACAAACCGCCGCCGCGCCGCGTCTAAATTGTTATGAAGCAAATTATTTTCAGTTTGATTTTAAGCAGCGCCCTTCTGGTTACGGCGTGCGGGCAAGCGCCGAAAGGAATTGCCGAAAGCGAAACCGTCGCGACGCAGAAGGGCGACGCGCGGTTTCGCGTCGAAACCGTGGCGACCGGCTTGGAAGTTCCATGGGGCTTCGCTTTTTTGCCCGACGGCAATCTGCTTTTCACCGAGCGACCGGGCAGAGTCCGGATTATCGAAGGCGGGCGGCTTCGCAGCGAAACGGTTTTCAAAGTTCCCGACGTTGAGCCTTCGGGCGAAAGCGGTTTAATGGATATTTCGCTGCACCCGAATTTTGCGCAGAACAAATTCATATATCTTTCTTACGCCTATCGCGGCGACGGCGGGCAGAGAGTGAGAGTCGCGCGCTATCGCTACGACGGCAAAACCTTTCTCGAACCGAAAACGATTATCGAAAACATTCCCGCTTCGCCGAATCACGCCGGAACACGCGCGCGCACCGGTCCCGACGGCAAGCTTTACGTCACGACCGGCGATTCGACCGACTGGAATCTGGCGCAAAAAACCGATTCGCTCGCCGGAAAAACTCTGCGGCTCAATGACGACGGCAGCGTGCCGGAAGACAATCCGTTTGTTAAAGACAAAAATTATCGTCCCGAAATCTATTCCATCGGACACCGCAACGCGCAGGGTTTGGCGTGGTCGCCGGAAGGTTTGATGTTTCAAACCGAACACGGTCCGTCGGGCTTTGAAGGCAAAGGCGGCGGCGCGGACGAGATGAATTTCGTCGAACGCGGCAAAAATTACGGCTGGGCGGAAATCTGGGGCAAACAGACGCGCGCCGGGATGGTCGCGCCGCTCCTGGAATACACGCCGGCGTGCGCACCGGCGAGCGGAATGATTTACAAAGGCACGATTTTTTCGGCTTTTCGCGGCAATTTCTTTTTCGGCTGTCTGCGCGGCGCGCGGATTATCCGCGTTGTTTTGAACGGCAGCAGCGTCGTCAGTCAGGAAAATTTATTGGAAGGAAAATTCGGACGCGTCCGCGAAATGGCTGAAGGTCCCGACGGCGCGATTTATTTTTCGACCTCGAACCGCGACGGGCGCGGCAGCACGGCAAAAGAAGACGACCGGATTATGCGAATCGTGCCGGTTAAATAAAGCACAAGGAGAAAAAATTATGAGTACGAAAGCAGCGAAAATCGATAAACGCGAAGACGTAAATCCCGAAACCGGCGAAGAAAAATACGGCGACGTGGAGTTTGCCGACCCCGTCAACAATAAATATCCGATTGATACGCCGGAACACGTCCGCGCCGCGTGGAATTATATTAATCACAGGGACAATGCGGCGAAATACGATGCCGATGAGGTTGAAACGATTAAAAACCGCATCAAGCGCGCCGCGAAAAAGCACGATATTGAAATTAACGACGATTAAAAATCGGTTCGCTAAAAGAGATTTTATGTCGGCGATTGATTTAATTAGAGAAAAAGCCGTTCCTTTGAGCGGTGCCGGCGACGTGACGGACGAAATTCTGGCGCTGGTCGGCGACGCGCGGTTTGTTTTAATCGGCGAAGCATCGCACGGCACGCATGAATTTTATAAATATCGCGCCGCCATTACAAAAAGGCTTATTGCCGAAAAGGATTTCGCGGCGGTCGCGGTCGAGGCGGATTTTCCGGACGCGTATCGCATCAACCGGTTTGTGCGCGGCGAAGGAAGCGACCGGACGGCGGAAGACGCGTTAGGCGAATTTCAAAGATTTCCGCTCTGGATGTGGCGCAACACCGAGGTTCTGGAATTTGTCGAGTGGTTGAAAAACCACAACGACCCGCTCGGCATGGGTGAAAAAGTCGGCTTCTACGGCATCGATTTGTACAGTCTTCATTCTTCGATGGCGGCGGTTTTGAAATATCTCGAGGCGGTCGATAAGGAAGCCGCAAACCGGGCGCGTTATCGTTACTCGTGCTTTAACGCGTTCGGCGAAGACGGGCAGCATTACGGCTACGCGGCGAGCTTCGACGTTTCAAAATCGTGCGAAGACGAGGCTGTCAATCAATTGATGGATTTGCGCCAAAAAGCCTTCAATTATATGAATCGCGACGGTTTTGTCGCGCGTGACGAGTATTTTTTCGCCGAGCAGAACGCGCGGCTCGTCATCAACGCCGAAGAATATTACCGCGAGATGTTTCGCGGGCGCGTTTCGAGCTGGAATTTGCGCGACCGTCACATGGCGGAAACGCTCGCCGCGCTCGCCGCGCATCTCGAATCGCAGCAAATACCGCCGAAAATCGTCGTCTGGGCGCATAATTCTCATCTCGGCGACGCCAGCGCGACCGATATGCAGCAGCGCGGCGAATGGAACGTCGGGCAATTAATCCGCGAACAATTCGCGGGCGAAACAATCAATATCGGCTTTACGACGTTCACCGGAACGGTTACGGCGACCGATAATTGGGACGAACCGGCGCGGCTCAAACGCGTCCGCGAAGGTTTGAACAATTCTTATGAGCGGCTTTTTCATCAAGCCGAAATTCCGCGCTTTTTCTTAAATTTGCGCGACGAGGAAACGCGCGGCGCTTTTCGCGGTCAGCTTTTAGAGCGCGCCATCGGCGTTATTTATCGCCCCGAAACCGAGCGCGCCAGTCATTATTTTTACGCCGATTTGCCGCGCCAGTTCGACGGCGTCATTCATTTCGACGTGACGCGCGCGCTCGAACCGCTCGACCAGGCGGCAAGCTGGACGCACGCGGACGTACCTGAAACCTATCCCGAAGGAATTTAAGCAGAGAAGGAGAAAATTTATGAATAATTTTGACGAAATAAACTTGCAGCCGGACGAACCGGAAAATCCGTTTACCGAACCGACGGCTCCGGAAACGCCGGACATGCCGCCGGTCGAACCCGACCCGTATCCGGTCACCGACCCGATTTCTGTGCCGACACCGAATCCGAACGACCCGTTTCCCGCGCCGCCCGAACCGATTCCCGAATATCCGCCGGATGTCGTGTTTTAAGAAACCGAAAAAAGCCTTTCCAAAACGGAAAGGCTTTTTATTATTGACTTCTAAAACAGGTCGTTATTTCTTCAAACGGCTGACAAACTGTTTGCGGAATTTCGCGACTTTCGGCGCGACGACCGCCGCGCAGTAAGGCTGCGCCGGGTTGTTGGCGAAATATTCCTGATGATAATCTTCCGCCGGGTAAAATTTATCAAACGCCGTTACTTCCGTGACAATCGGATTGTCGTAAATTCCGGCTTCCGTTACTTCCCTGATAATTTCTTCCGCCGCTGCCCGCTGTTCGGGGGAATGATAAAAAATCGCCGAGCGGTACGAACTGCCGATGTCGTTGCCCTGCCGGTTGAGCGTCGTCGGGTCGTGAACGGCGAAAAAGACGCGCAAAATATCGGCAAAAGAAATCACTTCCGGGTTAAATTTTATTTGCGTGACTTCGGCGTGTCCGGTCGTTTCCGAACAGACTTCGCGGTAGGTCGGATTTTCCGTATGACCGCCGGAATAACCCGAAACGACGTCTTCGACCCCGCGCAAATCATCAAACACCGCTTCGACACACCAAAAACACCCCGCGCCCAAAGTAGCTGTTTCCAAATTATTGTT
>DASWRC010000279.1:0-7382 GCA_036403375.1 Pyrinomonadaceae bacterium
GTCGGCGTTTTTATTCGGGTTTAAAACGCCGTGCCCGTTTGATGAAGAGTAAAATATATGGTGCATTAAAACTATCCGCCATTTGACCTTTTTTGAAGCGGCAAGCTGGTCTCGGAGCCACGCTCGCTGCTTTTCCGCGAGACGTTCCCGTTCCTCGTCGGGAAGGCTTTTATTCGTTCTCTCCCTTATCGCGCCGACCGGGTATTTTTCCATTTTGTCCTTAAAGTCGCCGGTCAGCAGCGGCGAGTCGAGCGCGAAGAATTTAACCAGACCGGGCGCGGCGGTAAACGAGCCGTAGGTTTGAGTAATCGTATCGGGAAATTTTAGCTGTTCCTTAATCGGTTGGTTAAAAAACACCGCCTGCGCCGGTAAATCGGCGGCGGTCAAAAATTTTAACTGGAGCAGCGCGCCCGCGTCGTTCTGCGCGTCGTGGTTGCCGATAACGCCGCGAAAGATTACGCCGCGCGCGAAAAGGTCTTTATAAGGCGTGTATAAATTATCTTCAAAATCGTTCGGATGCCCCTTGTCATAGACGTTATCGCCCAGAAAGATGAGCATTTTGAAGTCGGTGCGTTTTTGAATGTCCAGCAGTTTCGCGGCGATTAAGCACTGCTTCGATTTCGTGCCGTTACGACCGCAGCCGCGACCGGTATCGCCGATCACGGCGAAGCGGATTTCACCGGCGACCGGCGGCGCGTCGGGCAGCTCAACCGATTTGCTGCACTGCGCATAAACGCCGTTCGCATTGGAAAATAGCAGGGCAAATAAAAAAACCGCCGCTAACAGCTTACAGGTCCGTTTATGCATATCGTTTCTCTGAGTATTCCGCACCGCAATCGCGGCTGCTTCGCACAGATTTAATTTAAGTAAGTATTCGCGCCTTTGTAAACATTGACGACCTTTCCGCTGCCTTCGGGTTTGACCACAAACTCGCTGAGCCCGTAATCACATTCCCCGTTTTTCCAATCGCAGGTGTATCCCAATGCCGTGAACGGGTCGCTGCCCGTCAGCCATTTTTTGAAATAACGTAGAAAGTAATCCTGATATTTATCGTCGAACGCGGTCGGGATAAATAAAAGCTTGTCGCTCTCGACCGAATTATTAAAACTCGGTCGCCAGAGATATTTCGGGTCAAGCGCAATCTCCACAAAACAATCGTATTTGTTCTCCGGGTGAAGCCCGATGAGCTGCCGGATACGAAGCAGTTTGGCGGCGTCGGTCGCGCCGAATTCCGATTTATTTTGTTCGTATCTCTTTTTGAGCTCCGGCGAAGCCGTCACCCAGTTGCCGCCGAAATCCACCTTTTTCCCGGCTTCGTAATTCCGGCAATCGTTCATCGACATAAACGAAACGACCTTGACCTTGTCGGCAATCCAATCAATGGCGAGGTTTTTCGGAGTAACGGCGATAACGGGTCGGATTTCGGCAGGCAGAATTTCTTTGGCATTGATTCGCGCCTTCTCGAAATTCGCTTTTTCCGCCGCCAAATTGCCGTCCTGCGCCGACGCCGCCGAAACGCCGCCCGACATCGCCAGCCAAAGCATTAAAAATATTCTCGATTTCATAAAAACTCGCTCTTTGCCGAAGGCGCGCATGCAAGTAAGGGCGTCAAAATAATCGGGTTCAGCGCCCTTACTCGGCGCGCGCCTTCCGCCGTTTTAATCAAAGATTGCCTTGCCGTTTTCAAATTTCGTCCGCACGTCGGTTATCGTTAAGCCGGTCAGGAACTGGTAATGCGGGCGGTCGGTAAACTTCTTCCAGTTGCCGCCCCAATCGACGTGGTTGATGCCCGCCCCCGTCACGATTTTTCCGGCTTTCGCGTACAGCGGCGATTCGCCGAGATACGCGCCGTCGTCGGTAAAAATCCCGATGTCGCAGGCAAGCCCGAAATTATGATTGCTCTGCCCGCCGCGCGCGTTCGTCACGACCTTTCCCTTGTTTCCGAAGCGTCCCTGCGCGAACAGCTTGTTCTGCTCGGCGTAGGTGCGCGTCCCTGAAATGACGCGCGCGTTGATGCCCTCGTCGCGAATCGTCTTCAGCGTCGTGCGCATCATTTCCTGCACCTTCGGGTGCAGCGTGTGCAGATTCGCCTCGGTGCGCGGGTGAAAAGTCCCCAGGCGGTCGGCAATCTCGGCAAACGCCGTTTCAAAGGCATCGACCGCCTTGTCGGTCTTATCGCCCCAATCGCCGTCGATTTTCACCATATAAAACCCCGCCTGCCGTAAAAGCCGCTGCAAAAATGTCACATCGTCTTCAAATAATCTGCTGCTCATAATTTTTCTCCTTTTTTGTTTTGATTAAGCGTAACTGTAATTCAATGCGCCGATATTTAAATAATCCTGTACCTTGCCTTTGATAATCGGCGAGGGCTTCAGCGTTTCGTTCGTATTTGTCGGGTTCGCATTGTTCGGCGTCGCCTGCCACTGCGCCCAAACGCGGTCGATATTCGAATGATGAAGCCGGAAAAGCGGGTCGGCGGGAGAATTAGACTGTCCCATTTGCCCGCCGACCGAATTGTGGACTCCGGCATGTACTCGTTCGAGTTCGAACTGAAAGCCCGCAAAATCCGTCCGCAGCATCACGCTCTGCATCTGCGCGACCGACGGCAGAAATACCGGATTCCAGTTTCGCGTCAAGCCCCAATTCTTGATAATAGCGCGGCTTCGGATTGCCCATCCCGCGCAAAGCCCCGATGGCATCGATAAATGCCTGCCACTCTACCGCCGTCAGATTCGCCTGATTTTTTCACTCCCATAATTTTTCTTCTTCCCTCCCAACCGTCAGCGTATAAATGGGCGACCAATTGCCAACGCGGACGTTTTTAATCAACAAAATGGCGTGAAACTCGAATTTCTGTTTCTCCAAAATCAAAGCCGTCTTTTTTCAGATTCACATAAAAAGGCATCTTCCATACGATTGCTTCAGTTTTGAAGCTTTATTTCTTCCAGCCTGCGGCATCAAGAATCGGCGCCAGTTTATTTTTAATCGCCGCTGCATATTCCTGCGCGCCTTTAATATTGGGATGAAAGGCTGCGGCGCGATGACAGGTTAACTCGCCAAACAATTTATTATTCACCGCTTCGCAGATTTTTTTGCGGGCTTCAAACATTTCGTCGTCGGTTTTGATTTTGGCTTTGATTCTCCACAGCAGAGTTGAATCGTCAACGGCATAGGCATTCTTTGAAGAAAAAGGCACGGCGGCAAACAGAACTCGCGGATTACCTGCGGAAAAAGAAGTTGATTTTTCGACACTGTTTATTTCCGCAACGGCTCGACTCAGGTATTCGTTACTCTTTTCGTACCATGTATCGGAGCGCTCGGCTAAGGCTTTATGAAATTGGTGCCAGTCTTTCGGAAGTATCTTTAAAAATTTCTTTGTCAGTTCCGCCGCCAGCTCCTGCGGCTTATTTTCACCGAGTAGCGCAAAAACACCGTCCTGAATTTCGGTCGGATTAGAATCCATTGAAATCAGCGGAAAATAACCGGTCACAACTATTCGGGCATTTGGATAACTTTCGATGACTTCCTTCAGCAATTCCTTCATTCCCTTATAGCAAAATTTTTCCGCGCGTTCCCCGATTTTGTCCGGCGATAACAAAATGATGTTTAAGGCATGGACATCGTTGATTCCGCCGTCGAGGAGAATTAAATCCACCGCCGCGGGCGTTAATTTTCCGCCGTCCGCCGCACCCCGGCTTTTGTAGAATTCAACCGAATCCTTGAGCTGCCGGAAAATACTTGGTAAGGACACGTTGATTTCCTCTCCGTCTTTAATTTCTCTGCCGTAAAATTTGTATTTTTTCTTCTCGTCTGATTCCGGGTAAATCGTCGCGCCCGAATGCGCTTCGTTATGAAAATTGACCTGCCTGCCGCTTTCCGCTTTGAGCCAATCGCAGACCAGATGGGAAAACTTATTTTCGGGCATCAAGCCCTGTCCCCAGACGACTGAATCGCCTAAGGTCAACATTTCGAGCGCGCCTGTTTGATCGTCGTTAGCGAAAACGCGCGTCGCCTTTTCGCCCGCGACTAAAAATCCGCCTGCCAGCGCCAGTTGTTTTATAAATGTTCGACGTGTGTAGTTAGACATATTTTTTCTTCAAAAAATTTTATGTAAAAACCGCTTTTCAGCTTGCTCAGTTGACGAGTCTGCCGAGAAAATCCATAATCGGTCCCGCCATAACCGGACTGAAGATAGCTATCCATTTTTTTATAAACTCACCTGAAAACGGAAGTCCGAGCCGTTCCAGAAAATTTTGTCCCGTCGCGGTTTGCGAATCCATTAAACCCGGAATCGAGTAAACCACGGGAACGTACATAACCAGCAGCAAAAGGCTGTAAAATGCCGCCTGAACCCCGATTGATTTATTAAAAAAGTCTGACAGAAGGGTATAAAACGGACTATCGGCTTTGAGCGAAATAAAAAGCAAGTGCCATTCGGCGAGCAGCTTAATGCGCACCATACCGACAAACAGCATCAACGCGCCGACGTATAGAATGCTGGTAATCTGCTGCCGATTGACCTCAAATATGTTTTTTAATTCAATATCAAGCCCGACTATTTTTTTGTCCATTTCTGTGATTTGGCTCTCAAGAGACTTGCTTTTTTCGGAGTCGGTTTCCCCTAATTCCGTCATTTGGCGCGAGAGATATTCCTTTTCTGCAGCTAAGTCATTTTTTCTTCTCAGAATACCCTTTCCTGAGTCCTGTTCTTTCGTTTGCACCGCATAGAATACGGCGGCGGCGGCAAACACCAGGTAGAGGGTCACCGCAAAACCGAAACAGTTTATAAAATGCACCAGCTTTTCGGAAACGTCGCCGTTCGACCAGATTGTCTGGACGTACATGGGCAAAACAATCGACAGGTAGCGGTCTTCAAAAAAGCAATAAACCACAATGCCAAAGACGAGCGAAACCGAACCGGCAATTACTTGCCAGCGAAGTGAAATTCTTTTCTGTTTTGTGGGCGGCGATTCTTTTTCAGCTTTGTCAAACGGCTTCAGCGCGTCATTGATAATCAAACACGAGATGGCAATAGCCGCGATGCACAGGATGACGAAAGCCGCCGTAAAAAACATAAAAATCAAGCGTTTTGAATAGCGCTCGGAAACCAGTTGGCGAATTTCAGCAATCTCATTGCCCGTTATTATCGCTTCATTTTCCAGTACGGCGAGCGTTTCTTTCTCACTAGTAAGGGTTTTATTGCATTGTTTCTTTTCATCTCTCAGTTTTTTTAGTTTCTGGGTTTCCGCCATTTGCTTATCGGTTTCGGACTGCCCGCTTGGAGATGGTTCCGGCGTTTTGTCAGGCGTCGCCGGGTTGTTACAGTTCTCATCAATTTTGGTCGATTTCGGTTCCGGCTCGCCAGTTGTTTCGCTGTTTTTGGCGTTTTTGGTTTCGTCGGTTTCCGCCGTTTTTTTCTGCTCCTTAGGCAGCTGTTTGTTGATTTCGTTTATCCGGTTAGCGATTAAATCAATAACTTTGCGCTGATTTGTAACAAGCTCGTTTTCTTTGTCTAATTCCGTCCTTTTCAGCCGCAGCAAATCGGGGATGCATTTTAGATGATTTCGGCTCGGACTCGCGGGTTTTTCGAGCTCTTTGTCGTCGCAGTTAACGTCCGCTTCCGCCGGTATTTTGCTCAGATAATCCGGAGGATTTGCCGCCCTGTTATTTGTTAGACTTCCTTTTTTCTCCTTGTTTCCGTTATCAGAAGTATTTGCCGCACTGGTATTTGCCGGATTCGCTTTATCAGAGGTATTTGCCGCGTTGTTATTTGCCGAATTTTCCTGATTTTCCTGTTTTCTTACCTCATAATACGGAAGGGCTGACATATTTTCGCCGTCGATGCTGTGACAGACCCAAAAGGATTCGTTGCAGTTGACGAAGAACAGATTTGAAAGGACATAAGCCAAGATAAAAATCACCGCGGCAATCAAAGGAAACCATTTCCACCCGAAAATCCTCATTGTTTTTCTCCAAACGTTTAAGAAATTCCGCTCAAGCTTGCGACGAAACTCTGCGCCACCATCGGAGCGGGTAGAAAAAAGTAAAATTTTTTCTTGATTAAACTGCCTTTTAAAAAGCCCGGCAAACTCGCGGCAAAACTTCTCGATACCGAAAACGCTCCCAAAGGCAAACTTATCGGCAAAAACACCGCCGGCACCGGCACGTGCGTATTATCCTGCTTGCTCGACATAATATTGTTAAACTATGACGTCGTCTGCCTATCGGTCGCACGGCTATAACTCAATCTTGTCGTACCCCTCAATAAACGTCCCGCACATCACCTTCACCTTAGCCGGCAGTTCCGCCGTCAAAAAAGGATATTTCCCGACATACCAATCTTCAGGTCAATATTTCCATACATCAACCTTTCGGTCGCCACATCCCAAGGATACCGATCATCTTCTTTTGCCATAATTTTATTCTCCTTTAATGCTTTTTATCGTTCACTTTGATTTAAGCGAAAGCGCTGAAAGCCCCTGCGGTTTCGCACGGCTTTTCAACTGCGTCGCCGCCGGAGGCTTCAACCGTCCCGCTGGAATATTCCGCAATACCGCCAAACATTTTAGCGGAACGGTTGAGTTTCTTAATTTATTTAAAAAGGCTTGTTGGTCTGAATATTTGGTCTAAATCAAACGTTATACCAAAATTAGCGCGCGTAAATCTTTCTTTAACAAATTCGCTTCGATTGCCGAACGTCAATGAAAAAGGAAATCTTATTCCCGTATCAAAAAAAGGAATGGTTAGCTTAGCCTGACCGAAAAGTATGTCGCCTTTAGTACCGTCGGCAACTACACCGTTCGGCAAAACCACATCGCTTTGCTGACGCGTATATCTAAAAGCAAATGAAAGCACGCTGTCGTTGAACATTAAAATGTCCTTGAGCGGTGCGTCTAATTGGAAAGCAACATTAAAATCCTTAAATCGCTTAACATTCGCGCCAACCGGTTTTTTATTGTACATAGTTGCCTCGGCATTCAGGGTAAAATCTGCATTTCCCAAAATACCTTTTTCAACAATAAACCGAAAATTTGAAGTGTCAGGGGCGCTTACTTCGCGATTGTTAGTGTATTCAAAGGTCGCGACCATACCGCTATTAAATTCATCAAGAAGGTTGTCCCGCCCCTGCTTGAAACCCGAACTGCCTTCGCTAAAACCAGTTAAAGAACTGTTTACTAAAACACCAACCGTAGTTTGGTTATTTCCAGCGTCCATTGCCGGAATATTTTCACCCAAGACATCGGCGATAGGAAGGTTATTTAATCTTCTTTCGATAATGTCTCGTGCTAATTCGATACGAATTTTCCTATCAAGCGAGGCTGATATAGTCTTTAATTCGTCGTTAGTGTCATTGAACCATTTAATCAGAGTTGGGCTGATGA